>JAFIEE010000074.1 GCA_020832705.1 Paracoccaceae bacterium
GGGGCGCTCCCGCCCCCTGCCACCGCCGCAGGTTCCCTGCGACGGCACAGGCGTTGGGCCCGGCGCCGCGCGCCGGCCCGCGGCGCCCCCCCGCCCAACCGGAGGCCGGCGGCGGCGGGCCGGGGGGGGGCGCCGCCCGCCCCAAGGGTTTGCGGGCGGCGTCCCCCGACGTAACACGGGCGGGAGCCCCCCGCCCCCCGACCCGGCTTCCGCGCAGGGATCATGCCGCCACGATACGGCACCGCCGCACGCCTGCGGCCGCGCGCGTCATATGCCCAGCCGCGCGCGCACCAGCGTGCACAACGCCGCGATCTCGGCGCGCACCGGCGCACCGCCACCGACTTCCAGCGCCGACAGCCCGGCGCCCAGGCTCTGGGCATGAACCACCCGGTTGGCAATCTGCACCTCGGCCAGTTCCGCGTCCAGCTCCTGCGCGGCCGCGGCCACCTCGGCCCCCAGCCGCGTGCGCGCCCGCGCCCGGTTGAGCACGATCAGCGCCGGCTTCCCCGCGCGGCGCGCGAGGTCCAGCACACCTTCGGTCGCCCAGAGGTCCACATGCGAACTGGCCACCGGCACCAGCACCAGATCGGCCTCGCGCAGCGCCGGGCGCAGGTCGGAATCGGCCTTGGGCGGGGTGTCGACGATCACCACGTCTGCCTCGCCGCGCAGCTTTTCGCACTCATACCCCACGCCCCAGGCCGAGGCGGTGCCAAAGGCCAGCCCCGGATCGGGCAGCGCCGCGCGCCGGGTCATGAACCACCGCCCGAGCGAACCCTGCGGGTCGGTGTCCAGCAGCGCCACGCGCAGCCCCTCGCGGGCCAGCGCAACGCCAAGCGTGACCGCCAGCGTGGTCTTGCCCGCCCCGCCCTTCTGCTGGGCGATGGTGATGATCTTTCCCTTGGCCATGCGTCGCCCTCCAGGCTGAAGCCGTGGCGCGCGCGGCTGAAGCCGCAGGCCGCCGCGTCACGCTGCACCGCAGCATCCTAGCGCAACACCTTGCCCGGGACCAGTGCCGACAGGGCAGTCATGCGCCCCGAACGGCGGCACCATCGCACCGGCACACGGCAGCAACGGTCAGTACAGACCGGCACTCGGCGAAATCAACGCGCACGACAGGTTACAGAATTCAGATCAATATGCTGATAAAAGGGATGAAAACCCTACCCGAGGCAACAAAGATGCCCATTCGCAACACGCCAACCCCGCACCTGACAGATGCCGGAGGGCGGTCTTGCCGCAGATGCCCGCTTCGCTGCGCTGCCGCGGATCGCGCCGTCCCGGCGCCGCATGGCCTCCCTGCGCCCTCCGGCACCGTCGCCCGCGCGGAAGAAACCGCAGGCGCCAGAGTGATTCGGCGTCGGCGCTCCCAGCGGTGGTCGCGCCCGCGCGGGGGCCGATGCCGGAATGCCCGACAGCCCGGCGGCCGCCGCAAAGGCATGGAAACGGCGCGCCCCGCAGGGGACGCGCCGAAATCCGGTCCATGGCCGGGGAGGTCAGCGCGGACAGGGCCGCACTTCGTAACGGTCACGCCCCTGCGCGTCCGTCCCGGCATAATAGGCGCATTCCCCGGTCTGGGCGTTGCGCGCAACCAGCGTGCCCACGGCAGCGCCGGCCAGGACGCTCACGACCGTCCAGTTGCTGTTGGCCCCGAAGGCGCTGGCGGTCAGCAGACCGGCGCCGGCGCCAACGATCCCACCGGCAATCAGGCGCTCCTGATCGGTCATCGTGCATCCGGCGATGCTCATGGCACCGGCCAGCACGGCTGCGGTCATAACCTTGTACATGGTCTCTATCCCCTACCAGAACATAACGACTCCCGCATGCTAGCATGCCCGCAGCGGCAATGTCACCGACTCATCTCTGTCCTGCGTCCGCGGCCGCGCGCCATGCCGGATTCACACCCCGGCGGCTGCGCCATCACTATCCGCAATCACACCGCGCGCGGCCAGATCATCGACAACCGCCGCCGCAATGCCCCAGTCGGTCAGGATCGCCCGCGTATGCGCCCCGGCGGCCGCCGGTGGCGCGGGCATCGGCGCAGGCGTGGCTGACAAGCGCGGCGCGGGCGCGGGCTGGACCACGCCCGCGGGCGCGATGAAGGCGCCGCGCGCGGCGTTGTGCGGATGGGCGGGCGCCGTGTCCCAGTCCAGCACCGGCGCCACGCAGGCGTCCGAACCGGCAAACACCGCTTCCCAATGCGCACGGGGGTGCGCGGCAAAGCGCCGGGCCAGATCGGCGCGCTGGTCAGGCCAGAGCGCCGGATCATCCTGCACCGGCACCGGGTCAATCCCCATGCGGGCGCAGAACTCGGCCCAGAACTTTCGCTCGATCGCGCCCACGGCCATGAACCCGCCGTCAGCGCAGGCGTACGTGCCATAATACGGCGCGCCGCCATCCAGCAGGTTCGCGCCGCGCGCCCCATTCCAGGCGCCCCCGGCGCGAAAGCCCCAGAGCATGGCGGCCAGCAGCGCCGACCCTTCGGTCATGGCGGCATCCACCACCTGCCCCTGCCCGCTGGCCCGCGCATGCCACAGCCCGCACATCATGCCAAAGGCCAGGAGCATGCCCCCGCCGCCGAAATCGCCCACCAGGTTCAGCGGCACCGCCGGTGGGCCATCACGCGGCCCCATGGCGCCGAGCACCCCCGAAAGCGCGATATAGTCGATGTCATGCCCGGCGCACGGCGCCAGCGGCCCGTCCTGCCCCCAGCCGGTCATGCGCCCGTAAACCAGGCCCGGGTTGCGCGCCTGGCACGGTTCCGGCCCCAAGCCCAGCCGCTCCATCACCCCGGGCCGGAACCCTTCGATCAGCCCGTCGGCGCGCGCGATCAGGTCCAGCATCACCGCCGCCGCACCCGCACCCTTCAGGTCAATGGCCATGGACCGCCGCCCGCGGGCCAGCACGTCGAACCGGGTGTTCATCAGCGGGATATCCCCGCCGCCGCGCGGGGACTGCACGCGGATCACCTCGGCGCCCATGTCCGACAGCATCATGGCGGCGAAGGGCGCGGGGCCGATCCCCGCCATCTCGATGATCCGCAGGCCCGCAAGCGGACCCTTCGGCCCGCTCACGCTGTCATCCCGCGCAGGATCAGCAGCTTCTGAATGTCCGAGGTGCCCTCATAGATCTGGCACACGCGCACGTCGCGCCAGATCCGGCCCAGCGGATAATCGGCGGTATAGCCATAGCCGCCCAGCGTCTGGATCGCGTCCGAGCAGATGGTCTCGGCGGCCTCCGAGGCATAGAGCTTCGCCATCGCGGCCTCGGTCAGGCAGGGCACGCCCGCGTCCTTCAGCCGCGCCGCATGCAGCACCAGTTGACGCGCGGCCTCCAGCCGGGTGCGGGCATCGGCCAGCCGGAAGCCCACCGCCTGATGGGCGACCAGCGGCTTGCCGAAGCTCTGGCGCTCCTGCGCATAGGCCAGCGCGATATCCAGCGCCGCCTGCGCCATGCCCACCGCCTGCGCGGCAATGCCGATCCGCCCGGTTTCCAGCGACGACAGCGCAATCCGGTAGCCCGCGCCTTCGTCGCCGATGCGCAGGTCTTCGGGGATCTCCAGCCCCTCAAACCGCAGAGCGGCCGTGTCCGAGGCATCCTGCCCCAGCTTGTCCTCGACCCGCGAAACCAGATAGCCCGGCGCATCGGTGGGCGTCAGGAAGGCGGTGATCCCGTCCTTGCCGCTGCTGCCCTCCATCCGCGCGAACACGATCGCCCAGCCCGCGATCTGGCCGCTGGTGATGAATACCTTTTCGCCGTCGATCACATAGCCCGCATTTGTGCGCCGGGCGCGCGTGCGGATGGCTGACGCGTCAGAGCCCGCCTGCGGCTCCGTCAGCGCAAAGGCGCCGATGACGGCGCCTTCGGCCGCGGGGCGCAGCACTCGCGCCTGCTGATCGGCGGACCCGAAGCGCTGCAGGATCGCGTTGAAAGGCGCATTGTGCACGCTCATCACCGTGGAGACCGCGCCATCCCCTGCGGCCACTTCCATCAACGCCAGCGCATAGGCGACATAATCCGCCCCCACGCCGCCCAGGTCCTCGGGCACCGTCATGCCCAGAAACCCCAGCGAACCCATCTGCACCAGCACATCCGGCTCAATGGCCTTTGCGCGCGCCCGCGCGTCGGCCCCCGGGGCCAGCACATCGCGGGCAAAGGCGCGCGCCGTGTCGCGGATCAGCCGCTGTTCGTCGGTCAGGATCACGCCCCGCCCTCCGGCAATCTTTCGCGCAGGAAACCCAGCGCCAGCGACAGCCCGTCCGGGGCGATTCCGTGACCCGTCCCCTTGGAGACATGGCCAAAGACCTCGAACCCCGCACCCTGCAACGCCTGCGCCGCCTCGGGGAGCGATTGCACCGGCACCACCTCATCGGCGTCGCCGTGGATCAGCAGCACGGGGGGTCGGCTGACGGTCTCGGCGGCCAATGCCTCGGGGCGCATCAGCCGCCCCGAAAAACCCACGACCCCGGCGATGGGCGCGGCGCGGCGCGGGGCGATCTGCAGGCTCATCATCGTGCCCTGGCTGAAGCCCACCAGCGCCAGCGCTTCGGGGGGCAGGCCCTCATCCGCCAGCACCCGGTCCACAAACGCGTTCAGGTCCACCGCCGCGCGCAACAACCCGGCCTGGGCTGCGGCCTCGGATGACCCGTCCAGCCAGGGGATCGGAAACCACTGATAGCCCATGGGGTTGTTGGTGCAGCGTTCCGGCGCGTCCGGAGCATAGAATGCCGTGCCCGGCAGATGCGGCGCCAGCGGCTCGGCCAGTCCCAGGAGATCAGCCCCATCCGCGCCATAGCCATGCACGAAGACCACCACCGAGTGCGCCGCGCCCTGCGCCACCCCGCGCCGCCCCGACCGCAAATCCCGCATCATGCCACCCCCTCGCGTTCCTTTTCCACGCGGTAATAGGCCCAGAGCAGACCCGCCGCAACCGTACGCCAAGGCGACCAGGCCTCGGCCATTGCCCGCAGTGCCGCCTCGCGCGGGCGCTCGGGCAGAACGAACAGCATCCGCGCAGCCTCCTGCAAGGCCAGATCATTGGGCGCAAAGACATCCGCCCGGCCCAGGCTGAACATCGCATAGATTTCCGCCGTCCAGCGCCCGATGCCGGACACCGTGACCAGCCGCGCCACCACCTCTGCATCGGGCGCGGCGCGCAAGCCGTCGAAATCGATCCCCGCCCCGGCCAGCGCCTTCGCATAACGCACCTTCTGCCGCGACAGCCCCGCCGCGCGCAGCTCAGCCTCCTGCGCCGCCAGCACCGCCTCGGGCGTCACCAGCCCCGCGCCCTCGACCCGCGCCCAGATCGCGCGCGCCGCCGCCACGCTCACCTGCTGGCTGACAATCGCCGACAGGAGCGCCGCGAACCCGTCCGCCCGTCGCCGCAAGGGCGGCACACCCGTCCGCGCCAGGGCTTCGGCAAACCGCGGCTCCGCCCCCGCCAGCCATGCCGCCCCCTCGGCCATGCAGGCCGCACTGTGCAGGATCCGTCCGACCATTGCGCGCCGTTGCCCTCATCATCTGTGCCCAAATATCCCGGGGGAGTCGCCCGGAACGGGCGACGGGGGCAGCGCCCCCCGACCGCGCGCAGCGCCAGAAGACCTGCGCGCGGCACGCGCGCACCGCCTGGAAACCGCCAGCTCAGTCTACCGGCATCAGCGCCAGCGCCACGCGGCGGCCTTCGGACAGCAGCACGTTATAGGTCCGGCAGGCAGCGGGCGAGGCCATGGTCTCCACCCCCAGACCGGCGTCTTCCAGCGCCGCGCGCAGCGCGGCGGGCACATGGGCGATCTCGGCCCCGGTGCCGATGAACAGCACATCGACCTGCCCGGCCAGCGCCAGCAACGACGCCGTGTCCGCATACCCGCCCCAGTCGGCGACCAGCCCCGGTGCGATCAGCAGCGGCGCTGCATGGGCCTGCCCGCCGATCCGGAAGAACCCCGGCCCGTAGCCTTCCACCGGCTGGGCGGCCCCGAAATCGACCTCCGAAAGCTGCATCAGCCCTCCTTGACCCCGAATTGCGCCCCCGCCTTGTCGGCCGCGTTCTTCGACCAGTCGCGCTTGACCCCCAGCCGCAGCATCATCGCCGCGCCGACAAAGATCGATGAATAGGTCCCCACGATCACGCCCCAGATCATGGCAAAGACGAAGCCCCGGATCACGTCACCGCCCAGCACGAAGAGCGAGATCAGCGCCAGCAGCGTGGTCACGCTGGTCATCACCGTGCGCGACAGCGTCTCGTTGATCGAGATGTTCAGAACCTCTTTCAACGGGCGCTTCTTGTACTTGATCAGGTTCTCGCGCACCCGGTCGAACACCACCACCGTGTCATTGAGCGAATAGCCGACAATGGTCAGGATGGCCGCGATGATCGCCAGGTCGAACCGGATCTGCAGCACCGCAAACAGGCCGATGGTCAGCACCACGTCATGGACCAGCGCCGCCACCGCGCCCACGGAAAACTGCCATTCGAACCGCAACCAGATGTAGAAGAGCACCGCCGCCAGCGCCAGAGTCACGGCGATGATGGCCGAGCGCACCAGCTCGCCCGAAACCTTTGGCCCCACCGATTCCACCGCGGCAAAGCTCAGGGTCGGGTCCACCTCATGCAGCGCGGCCAGCACCGCATCCAGTTGCGCCGGCGTGACCGATTCGGTCCCCTCCTGCGCCTGAATGCGGATCATGGCCACGTTGCGGTCCGGCCCGAAAGCGGGATCAAAGACCTCGGTGATGGCCACATCGCCGAAGTTGAGCGGGTTCATCGCGTCACGATAGGCCGCGATATCCACCGGCTGCGTGGCTTCGGTCCGGATCGATGTGCCGCCGCGGAAATCGATGCCGAAATTCAGGCCCATGATCGCAAAGGCCACGATGGACAGCACCATCGCCACCGCCGAGGCGCCAAAGGTCACGCGGACGTGGCGGAAGAAGTCGATGCTGGTCTGGTCGGGGACAAGTTTCAGTCGCATGGGCGCCTCCTCAGGCCAGAAGCGTCTTGGGACGCGCGCGTTCGAAATAGATCACCACCATCAGCCGGGTGACGAACAGCGCCGTGAAGACCGAGGTGATGATCCCCAGCCCCAGCGTGACCGCAAAGCCCCGCACCGGGCCCGAGCCCATGGCAAACAGGATCAGCGCGGTGATCAGCGTGGTGATATTGGCGTCCAGAATGGCCGAGAGCGCCTTTTCATAGCCAAGCTGGATCGCGCGGGCGGGCCCCTTGGCGGATCGCATTTCCTCGCGGATGCGCTCGAAGATCAGCACCGTGGCATCCACCGCCATGCCGATGGTCAGCACGATCCCGGCGATGCCGGGCAGCGTCAGCGTGGCGCCGATGGCCGACAGCAACGCAAAGATCATGCTCACGTTCAGAAGCAGCGCGATGTTGGCGATCACCCCGAAGCTGCCATAGGTCAGCAGCATGAACAGCAGCACCGCGGCAAAGGCCACCATGGCCGCGATCCGGCCCGCGTCGATGCTGTCCTGCCCCAGTTCGGGGCCGACGGTGCGCTCTTCGAGGAAATCCATCTCGGCGGGCAGCGCGCCGGATCGCAACAGGACCGCCAGTTGCGTCGTCTCGTCGACCGTGAAGCGCCCGGTGATGATCCCCGAACCGCCCGAGATATGCGCCTGGATCACCGGCGCCGAGATCACCTCGCCGTCCAGAACGATGGCGAAGGGGTTGCCGATATTGGCCGCCGTATACTGTCCGAAGGCGCGCCCCCCGGCGGGGTTGAAACGGAAATTCACCGCCGGACGGTTGTTCTGGTCAAAGGCGGGCTGGGCATCCACAAGCTGGTCGCCGGTGACCACGGGCTGCTGTTCCAGGATGTAGTAGCGGCCCGGTTCATCCATGGACGGATGGATCAACTGGCGCGGTTCCGGCACCTGATCGCCGTCCGAGGTGGTGCCGATCACCGGATGAAAGGTCAGCCGCGCGGTGGTGCCGATAAGTTCCTTCAGCTCCGCCGCCGAGCCGATGCCCGGCACCTGGATCAGGATCCGGTCGGCGCCCTGGCGCTGGATGGTGGGTTCGCGCGTGCCGGCCTCATCGACCCGGCGGCGGATGATTTCCAGCGACTGGCGCATGGTGCGCTCGTCGGTGGCCTGACGTTCGGCATCGGAGAGGGTGACCACGATCTCGGCGCCGTCCACGCGCACATCCAGATCGCGGGCGGTGCCGAATCCGGTGACGGTCTGGGTGGGCTGGGCCAGTTGCCGCACCACCTCGGCGGCGCGGCCCACGGCATCCGCGTTCGAAACCTGCACCCGCAGCTCGCCCGGTTCGGACGGCATGCGCCGGACATTGCCCACCGTGGCGCGTTCGTCGCGCAGCGCGTCGCGCACATCGGGCCACATGCCATCGATCCGGTCGGCATAGACGTCCGAGACCCGCACCTCGGCCAGCAGATGCGCGCCGCCGCGCAGATCGAGGCCCAGGTTGACAAGCGCCGAAGGCAGGAAGGACGGCCAGAGCGCGATTTCGTCGGCAACTTCCTGTGCGGTCACGGTCCCGGCCTCGACCGCGGCCAGGGCGTCGTTGTGCCGCTCGACCCGGTCATAGAACAGGTTCGGCATCGAGAACAGGATGCCCAGGGCACAGACGCCCCAGATCAGAATGCGCTTCCAGACCGGAATTTGCAGCATGAGGCGGTTGTCTCCCGTCGCGGCGCCGGGCAATCACGCGCCGACACGGCGGATATAAAGGGTCCGGCGCGGTGGCCTCAAGCCCCGCGCCCGCGATGGCGCTCTCACGCCTGTGTCATCATCCCCGCGCCGCCGCCTGCGTGGCACCGCGCATGCCCCGGGGGCGATGGCGGTCGCGGCGCCCGACCCGGGATCCCCCCGGTCACGGGCGCGCGGCGGCCTGCGTTGGCCTGCGGCGGCCTGCGGAGCCTCACTCCTTGGCGGGTTCGGTCTTGGATACGACGCTCTGCACCGTGTGCTTGACCACCCGGACCTTCACCCCCTCGGCCAGCTCGACCTCGATTTCGCCGTCTTCCTTGACCTTGGTTACCTTGCCGATAAGCCCCCCGGCCGTGATCACCTGATCGCCGCGGCGCAGGGCATCGACCATGGCGCGGTGTTCCTTCATCTTCTTCTGCTGCGGACGGATCAGCAGGAAATACATGATCGCGAAGATCAGGATGAAGGGCAGGATCGAGATCAGGGCACCGCCGGCACCGGCGTCCTGGGCATAGGCAGGGGAAACGAACATCGAGGCTCCTGTAATCTGTGGAACCGGCGGACCGCATCGGTGGCGGCGCCCCGGCATGAGGAAACGGCCCGGACGCCGCCCGAAGCCGCCACCCGAACCCGATTGGCGCGCACCCTAGCCGCGGTGCCAGGGCAATGCAAGGCAACCCGGACAGGTGCGGACACGGGCCATATCGCTGCCGGTGCGCCCTGCCGGAACGGGAAGCTCCCGCCCGTCTTCCGTCCGCTGGCGCGTCCGTCATCCCGTTGGGCCGGGCGGGGGGGGGGGGGGGGGGGCGCGCCGCCCCCCCGGCCCCAACGCCTGTGCCGTCGCAGGGAACCTGCGGCGGTAGCAGGGGGCGGGAGCACCACCCGCCCGGAGGCACCCGGTCAGAAACGGAGCGCGGGCACCGGGGTCGCGGGCCGTGCGCGGGACAGGGGGCGATGCGGGGCGCCAATGCCGGCACCCCGAAGGGCGATCGCGGCCAGTGCGCCGCAGCGCCCTATCCGGGCGCGCCGACGGGCCGCGCCGCGCCCGCCCCGCGCCAGAACCGCAGCATCAGCAGCACCGCCGCCAGCGTCAGCCCGATCACCAGCCCGAACCACACGCCCTGCGGCCCGAAGCCAAGCGTCACACCCAACAGGTAGCTGCCGCCAAATCCGGCGATCCAGTAGCTCCCGGCGGCGATATACATGGGCACGCGCGTGTCCTTGACCCCCCGCAACAGCCCCATGGCCATGACCTGCGCCGAATCGGCAAGCTGGAACAACGCCGCCACCAGCAGGAGCGACACCCCCAGCGGAATGATCACCGCGCGCTCGGGGTCGTCGGGCGCCAGGAACAGCCCCACCATCGGCGCGCCGAAAGCGACATAGACCCCCATGGTCAGCGTGGCGAAGACCAGCGACACCGCCACTGCCGCCTGCCCGCCGCGGCGCAGCGCATCGTGATCGCCCCGCCCGCGCGCGCGCCCCACCACCACCGTCGCCGCGTTCGACAGCCCCAGGTGGATCATGAAGAACGCCGCCGTGATTTCCAGCGCGATCCCGTGGGCGGCCAGTTCGCGGGTGCCGAACCAGCCCATCAGGATCGCCGAGGCCGCAAACAGCCCCGCCTCGGCCACCAGCGCGATGCCGATCGGCCAGCCCAGCCGCCAGACCTGCGCCATCGCCGACCAGTCCGGCCGCCAGAACCGCGCCCAGAGCGTGTAGCGGCGCAGGGCGGGCAGCCAGGCGCAATACAGCATCAGCGCCAGCGCGCTGGCCACCTGCACGATGATGGTGGCGAATGCCGCCCCGCGCACGCCCATCTCCGGCACGCCCAGGTTGCCGAAGATGAACACCCAGTTCGCAGCGATGTTGACGAAGACCGCCGCCACCGTGACCCACAGCACCACCTGCGTGCGCTCCAGCGCCGCGAGGTAGCACTTGAGCACCATCACCACCAGCGCGGGCACCATGGCAAAGACGAGGATTCGCAGGTAATCCTGCGTCAGCGCCGCCACGTCGGGCGGCTGCGACAGCGCCAGCAGGATCGCTTCCGACCACCACAGAAGCGGCATCACCGCCAGCCCGTAGCCGATCGACAGCCACAGGCCCATGCGCGTGGCGCGGCGCACTTCGGTATCGTCGCCTTCCGCCGCTGCGGTGGCCACCATGGGCATCACCGCATTGGCAATCCCCGACCCGAGGATGAACAGGGTAAAAAACACCGTCGCCCCCAGCACGCCCGCAGCCAGGTCGGTCACGCCATACCAGCCCAGCATCACCGTATCGGTGATCTGCAGCGCGAACTGCGCCAGATGGCTGCCGGCCAGCGGCAGGCCCAGCGCCAGAACCAGCCGCGCGTCGGCCATATGCGAGCGGAAGGGAAGCATCCGGACCGCTTACGCCCGCGCTCGGGGCGCGGCAAGGGGGATCAGGGGGTATCGGAGGTATCGGGGGCATCGGCGCACCATCGCCGCCACCCCATCGGGGCGCGGGCGGTCGCGCGGGTGACGCAGCGCCTGGCGCGTGTCAGCAGGCCAGTGCGGCCCCGGCGCGCCCGGCACCGATATGCCCGGCACCCATATGCCCGGCGCCCATATGCTCGGCACCGATACGCTCGGCCCGCCGTATCCGCCTGGCGGCGCGCTGCCAGGGCAAGGGCTGCGTCAGCGCCGCGCTCTCCGTGGTGATCCAGCCAATCCAGCGCTTGCGTGCAGGCATGGTCCTGTCCTTTCCCGAAACGGTCGTTGCATCGTGTCAGGTTCCGAGGATGTTAACCATTTCAGGCGCAATCATGACATGGATCAGACCGTTTGGTGACCTGCACGGACCGGCGGCCCGCGCCGCGCTGTCAGCCGGGTGCCCGCGCCCCCGCCGCCTGCGCGCCGGCCCCCCGCCGCATGAGCGGTTGCACCTGCAGCCGGGTCAGCGACCGCCAGAGCCATTCCCAGGGGCCGAACAGGAATCGCGCGAACCACAACCGCGCGAACCCCGCCAGCAACGCCACGATGCCCAGCGCCACCAGCAGCACTTGCGCGGTGCCCAACTGGCCGATCAGACCCAGCCCCCAGCCATAGAACACCGCCCCGCCCAGCGCCGCCGACATCAGGTATCCGGTCAGGCTCATGCGCCCCAGCGGCGCCAGCGCACCGTGCACCCACGCCGCACCCGGACGACCGAGCAGATGCCCCAGCACCAGCAGATAGCCCAGCGCCATCACCGGCGCGTGCAGCGCCGCCAGCGCCGCGATCACGGTCGCCCCGGCCCCGGCCCCCGATTGCAGGACAAGCCCCATTGCCAGCAGCACCAGCCCCCGGCGCAGCCACGGCGAACGCCCGTTGGCGCCGCAACCCGGGCGCGCCATCAGCCCCGACCGCCCCGCCGCCAGCCCCAGCAGGAACAGCCCCGACAGCATGAACAGCCGCATCAGCAACAGGCTGTCCACCCCGTCGGTCGCATTCAGCACCATGTCCAGATTCTGCCGCACGGTGTCGCCATAAGCGGGCGAGGCATAGGCTTCCAGGTTCCCGATATGCCCCTGCGGCACCGGTTCGGGCCGGGAAAAGCCGCCAAGGCCCAGCACCACCGGCCCCGCGGCCAGCAGCGCGCCCCCCGCACCCACCAGCACCCGCTGCGAGAACCGCGCCGCCAGCGGCAGCACCAGCCCCAGCACGGCATAGGACATCAGGATATCCGCCCAGAACAGGAACAGCGCGTTGAACAGGCCGAACCCCGCCAGCACCAGCAGGCGGCGCAGGAACAGCACCCCGGGCGCCTCGCCCTGGGCGGTCGCGCTGCGCAGGATCAGGCTGAAGCTCAACCCGAACAGAAAGGAAAACGCCGCCAGCGCCTTGCCTTCAAGCAGCATGTCAAGGCCGTGCCACAGGGCCAGATCGAACTTCCCCAGCGCCTCGGCCCGCGCTTCGGGTGTCAGATAGGCCAGCCCCGAGATGGTCAGCATGTTGACGACGATCACCGCCGCCAGCACCAGCGCGCGCAGGCTGTCCAGCCCTGTGTCCCGCCCCGCGCCGCCGGGCGCCCGTTCGTTGCCGTTTGTTGCCGTCACCGTCTTTCGCCCCGTCGCTGCCGCCGGGCGCCGCTTGCGTCCCTGCTGGCCGGCCCCGCGTCACCACGCCGCGACCCCTGAGGCCAATATGGTCACGGGAACGCGAGAGCGCACGACCCGCGCGCGGCCTGCGCGGATTTCAGCCGAATTCGCCTGTCGGCATCGGCAGAAACCCGCGCAGCACGGTCAGTTGCGGATGGCGGGCCTCAGCGCAAGGCGGGCCTCAGACGCTCAGGCAGACGTATTTCATTTCCAGATAATCCTCGATTCCGTGGCGCGAACCTTCGCGGCCCAGACCCGACTGCTTGACCCCGCCGAAGGGCGCGACCTCGGTCGAGATGATGCCGGTGTTCACGCCGACGATGCCGTATTCCAGCGCCTCCTGCACGCGGGTGATCCGGCCCACGTCACGGGCATAGAAATAGGCCGCCAGCCCGAAGATCGTGTCATTGGCCTGCGCGATCACCTCGGCCTCGGTATCGAAGCGGAAGATCGGCGCCAGCGGGCCGAAGGTCTCTTCCTGCGCGACCTTCATGGAGGCGGTGACGCCGGTGACGATGGTCGGCTGGAAGAAATTGCCGCCCCGCGCGTGCCGCGCCCCGCCGGTGCGCACCTGCCCGCCTCCGGCCAGCACGTCGGCGATATGGTCCTCGACCTTGCTCAGCGCGTCGGCGTTGATCAGCGGGCCCAGATCAACGCCCGCTTCCAACCCGTCACCAACCTGCATCGCTTCCACCGCTGCCGTCAGTTTTTCCACAAAGGCATCGTGCACACCGGCCTGCACATAGATCCGGTTCGCGCAGACGCAGGTCTGCCCGTTGTTGCGATATTTCGACATGATGGCGCCTTGCACGGCCGCGTCCAGATCGGCGTCGTCGAAGACGATGAACGGCGCGTTACCACCTAATTCCATTGAACATTTCATCACCTGATCCGCGGCCTGGCGCAGCAGGATGCGTCCGACCTCGGTGCTGCCGGTGAATGTCAGTTTTCGAACAATCGGGTTCTCGCAGAACTCCTTGCCGATGTCCGAGGACCGCGACGACGGAATGACCGAAAGCACACCGGCGGGCACGCCCGCGCGTTCGGCCAGCACGGCCATGGCAAGCGCCGAAAGCGGCGTTTCCGCCGCCGGGCGGGCCACGAAACCGCAGCCCACCGCCAGCGCCGGTGCCACCTTCCGCGCGATCATCGCATTGGGAAAGTTCCACGGCGTGATCGAGGCCGCGACCCCGATGGGCTGGCGGATCACGCTGATGCGCTTGTCGGGCTGGTGGCCGGGGATGGTTTCGCCATAGACGCGCTTGGCCTCCTCGCCGAACCATTCGATGAAGCTGGCACCATAGGCGATCTCGCCTTTCGCCTCGGCCAGCGGCTTGCCCATCTCGGCGGTCAGGATGGTGGCCAGATCATCGGCGTTTTCCATCATCAGATCGTGCCAGCGGCGCAGCACCTGTGCGCGCGCCTTGGCGGTCCGCGCAGCCCATTCGGTGCGGGCCAGGTCGGCGCTCGCGATGGCGCGCGCGGTCTCGGCGCGCGAGAAATCGGCCACGCGCGCGATCACGTCGCCGCGCGCGGGGTTGCGCACCTCGAAGGTGGCACCGTCGTCGGCATCCACCCATGCCCCGGCGATGAATCCGCGCGTGCGCAGCAGGTCCGGGTCACGCAGCATGGCCGCAAGATCGGTCTTGTCATCAAGCATCTGGCTCTCCCTCGCGATGGTCCGCGCCAGCTTAACCTCAGGGTGCGGGGAATGGCCAGCCCGGCCGCCCGGCCGCAGTGCAAGGGTTTGTTTACTTCCGGTGGTTATCAAGGTGGCGGGACACCCGGCGGAACCGGCATGGAAAGCACGGCACGACCTGCAGATACATCAACCGAGGGCACCACCGCGACATCGCGGCGCTGCGTGACGGCCAGTGCCGGGCGGGTGGCCCCGGCGGCCCCCAACCCCGGAGGCACCGGCGGGGTGGTGGCGGATGGCCGCGATCCGGGGTGCACCGCGCCGGACCCCGCCCCACGGGCGCCGTTGCGCCTGCTCCCGCCGGGGCCAGCCGATGACAGTGCCCCCGATGGCGCCTCGTTCGCCGAGCTTGCCCTGCGCCACTGCGGCGACGGGGTCGTGGTGACCGACGCCGATCGCCGCACGTTGTGGGTCAATGCCACCTTCACCGCACTCACCGGCTACACGCTGGAGCATCTGCGCGATCAGGACCCGGGCGCTGTCCTGCAGGGGCCGGACACCGACCCCGTCACCGTGCGCGAGATCCAGGAAGCCAAGGCCCAGAGGCGCGAGCTGCGCTGCGATATCCTGAACTACGACCGCGCGGGTAAACCCTATTGGGTCGAACTTCATATCGTGCCCGTGCATGACACGACGGGGCGGCACACCCATTTCGTCTCGACCCTGCGCGAAATCACCGCGCGCAAGGAACTCGAAGATCAGAACGAGAGCATGCGCCAGACCGAAAGCATGCGCCAGGCCGAGCGGCAGTTGCTGGCCCAGACCAGCGAATGGCTCTATTCCGCGCGCTCCTCGGACGAGTTGATGATGGTGGTGCAGCGCGCCATGCATACGCTCATCCCCGAAGCCGACGGCGCGCTCTATGTCTACGCCAACTCGCGCGATACCCTGGATCTGGCGGCACGCTGGGGCAACGCGCCCGAGGATTTCGCCGCCCGGATCGCGCCCGAGGATTGCTGGGCCCTGCGGCGCGGGCGCGCCTACAGCTACGGGCTGAAGGCGATCGAGTTTGCCTGCGACCATGTGCATGGCGCCGTGCCGCCGCCCTTCTTCTGCCTGCCCATCATCGCCCATGGCGAAACCATCGGGCTCTTGCACCTGCGCTTCGACGGGTTCGAGGAAGGCGGGCTCTTGCGGCACATGCGCGAGCAGGTATTGCGCCACCGCTGGGAACTGGGCCTGATCTGCGCCGAACAGATCAGCCTCGCCATCGCCAATGTCCGCCTGCGCCAGGAACTCGAGGATCAATCGGTGCGCGACCCGCTGACCGGGTTGTGGAACCGGCGCTGGTTCCTGGACGCGGCGCACCGCGAACTGGCGCGCGCGCGCGACACCGGCGCGCCGCTTTCGCTGATCTCGCTGGATGTGGACCATTTCAAGCGGTTCAACGATCACCACGGCCATGATGCCGGCGACACCGTCCTGCGCGAGGTCGGCGCGCTGATGCGCATCCATTTCCAGGGCGACTGCCGCCCCTGCCGACTGGGGGGCGAGGAATTCGTGATCCTGTGCGTGAATACCGCCTGCCAGGCGGCGCTGGAACTCGCCCATGGTTTCGCGCGGATACTGCGGGACGTGCGCATCGCCTATGACGGCCACATGCTGCCGCCGATCACCGTTTCGGGCGGCGTTTCGGGCCACCCCGGCCATGGCGATTCGGTGCTGCGTCTGCTCAAGACCGCCGACGCCGCGCTTTACGCCGCAAAGGAGGCCGGACGCGACCGGATCGTGATCGCCGACGGCGCCGAGGCACATCCCAAAAGCGGCGCACCCGCTCCGGCGCCGGTTGGTCCACCCCGCCCCCGTCCGCCGGGTGGACGGGTCGCCACACACACAAGCCGCGCAGGGTTGAAACCGACCGCCGAATGACCGCGCGCCGCCATGGCGACAATCTGCGCGGCCATCCCGGGCACCGCGCCGTGCCGCGCACGCCAGCCCCGGATCCTGCCCGGGGCCGCGCGCAAAGTTGCCTGCAGAGCGCCCGCGCCGGGGCGCGGGCGCAGG
>JAFIEE010000272.1 GCA_020832705.1 Paracoccaceae bacterium
CAAACTGGGGAAAATTCATCCAGCCGTTTTGGGGAGATTACGTCCAGCACTCACATGCTTGGTCTGCCGGACGAAACCATTCCAAAGGTCGTCCACGCCGTGCAGACATTCGATGACTTCACTGAAGAGAACGATCCGCATGGAGAACACGACTTTGCGGCGCTCGAGGTGGATGGACATCGAGTGTTCTTCAAGATCGACTATTACAACCTCGCTTTGGATGGCCAGTCGAGTGATCCCGCTGATCCGACAGTGACAGCGCGCGTACTCACCACCATGCTTGCTAGCGAGTACTGATCCTTATCCCTTACGTTTGGGGGGATGCGCAGAGGCCGAAAATGGCTCTCTGCGCTTTTTCTATGCAAAAACAATAGGGTGTATCGGTTTTGCCCCATTTCGGCTGTTTTTGAGCCGGTTTTGCCTGTCTCAGGCGATTTTCAAACCGGGTAGTCTTCTTCATTTTATTCTATCTTCTTTCTTCGGAGCCATTTTTAGCTTTAGAACCAGAGACTTGCGAGCGATATTCTTACAAGTTGGGGGATGTTCGCTTACAAATGGGGGGATCATCGCTTACGTTTCGGGGGATGTTCGCTTACATCTTGGGGGATATTTTCGGCCAGACGCAGCATCTAGATGTTTCCCTTGCCCGACCCCTTACGATTACGTAGAGTGCCGCGTAATGTAAGGCTTGGAGCGTGAGTCGTGGTAGAAAATCCCCCCGAACGTAAGGATTCAGATCGACCGCTGCGGACACTCGAGCTCACGCCGGTGCCCGGCGAGATGCTCAAGCCTGCCGAATTGATCGACATCGACGGAGCCACTGGCCTCACCTTGGCCGCGCGGCGGCTGTATAACCAGCTGATCGG
Organism: Paracoccaceae bacterium; assembly: GCA_020832705.1. Classification (GTDB taxonomy): domain Bacteria; phylum Pseudomonadota; class Alphaproteobacteria; order Rhodobacterales; family Rhodobacteraceae; genus Rhabdonatronobacter. The sequence continues at coordinate 867 of JAFIEE010000272.1, forward strand.
TCATGCTTTTGGGCCTGATATGGGCAAAGAAGGTCAGGAATGGACAATCCGTGTGTCCGAGTTGCGTGGCACCCATAAGGGCAATGAGCGGCTCGAGGACAGCATCCTGGCGCTGATGAAGACCATCGTCACTGTGCGCCTCCCAAACGGCGCCACCCGTCGCGTAGCGCTGCTCGGTGGCAATGACATGGGCGATCCTGATCGGGCGCATGGCACCCTCACCTACTCCTTCGACAAGCGCCTGGTGCCGTTGCTGCGGGAAAGCTCGGTGTTCGGCAAGCTTGAGCTGGCCGTCATGCACGCGTTCACCACGAAGTATGGCCTGGCCTTGTATGAAGCACTGGCTCGCCGGGTACGGCTGAAAAGTAAGTTCTTCGAGGACTTCGAGCTCGAGGCGTTCCGCGAGCTCCTTGGCGTACCGGCTGATAAGTTGTCCACCTTCTCGAACCTGAAGCTTCGGGCGATCACCCCGGCCGTTGATGAAATCAATGCGATCTCCTCTTTCGGCTGCAAGATCGAGCCGCAGAAGAGTGGCCGCAAAGTGACCCACATCCGGGTGTACTGGTGGCGCAAGGATATTGGTGGGTTAAAGGATGCCTATGCCGAGCTGCAGCGGCCCAAGGTTGGCCGCAAGGCACGGATCGCCGGAGAGATCGAACAGATCGTCGACATGCCCAGCCTCTTCGATGTCGAACCTAGGAACCTAGAGAGATAGGAAGATATCCCCATCTTCTCTTTTTAAAAAGTCTACTGAGTATTATTTTCTTAGTCTTTTCAACTGGGTATTATTAGTAGGAAATATTTTCCGGTCTGGAACTGTCGTTTCTTTCCGGTCTAGACCGGAAATATTTTCCGGTCTGGTTTGGAAGCAGTTAGGTTATCAACAGCTTCGCCTTCAGGTCGAGGTAGTACATGTTGGGCCTCCCCTGCCCTTGCTGCTTGATCTTCAGCAACCCTTTTTCCTCGAGCTCCTTGAGATAAGTGCGCACCGATCGGTCGGTCACGCCGATGTCGCTGGCCAGCCGGGTCTGTCCTGGGAAGCAATAGTCGTTCTGCCACGCGTAGGACAGCAACATGGCGTAGGTCAGCTTGGCAGCCGGGGTGATCTGCTTTGACTTCAGGATGGCATTCGGCACCTGGGTGAAACCAGACACGGTCAACGCATCGGCACCTTTTATGACGATGTTTCGTTCCGTGATGATTTGCTTAATATTCTCCATACCCGTAGTCGAATTATACACCTATTCACTGCCCCACGGCGTACGGTTGTGCATAGATGGCGGTGGCTGCGTTGGCGCCTCCGATTGCCGGTAGTCCGGCTGATCCGGCTGATCTGGCTGTCGCTCAGTGTGCTGCGGCAACAACGCGCGCAGCTGCGCGTTCTCTGCCTGCAACTTGCCCAGCTGCTCAGTGCGATCGAGCGCCTGGTCGAGCATCTTCTGGAAGTTGTCCTTCAGATAATCGACCATATGCTCGCGCACCTGCTTATCGACAGACAGCATGGCTTTCTCCTTTTCAAGCTCTGCAATCGTCTGCTTCAGTGTCGCGATTTCGTCGCGACTTGCCTCCGACGTCGGGGCGGCTGTCGCTGCTTCCGTCGCGTTGTCGCGCTCTTTGTCGGCCATGTATCGCGGGGTGAATTGGAACTGTGTCGGTGCGGTGTCGTCATGACGCGGCGCTGTCCCGGCACCCGTGTAATCCGGTCGCGGCGGCGTCGCATGTCGCGGCCCACGGCTGTCGCGCTCCTCGAGCAATGTCGTCACCATGTCGCGCACAGACGCGGGGTCGATGAGATAGCGATCACCATGTTCATGGTCGATCATCGCCCTGAGTTTTCCGCTCTTGCACCAACGCTGGATCGTACGACTGTCGCGATGCAGGTCGTAAGCGATGAGCTCCGCGGACACATCATCGACTGTCATGGTATAGAGATGACGCGACGCCGCCGCGTCGTGAGCCGACGTCGTCGGGACGTCGGCTACGTGGTCGCGACTGTCTTCTGGCGGTGTCGACGGTGTCGGGGCAGGGGATGTATCCGGCCGAAAATCTGGTTGTTCCATATACCGACATTCTACCATGAGCGCGGCGACACTGTCGGCAGGTATGTTCCTAGGAAACTAGCAAGCACGCAAACTAGCTGTTGATGAACCTAGCAACTTGTAGGCATACTCAGCAGCAAAACAGCGAGGCTAGGAGCAGGCCACATGAGCATCATCACCATAGCGACCAGCAAAGGCGGGGCAGGGAAGACGACGCTCGCCCAACTGATCGGCGGCACCATCGCGGAGAGGGGCTACACCGTCGCGATGATCGACGCCGACTACAACCATTCACTGAGCGATTGGGTGCGCACGTTCGCCACCTATCCGATCACGGTTGAAAGCGAGCTAGATGAGACCAAAATCATACCGCTCGCGGAACGCCTCTCGGACACCCATGATCTGGTCATCATCGACACCGCGGGGGCTGCCACCCAGGCGACGGTCTTCGCGATCGGCTGCGCCGATTTGGTATTGATCCCATGCCAGCTCTCGTCGGCCGACATCGTAGAGGCATCGAAAACCAACCAACTGATTGCCAGTGCCGCGGCCATGACGCGACAGGAGATCTGTGCCCGCGTCGTGTTGACCGACTACCAACCGAAGACGATCATCGCCGGGCATGTCGAAGAAGAGCTCGCGGCGTGCGGGCTAACCGTGCTGCCAACCAGGCTGCACCGGTTGGTCGCATTCAAAGAGATGACGTTCACCGGCAAAGCCCCGAAGAGCGGACACGCTGCAGAGCTGGTCAGCGGAATGCTCGACGATATTGCCAGACTCGACGCACTTCCGTTTATGGCTATGAAAACCGCTTCATAGGTTTATAGTATCCTGGCAAAATATGTTGCCATAGAGAAGGGCAGGGCAGATGGCCAAAAAAGATCTCCGTAGTGTCGCGGCATCACTGACGCCGGTTGCATCATCGTACCCGACGCAGAATGTCGGGGCAGCACCGCGTGCGCAAACGCAGCCCGCCGCTCCGGCAGAGCCGATCGTCCAGTTTTCCTTCGGCCTGCGCAAAAGCCTGCGGCGGGAACTGCAGCACCTCGCAGCTGACGCCGACGTAACGATGCGCGCATTCATTCTCGACGCGTTAAAAGACAAGGGACTCTCGGTCACACCAGAGGATCTGCTCGACCTACGCCGCAAGGGGTAGGGGAGTCGAGCGCAGCGCACACCCACCACGGCAACCACACTCGGGGGGCGAAGCCACGGAGGAGGGGGTTGGTGGGAGCGCCCCTCCCTGGTCGACAACCACACAAACACCCCGACAGACTTCCGTCTGTCGGGGTGTCGTGCCTTCGGAGCTAGTACACGCGACGTCGCGCGGTCAGCTCTTTGTAGAGCTCACCAAGCGGCACGGGCGTGAAGTACAAATCGCGTTCGATCGGCAACCCCAGGGCGCCGCGAACCGATTGCAGCTCTCGCAAACTGAAGCAGCCGAACTCGACCTCGAAGCCGTCGACAACGCCGAAGAAGATGTCGTCGCCGTCGAATTCGGACGCGTACCACGTCCAAGAGCTATCGGGGGTGAAGAACTTCACCCGCGCCATCGCCACCACGTTCGGGTCGTCACCCGCCCCGATGGGGGGCAATGATTGGCGCAGCTCGTTGGTCAGTAATTTCATACGATGGTAAGATGTTAGCGTCGTTTGTAATTGCGCCGCGGTTGCGGTCGCGTCGAAGAACGCTCGTCCCGATCTTGGGCCGGGCGTTTTTTGTCGCCTGCGTTCTGGCCGTTGCGATAGGAGGTGAGAACCTCCGACTGTACGAAGGCAATCAGCTCGTCACGCTCTGCCTTGGGCAAGGCGCTGAGCTTTGTGGCCAGCGTCTCGCCAAGGTTTGTGAGATAGCTCATAGCTTGGTGGGTTAGGTGGCTGGTAATGTCGACCGGCAAGGCATCGCTGCCTCGCCAGTCGCGACACACCGGCCGTCGTCAACGGGTCGACGCGGTAGCGGCGTGCCCTTGACCGGCTGGTATCATGGAGCGATTTGCAGGCAGTGTGCCGGGGAGGGGTGCCGGGTATTTTTGGTTGCCGTGGTGGGTGTCGCTGAAGCGACGACATCGCCGCAGATTCTGATGACTTGGCGCGCAAGCGCTTTGACGCCATATGTCAGTATCTGCTACGATTGAGCATATGAAAGGAAAGCGCATGCCAAACGTTCATCTGACAGAGCCCATGCAGGAATATGTGCAGGGGCAGATCAAGACTGGCGCCTACGCCAACACGAGTGAGGTCGTGCGTGCTGGAATCCGCCTCCTGATGGAGAAGGACGGTGCTCGACAGTTCTACGCATTGAAGGCTGATCTTGAGGATGCCGCGGCAGCTGCTGAGGGCGGCAGCTTTTCCGACTTCGATCCGAAAGCGTTCGAACCTGACGCCTACACGTCATAAATCTGTATGACGCTGAAGCTCTCGCACCTGGCGCGACAGGATCTCGAAGACATCCGCACATACACACTGGAACGATGGGGGAGGGCGCAGTGGCTCGACTACTATCGCGACCTGGTGCGTGCGTTTGAGAAGATTGAAGCTGATCCGATGTCGGGGCGCAGTCGCGACCTCTTCCGGAAAGGGATGCGCTCGATCAACAGCGGCCGACACATCATCTTCTTTTCACCCGTTGACGCGGCAGGCGGCGAGCCTGTCGTTTTGCGTATCCTGCACCAGCGGCGACACCTGCCTGCGATGGTCTACTATGACGATCTGGATGGCGCATGATTGTCGCGGTGTCGCCAGGCGCCGTCATGCCGACACATGTCGTCGGGCGCCTGCGCTCGAAAAAAATGGGATCGGTGGTAGAGTGTACAATGAGTTAGCGGCGATCCTGCTGGCAAATGGCTTCTTGAAGCCATCGGCAATGTCGGGCACTCAGTAATTTCCCTCCTGCGAGAATAACGAACAGTATGAAGTTTCATTTCGAGCCCAATCTCGATCATCAGCGCGAAGCTATCAACGCCACGGTTGGCGTCTTTGAAGGTGCGCCACTTGCGCACCCGGAAGAGCGCTTTTGGAATGGGGAAGTGTCGAGCAACGTGCTCAAGCTCCCGCGTGAGCAATGGATCGAAAACGCGAAGCGCATCGCCGCGGAAGCTGGCATTACCGAACCGGCAGGCACTGAAGAGCCGGACTTCACGATCGAAATGGAGACGGGCACCGGGAAGACCTACGTCTACCTGCGTACCATCTTCGAGCTCAATCGTCGCTATGGGCTACACAAGTTCATCATCATCGTGCCAAGCGTCGCAATCCGGGAAGGGACGCTTGCCCAGCTGAACGACACCAAGCAGCACTTCTCAGAGCTGTACAGCACGGTCGCGGAGGTCATCGAGTATGACAGCAAGAAGCTGCCGCAGGTGCGATCATTCTGTGTCTCGAACCATCTCTCGATCATGGTGATGGTCAAGCAAGCATTCGACTCCGACAAGAAGGTCATCAACGACGAAGATCGTGACGGCGGCAACCTGCTCGAGATGCTGCAGGCAGTGCAGCCGGTGATCATCATCGACGAACCCCAAGAGGGGATGGACACAGAGAACATGCAGAAGCGGATCGCTGCCTTCAATCCGCTCTTCAAGCTGCGCTACTCTGCCACCCACAAGGTGCCGAAGAATGTCATCTGTCAGCTGACACCATACGACGCATACAACCGCGGCCTGGTGAAAAAGATCGCCGTGCTTTCGATCCACGAAAGCAACACGCAGAGCAACGTCTCGATCGTTTTCAAGAAGGTCAACCTGACCGCGCAGGAACCGACCGCAAGTGTCGTTCTGAACGCGCGCTTGGCCGGGGGCGACTTCAAGGCCAAGACCTTCAAGCTGAAGCGCGGCGACGATCTCGAGGACAAAACCAAGAACCCTGTCTACAACGGGTGGGTCGTCGAAGACATCGGCTCGACCGACATCTTCGATGGGGAAGGGTACATCAAGTTCACCAACGGCGAGCAAATCACTGAGGGCGGACAGCATGGCACCGACAAGGAAACGATCTTCCGCGAACAAATCCGCCGCGCGATCCAGTCACACTTCAAGCACAAGGATCGCGTGCTGCCGCTCGGGATCAAGCCATTGGCGCTGTTCTTCATCGACCGGGTCGCTAACTACGTAGCCGAGGACGGCATCATTCGCCGGATCTTCGAGGAAGAGTATCGTGAACAGTATCAGAAGAAATACGGTAAGGCTCCGACCAACACCGCTGACGTGCACGGTGGCTACTTCGCTCAAACCGGGGAAGGGAAGTTCACCGACGACAAGCGGTCGATGGCCAGCAACCAGGAAATCTTCGACAAAATCCTGCGACTGAAGTCGGAGCTCTTAGCGACGACTGAACCGCTCGAATTCATCTTCTCGCACTCAGCGCTTGGCGTCGGATGGGACAACCCGAACGTATTCACGATCTGCACGCTCAACGAGAGTGAAAGCATCATCAAGAAGCGCCAGGAAATCGGTCGCGGCCTCCGGCTGTCTGTTGACCAAAAAGGGATGCGCTATCGCGATCCCGAAGGCACCAAGGAAGGTCAAGAGGTCAACCTACTGACTGTCGTCGCCAACCAAAGCTACTACGCGTTCTCGAAAACATACCAGGACGAGTTGAAAGAAGAGCTAGGCACCGCCCGCAAGGGCGCACCGCTGCGCAACAAGAACAAGACACCTACCAAGGTGAAGCGCCGCGAGGAGCTGTTCGCCTCGGATGACTTCAAACGGCTCTGGCAGCTGATCGCACTGAAAACTAAGTGCCGCGTACACTTCCGCGAAGCTGATCTGATCAAGCGTTGTGTCGAGAGGTTGGCCGGGATTGTCGTCGATGAAAACCGGCTCGAGGTCTCGCTGACCTATTGGGACAAGTTCGACGACCAGGGCGACGTGACCGATAGGGCAGGGGGGTCAGCCCGGAGTAGCGTGCAGAGTGTACTGGCCCGGGTCGATGTCGTGGGCGAGCTTGCGCGCAACACGGCACTCTCGGAGCGCACGGCCGCGGACATTCTCAATCAGCTGGATGAGACCCAGAAGCGCCAGCTCGCGAAGAACCCGATGCAATATCTGTCCGAAGCGGCGAAGCGCATTCGAATTGTCGTGCAGGATGAGATGGTGCGCCTGGTGCGCTACGAACCGACCGGCGACATGCACCCGTTCGATCTGCTCGAGCCGGAGTATGAAACCCAGATGCCGACGGTCGCGACCCCGAAGCGCGGGCTCTACGATCAAATCGTCTATGACTCGAAGATCGAGCACGACTTCGCAGGTGACCTGGATGACCAGAACGTCGTGCGTGTGTTCCTGAAGCTGCCGCGCGAGTACAAGATCCCGATGCCCTTCGGGGGCACCTACAACCCTGACTTCGCCCTGGTGATCCAGAAGACCGGGCTCGACGACGGCGATGAGCAGCAGTTCTACTTCACCGTCGAGACGAAGGGCGCCTCCGAATTCGAGAAGCTGAAGGAAGAGGAAAAGCTCAAGATCCGGTGCGCCGTGAAGCACTTCGAGGCCATCGGCCTGAAGGGTTACTTGGCACCGGTGGAAAACCTGAAAAGCTTCGATGACAAGGCTCGCGAACGCGTGGGCGAAACCTTCTTTAATTAATGAACCTATGAAAAACGAACCAGAAATCAATCACGTACCGCTCACGTCACCCGACGAGCAGGAGACCCGTATCGAGACCCTGCAACGCATGTTCCCGGATCTGTTCGATGGCGAGGGACTTTTGGACGAAAAGGCATTCCGCAGCCTCTTGTCTAAGGATGCGCCAGTCGCCCGCGAACGGTTCCGCCTAGAATGGTCGGGCAAGACAGAGGCTAAACGCTTCGCGTTCAGTCCCAGCCGCGCCACCCTTCGCTACGACGCCACCCAAAGCCGGGACGCGGACGGTACGCCAAGCGCCAAAGACGCTTCACTCACCGAGAATACCAGTCGCAACATCCTCATTGAAGGCGACAATCTCGAAGTGTTGAAGCTTCTTCAAAAGTCGTTTTTCGAAAGCGTCAAGTGTATCTATATTGATCCACCCTACAACACCGGCAGCAATTATATTTATCCCAACGATTACTCCCAAACAACGAAGCAGTACTGGGAAGAAACTGGAACCAAGAAGGACGGCGTTCGCTTAGTAGCGAATCCAGAAAGCTCCGGCCGCTTTCATTCCAATTGGCTCAACATGATGTACCCTCGCATTTTAGCCGCCCGGAAATTGTTGACCGATGATGGTGTACTGATATGCGCAATCGACGAAAATGAACTTGCCACACTTATCTTGATGTTGAAGGAAGTTTTTGGAGAGGGGTCGTACGAATATTTCTATGCGTCTGTTCAGCACAACCCAAGGGGTCAGCAAGGGATCAACTTCTCCTACACCAACGAATACATGGTCTTCGTCTACCCCGCCAAAGGTAAAGTCATCGCTGACAAACCATTAAAGTCCCATGAGGTTGACTGGTCACAGTTTCGGAACTGGGGCGGGGAATCTCTGCGAACCGACGCGAAAACCTGTTTCTACCCGGTTATTGTGGAGAACGGAGAAGTTGTCGGCTTTGGTGATGTTTGCAAGGATGACTTCCACCCATCTTCTCAAACGGAGTGGGATGGACAGAAAGCCTTTGTGTATCCAATAGATAATGAGGGTGTCGAACGAAAATGGCGGTACGCTAAAAGCAGTGTCTCTGAGATAGCTCACCTGCTGAGGGCGCGCAAAGCAGGCGACGGATATCAGATCGAGATTGGGAAAGACTTCGGTACATACAAGTCGATGTGGACAGACAAACGCTATGACTCGAATGAGTATGGCACCAAGATGATTAACGACCTTGTTCCGGAGGCAGGCTTTACATACCCAAAAAGCCTTTGGGCCGTTTACGACGCGATTTCAACTGCCGTGGAGCATGACAAAGAGGCCATTGTGATGGATTTCTTTGCAGGCTCAGGCACGACAGCTCATGCGGTTTTCCAAAAGAACTTCGACGATGGGGGAAACCGGAAGTTTGTCTGCGTGCAAATTCCAGAAAAAATTGTTCCGACTGGTAACAAGAACCTGAGGGACAAAATGGAGCGCGCCTTGAAGGCGGGGTATAGCACTATTTTCGACATTACTCGCGCCCGAATTGCGGCCGCAGGACAGGAACTCTCCAAGACTGAGGACGATATTGCAATGGATGTTGGCTTTCGCACACTGCGGCTAGCTCCAAGCAACTTCCCGGAAAATACCTTTAACCCTGACCCATCGAAGTCAGAAGAAGAGAACCTCAAGGCCCTAGAAGTTCACCTGGCCGCTGCCGCGCAGAAGAGCATCTTCGATGATGACAACTTCGGATCGGTGGTTATGGAAATCGCGATCAAGTTCGGCTTCGGCCTTTTTTATCGGATTCAAAACTTGGACGAAGACTATCCGCGTAACGCCGTCTATCACATCGAAGGGAACGACAAGGGGGCACTACTGTGCCTCGACGAAGATCTGCACGACGAGACGATCGAGGCGCTCAAGGCGCACGGCGATGAGCAGCTGATCGTAGCCAAGGTGGCCCTAGACACGACGAAGAAATTCGAGCTCCACAACGCCTTCAAGGATAACCTCTGGGTCGTCTAGGGGTGCCAGAAGCGGGGCGGGGCACAGCGCCGCCCCCATGTCGCACAATATCTGTTTCGCGACTTGGGGGCGCTGATACGGCTTAAAACAAGGATATTTCGTGTAATCTTGTCGGTGTCCACATATCCTAGAAACCTAGGAACCTAGCTATATGTAAAATGACTGTAGTCGCTCTTTGTCACAGGAGGCTACAGTGTCACGCGATATATACGCCGAAGTCACCGGTAAATTGGTGGCTGCAATCGAAGCTGATCCGGGCGATCCGGTCATGCCTTGGCACCGGGGCGGTGCAAACGCAATTCCCCGCAACGCGCTCACAGCGCAAGAGTACCAAGGTGTGAACATCCTCAACCTCTGGGTTGTTGGGCAGTTGTCCGGCTTCACCAGCAACGTCTGGGGCACCTACAAGCAGTGGAAGGCCATCGGCGCCCAAGTACGAAAAGGTGAGAAGTCGACGCCCGTCGTCTTCTACAAGCAGGTTGTAAAGCGGGCGGAAAGCGACGAGGACGAAGACGCCGAAACAATCCGGATTCTAAAGTACTCTACCGCTTTCAACGCCGATCAAGTGGACGGCTGGCAGCCACCAGATGCTGCCGCCTCCACTCCCCCGCTCGAACGTCTCGAGGCCGTGGACACCATCATCGCTGGAACTGGTGCGCGCATCATCGAATGCGGCGCGAGTGCCTACTATCGGCCCGCGAGCGATACGATACACATGCCCGATCCTAACCGGTTCTTTGACACCGAAAGCGGCACCCGAACAGAAAACTTCTATGCTGTGCTGCTCCACGAGCTCACTCACTGGACGGGACATCCAACGCGCTGCGACCGGGATCTACGAAATCGGTTTGGCTCTGAAGCCTATGCAATGGAGGAACTGATTGCTGAACTTGGAGCGGCATTCTGCTGTGCCCGTCTCGGGCTCTCCCCTTCCCCGCGCGAAGATCACGCCCGGTACTTAGCAAACTGGCTCAAGGTGCTGAAGGCCGACAACAAGGCAGTCTTCACGGCCGCAGCGAAAGCACAAGCCGCTGTCGACTACATCCTCTGACCCCTCCGGGGGTCTTTTTTTAACTTGTAGCCATGACACCCAAGCTAATCGCGATCGCTGTGCCCCACAGCCATTTCCAATGCCGCAAATAGAACCCCCAAACTACATGGACAGCATCAGACGTCCAGTGACGCTCAGTATGCCAGCCAATGACGCCTGGAATATCATACGCCTTCGTCTCACCGTCCCACCACTTTCTGATATTATTTCGAATCTTCTGAAGCATAGGCTCTACGTCACTCTGTAAATTGTCGCACGGCTCACTTTGAATGTGCGGGCAATTTCAGACACTGGCCGTCGATCTTGATCGCGCATCCGGATGATCTCCTGCCGAGCTTCCTCGGACAGCGATCGCGGCCGCCCTCCCACCCGACCTCGACGCTTCGCAGCGGCCAATCCTTCCTTCGTGCGCTCTACAATACGCTCTCGCTCGAACTCCGCGATCGAACCAAAGACGTGGAAAATCAGCCGCCCAGTCGGCGTGGTCGTGTCGATGTCTTCCGCCAACGACCGGAAGCCCGCCTTCTTTTCCCGGATGAGTTCGACCAAGTCGATCAAGTCACGTAACGACCGGGCCAGCCGGTCATACTTGGTGACCACGATCACATCACCCTCTCGCAGCTGCTCGAGCAACCGCTCGAGCTCTGGCCGCTGGCGTGACTTCCCTGTTTTCTTCTCCTGGAACACACGCTCTGCTCCCGCCTCCTTCAAGGCGTCAATCTGGGCGAAGAGGCTCTGGTCTTCCGTCGAGACCCTGGCATATCCGAAAATCATACATTCACTGTATCAAAAACGTCTCAAAACCCAAGCGGTTTTGTACACCGTTTTTGCGACTCCTAACGGGTTGAAGAACAAGGAGTGCTCAAAGGTGTCTCATAAACGACCGTTTTAGCGTCTCGCCAGGGACCACCTTGACATCACGGCGGGCTCTACGGCACCTTGCCATAGCCCCCCGACAAAAACTTCTCGGTTCTGAGGCTTTACAGTCAAACTATAAGGGATGATTTGTTCCCATGAACATTGTCAAATCTCTTTTAACGACGCTCGCGAGAACAATTCTTTGCCGATTGCCTCTCCTCTCTTATATTTTGGGTACGGTGCTCTCAACGAATACATCAAATGCGCAGACATTAACCTGGGATAGCCTTATAGGTAGGCCGATGTCTTTCATTGCGGAAAGCAATACTTTATTTGAAAATTGCGCACCCGCCGAAATTACGATGACAATTCCATACCTGTCTTCATCTACCTCTGTGAGTGAAAGCTTCCTTTCACCTCTTTCTGGATTAATCTCAGAATCTTCACCAACAATAGAACCTTCAGCATTCACCCTTTACGAATGCAGAATTCCCAATTTTGCGATGTTGCATTTTCTTTCAGATACACGCACTAATAGAGTTTTCAAGATCTCTGTATTCTATACAAGACCAGTATTTCGTGACATCAATAAATTATTAAATTACGACAGATTGTTCCCACAACCACCTGGCACTAGAGATTTTGATTTACTAATAAATTTTGCAATTCAACGCTATTCAGCAATATCACCCTATTCGTTACCCTCAGGAGAAAGCACCGAGTATTTTGATTTGTTTAGTGATTTTCTCGCCAATCCGCAGAAACGTCGCTTACTTAGACAAGCTGACTGCATCAATCACTTTCGAATAACACGTGAACGACTTGGCGACTTCCGGAATCATGAGTACCGCTGCCTAATAGCAGCTGAAACACGTGAAAATATATGGTGGAGCGCGAGCTCCTATGAGATCATAGAGCGAAATTTTCTTCGGACACCGAATACAGTTGCCAGAATTGCGGCATATCAAGAATTTATTGACTTTGATATTGAAGCAGAGGTTATGGAAATTCACATGCAGATGTTTGAGGAAATAATTCGTACTCAGCGTGAGCGAACCAATATCGAACCTAGAGAAACACTACCTGGTGAAATATTTGGGCGCACGAGATGAGAACGCAATATCTATAGTTTCTCTTTATGAGTCACGAAGCACGCCGGTCGCCTAGAACTCCGTCGTCTCACGCAACGGAAAGAGAAACGAAAAACACTGCGCAATTACGCAGCCGAAGAAAAATCCCGTCTCGACAGAATCTCTTGAGTTGCATACAACTTAGCCTATAAGGCGAGGGCACCAATCCTTAACAATACTAATTTTCGCATCACAATTCTGGCATGTATAGACGCGCTCCTCCTTGATTATCAGAGCATCATACTTATTGACATTGCGACATTTCGGACACGTTACATTGTGGAAAAACGGCCCAAGCTTAAAGCCGTCTTGAACGGGCACTACTGACCAGATGCGCTCACAATTAGAACATGCAATGTTCCCATATTTTTGAATTGCATCACTACCTCTAGAAATTCGCTCTCCGCACTCACAATTAAATGAATATGTTTCTCTGATGTTTACTGCAAACAGCTGAGAAGATAGGACTTCCTGAATCTCCTCCTTTATTCTTAATAGCTTTTCCTTTGCCGCAATATCATCAAACCGTTTCCCTTGCTCTGATTGTGCCATTGTTGGCTCATGTAGATATGAACCCAAAGTTTGCCACTGTTTAGTTACCCATGCGCCAGTTAGCCTTTTATCAGTTCCTAAACATTCCATTCTCTTTGCCGCAACGCCTGATGCATCTTCTACGCCAACGGATATCGTTCTACTTTGCTCTATCGTTGGATCTATCTCCTGCAATTCTTTCATCAGCTTTCCTGGTTGCCACGTCTTTACGTTCTCGCCCACAAGATCCTTTAGCATCGACTGAAGAAGCTCATAAGCAAGGCACTCTATCACCATTCGCAAACGAAGTACTGCATAGAGTACCTTGTTTGCATCGCCTTGTTCGAGAATGGACTCTGCTTCCCTGAAGTGAAGCTTTGCTCTTTGCCTATATTGAATTTTTTTCATTAACTATGCCTCATTTAATATCATCCTACTGCGACCAGCCATATTTTTTACAGCCATTGAAAGTAGTGATCCATTATTCTCCCGTACGCTTTGCCAGTCTGTAAATAAAAATAGACCGGGGCGAATATTGGGAAGGTAAGCTGCACAAGCTTCATGCATTGCCTCAGCGCGACTTGGTGTAGTTGTAATTGTCAGCACTCGGAACACAGGAATATCGAAAGCCTCTTGGTGTGCTCGATTTTCGAAGGCGCTTGCATAGATCACAAATTTGCGCAGCAAGGAAGTGTCCCGCCAGAAGCTTGGTTGCTTTAGTCGGCGCTCGCCGGGGACGATAGTTTCCGTCCCCGCATCCATCTCGAGGAAGAAATATTGCCGCTTCCCGTTTGCTGTGATCGCGAAGATTCGATCTGGTGCCGTGCCTTCCTCACCTCGATAGCCGTGCCAGTTGTTGATCTTGGTGCGTAGGGTATTTTGTAAGCCACCGCGCGACGTGATTTTAGGCTGCGATTCGAACTCCGGCTGGTAGATCAGCCGCACCCCCTCCCCTGCCTCGAGGGTGTCGCGATACAGTCGCGCCATGAATCGGCTCGTGGCCAAGTCATGCTGGATAGTCCCCGGCCGAAGCTCACGGTTCTTCTGCGTCCAGCGGTGATCAGCGGGAATGTCGACGCCGCGGTGTAGCTTCAGAGCCTTTGCACCAAGCGGCGCCAGGGCGTAGGCTTGGGGGTCAGAACCGTTTCGGATGCGCAGCCGGTTCGGCGCCTGCGCCAACCGGTGCAGATATGGTTGCGCCCCCTTCCGCAGCGCATTCAAGCGCCGGGACAGACCCTGCGGCGACCGGTTAGGAAAAAGGGTGTAGATGCTCTTCGCATCCATCACCCGGTTACAATAAATGTGCCAGAATAGCGCCAGGTCATCTTCCTGAAGCTGGATCGACGGGGCTGGGTCGTCGTTGCGATATCGAGGGCTGGGCGCGCGCAGAGTTGCCATACTAATATCGTATCATGGGTCAGGAACGCTGAAGACCTGATCGTCGTCATCATCACCCAAGCTCTCTACATCTGATCTTTGCTCAACCAGCTGGCTCACTGCATCACTGCGCAATATGAAGGGCGACTGTTCACGGGCGGCGGTCAAAAATGTCGCAACCCGCCGCTGGCTCACCATCGGATCATCAACATCCGGTGTGACCATCAATGTCGGCGGCTGATCGGGACGTGTGAGAAAAAACCCACGCTTCGGCAATTTGCGGATCGCCAAAGTTGCCTGGTGAAGGATTTCGTCTTGGTTTTCCACCGAAGTCGGCATGACCTCGAGGATCGGCCGCAGGGCCTCGCTCTCCCCCTCCGAACGCACCACACTGCGCGACATGGCCGACATACTCCCCTTACCGGTCGTCATGCCGCTGCTGGCTGTGTCAACATGCGAGGCGCCAGCTCCGATCGGCAAACCGTCGGCACCAAACGTCTGTGTCATGCCGCTACCCATGCCCATGGCGGTCATTTGCGCTTCCATACTTGATGTCGCGCTACTTTCGGCTACTCCCTCGGCAAATCCGTGGCTTCGCATGATCACGCGCTCAAAGCCGACCACGACCGGCTTGTTCAAGATTTCTTTGGGACGGTTGTAATCGAACAGTTCGCGCAACAGCTCTCGCGCCAGTGTTTCCCCATCAGCATCAGACAGCCCACCGAAGACGACCTTCGTCTGCGCATTGGTCATCACCGCTTGGTAGATATGTTCTGACCTGCCCCCAAGAATCCGAGCCATTCAAAAGGAGAGTTTGTTCTTGTAACGT
>JAFIEE010000075.1 GCA_020832705.1 Paracoccaceae bacterium
CGGACAAGGCGTCGTCCTTCAGGAGCCGCACAAGATCCGTATACGCGCTCATCGCAATGCTGCTGAGAGAGGTCATGCCAATCATCTTCAGGTTCTGCTTGGCATGACTATACCTAGCAAAACACACTTTTGCTAGGCAGATGTGATGGGCTGTGCAACGCCCGCCCAGAGGCAGCCGGCGAACATTGCGACGACGTGACCTGTATCATCGACGAGATCACCGGCTGTCAGCGCGGGCGCGTCTACAGCGATCGCCCCCAACGCGACATCCTGAGCGAGAGCACAGAGCCTCTGTCTGCATCGCGGCAAGGTGCGGACTCCAGAGGCAGTGATCCCAAATCAGGCGTCAAGCATATGTAATCACGTTATATTTTTAGATATGGCGTACCCTCAGATCGCGATTTCGAACACCCCGCCATCCTGTCGGGGGGGGCGGCGGTATCGCCCCTCCGCTACCATCAAAACCCGACACTTCGGGTTGTCGCCCGGAATGGCCCCCAAAAAGCCCTCGACAACCACGTCCAGCCCGGTTTCGGTTGGTGTCACGACCACGGCGCTGACGAGTTCGCGGATGATGCCGACCGCGTCCGGATCGGCGGTGTGGAAACGGCCAGCGAGGTCGGCGAGCGCGCCGATGTAACGCTCGATTGAGGCCGGATGGATCTCCAGCACCTCGTGGGTTTCGTCCGCCCGCGCCAGTGCAGCCTCGGCCTCGCGGGCCTCGTTCTGCAGCCGGTGGATGTCGGCCTCGGCGGCAGGGCCATCCGTCACGCCATATATGTAGAGCTGGAAGGCCCGGTCGAAGGCCGCCTTCGCCCGGGCGGTGGCGCGTTCCAGACGTGCGCGGTCACGCCGCGCCTCGCTTTGCAGCCGCATGCGTTCAGCGTGGTATTCCTTCAGGTAGGTCCGCACATAGACCGGATCCTTCAGCTCGCGCCCGAGGCTCTCGAAGACGGCGGCTTCGATCCGGTCGATGCGCATCTCCAACTTGTTGTCGCAGGAACCGCTCTCGGTCCGGGTCGAACAGCGGCCCCAGACCGACTCGCCCCTGGTCTTCGAGATCGCGATGCCCCCGCCACAACACCCGCAGCGCAGAAGCCCGGAAAAGGGACGTTTCGGTCTGGCAAGGCCGCGCCCGCGTCTTGGGCCGGTCTGGCCGGTCGTCCGGTCCGTGCGGCGCAACTGCACCCGGTCCCACAGCGGTTGGTCCACGATCCGCAGATGGGGCGCCGGTGCCCGCTGCCAGTCGCTTTCCGGGTTCGGTCGACTGACGCGCTTGCCCGTTTCGGGATCCCGGATCATCTGAACCCGGTTCCATACGATCTCGCCGCGATAGATCTCGTTGCTCAGGATGCCGTAGCCGCGCTGCGGATTGCCATTGATGGTGGAGGCGTTCCAGCGCAGGCCCCTCGGGGGCGGCACAGCCTCCGCATTCAGGGCCGCCGCGATGGTTCGCGGACTGTCACCGGCGGCATAGCTTTCAAAGATGCGGCGGATGATCTCGGCCTCATGCTCGACGATGGTCAATTCGCCCGGCTTGCCGGGCACGGGGGCGTAGCCATAGGCCCGCCCGCCTGCATGCCGCCCGTCACGGATGACGCCGGCCTGCCCGCGATGCACCTTCTTGCGGTGCCCGTCGAGCCAGATTTGCCCGAGAAGGCCATGAACCCCGACCCGGATCGCATCGGCCTTGCCATCGTTCACGGAAAGGATCGGGATTCCAAGGAACTCGAGCCGTTTCCAGATGGCGGCAAGGTCGCCCTGATCGCGCGACAGGCGGTCGAGCGCCTCCACCACCACGACGTCGAAGCGGTCCTCGCGCGCATCGGAAAGCATGTCCTGCAGCCCGTCGCGGCCGATCATGGTCGAGGATGTGCGCGCCCGATCGGAGTAGGTCCTGGCGACGTTCAGCCCTTCCCGCGTGGCGTGGGCGGTGCAAAGCGCAACCTGATCGTCGATGGATTTGTCGCGCTGCAGGTCGGTCGAGAACCGCGCGTAGATGGCTGCCCGTTTCCGTTGTCGCGACATGCGGCATCCGCCAGTTCGTGGTCGCGGCGTGCATCGCTGCGTGCCAGCGCCCGGACGAACGCGACCAGCCTGGGGTCCGGTCTGTGGTCCTTGATGGAGGAAGGATACCGCATTGCCGGGCGATCAAGGGAGTTTCTTGTGCGGTGGTGCAGCCGATTCGGCGCTGTTTTGCCGCCCCGCTCCGTTCCGAACCCTCGCGAACCCCCGATCCGTCGCCATGAACCGCGCGAGCATGGGCGCAACCAGGCGGGCGGGGTCGAGGTGCTGGCCGGTCTGGGCGGCGAGGGCGTCGGCGTAGGCGGCAAGGTCGCGGTGGACGTCTGCCGGCAGGTCGACGGTCAGCTTGACGGGCTTGTCGTCGGGGATGGCGCCGAGCTTGAGTTTCGTCACCGCACTTCGACGATATGGGTTTTCGGGACACGACGGCTGGTGGCCATGGCCTCGAGCCGGTCGAAGAGGTCGCGGTCGAAACAGGCGTTCAGGCGCACCTTGGGCATCGGGGTGGCTCCTACAGGTCCATGCCGTCGTCGGGGTCCATCGCGGCCTGCCGGGCGACGGTGCGGAAGCGGCTGCGCAGCGCCCGGGCGCGGGCGGCATCGGCATCGCTGTCGTCGTCGAGGTTCGGGAAGTCCGTTTCCGGGGACACGCGCTGCGGGGCGGTGTCCTCGTGTTCCGCGATCTCGGGGGCGCGGCGGATGCCGCCGTCCGCGTCGCCGCCACCGTCCCCAGCCGTTTCCAGCGGCGGGGCCGCGATCGGGGTCAGCGCGCTCCAGTCATCGGTCGGCAGACTCTCCTGCAGCATCGTCGCAGCCGCCCCCGGCGGCGCGATCAGCGATGGCGCGGCTTAGTCCTGATCAACAGGCGTTGCTTCGTGAGACGATGCCGTTCCGAGCGATCTTGTTGGCGACTGATAAGTTGGCGAATATGGCGCCTCCAACGTCTTGGATCGCCTGGCGTGGCTGCAGAACCATCCGCGCTTCAAGCTGCATTTCACGCCCCCCAGCGCGTCCTGGATGAACCTGTTCGAGCGCTTCTTCGCCGAGATCACCGCAAAGCGCATCCGACGGGGCAGCTACTCCAGCGTCGACGATCTCGAGGACGAGATCTACGACTACCTGCTGCAGCACAACACCAAGCCGAAGCTCTTCGTCTGGAGCAAGACCGCCGAAGACATCATTACCCGCGAACGCCGCGCGCTCGATGCCCTCAATGATACCAGGGGAAAACGGTAGCAAGTGTCAGAGTCGGAACACTAGCGCGCTCCCTGGGCAGATGCGGGGCCTGCCCGAACCAGTTCGTGAGCCTCGCACACGGGCGATCATGACCCGCGCCGGGCCCGCATTGAAGCGCCTCTGTGATCCGGAGTCCTGTTCCGGGCATCTGTTCCGGGCGAGCCGGGTTCGCTTTTCAGATCATTGATTTTGATGAGATCCTGAACTGGTCGGAGTGAGAGGATTCGAACCTCCGGCCCCTGCCTCCCGAAGACAGTGCTCTACCAGGCTGAGCTACACTCCGAACCGATGCCGCCGGTTAGCGCGCGGGCGGGGCATTTGCAAGGGGTTTGTTGCGGGGGTATGGTGACGCCGCGCGACGGTGCCGAGGCAGGTGTCATGCGGGCAGGACGGTCCAGGGCTCGGTGAACCAGTGTTCCTGCAGGTTGTTCCCCGGGCCGATCCGGTCGATCACGGCGAAGCGGCCCGGCGTGGCCAGCGGCGTGAGCACACCGTGCCAGGTGCCGCGATGCAGGTTGATGCCCTGCGCCCCGTCGGTCAGGAAGGCGCGCGGCGGGCCGGGCCGGCCGTCGGCGTCCGGAGCGGTGATGATCAGGAACGGGTGTGCGTGCATCGGGATGAAGGCCTGTGATCCATCGGGGTGGCGTTCGACCATGTCCAGCCGGTAGGGCAGGGCGCGCGGGTCGGCGCGGAACAGCGACAGCCCGGCGCGCCCATCCGCGCCGAAGTCCAGCCGCGCCCGGTCATGGAAGCGCCCGCACAGGCCCTGGTTGATGATCCGGTCGGGCGCGCCGGTGCAGTCGAGCACATCGCCGAAGGGGGCGAAGGCGGCGGCGGTGAGGGGTTCGGGACGGAGCGTGCGGGGCATGGGGGTCCTTCGTGGCTGCGGCGTGACCTTGCGGAGCGCGCGTGCCGCGCGCAAGCCGTCTGGCCCTTCGGGCGGTGGAGGGGGCGCTGCCCCCTCTGCGCGCAAGCGCGCATTCACCCCCGGGATATTTGTGCACAGATGAGCATCAGGGGCGCGCGGCGTGGCGCGGCAGGGGGGCGTGGCGGTTGACATCCTTGTAGAGCAGGTAGCGGAACGGTTCCGGGCCGCCGGCATAGCAGGCCTGCGGGCAGAAGGCGCGCAGCCATAGGAAATCGCCGGCCTCGACCTCGACCCAGTCGGTGTTCAACCGGTAGACGGCCTTGCCCTGCAGCACGAAGATGCCGTGTTCCATGACATGGGTTTCCTCGAACGGGATCGAGCCGCCCGGCTGGAAGGTGACGACATTGACATGCATGTCATGGCGCAGGTCGGCGGGGTCGACGAAACGGGTGGTGGCCCATGCGGGGGCATCGGGCATCGGCACGGGACGTTGCGCCGTTTCCGAGGTGACGAAGGGGGCGGGCGGGGTCAGGCCCGGCGCGGGTTCCCAGGTCTTGCGGAACCACAGCACGCGGGCGGGGCTGCCGACACTGTGCAGGGACCAGCCTTGGCCTGGGGGGAGATAGGCATAGCCGCCGCGCAGCAAGGAATGCTCGTGCCCGTCGATGCGCAGGCGGGGGTTGCCTTCGGTCACATAGAGGATGCCCTGCGCCAGCGGGTCAGGTTCCGGCGTATCGGATCCGCCATGGGGGGCGATCTCCATCAGGTAGAGGCTGAAACTCTCGGCAAAGCCCGAGAGCGGGCGGGCGAGGATCCAGGTGCGCGTGCCCTCCCATCCCGGCAGGGGGCTGGTCACGATATCGCGCATCACGCCATGGGGGATCACGGCGTAGCTGTCGGTGAACCGCGCGCGGCCGGTGTGGAGCGCGCGCTGCGGGGGCAGCCCGCCCGGCGGCGGGGGCTGGACGGGAAGGCGGCTCATGGCAGCATCTCCTTCAGGCGCAGTTCGGCGATGCGTTCGACCTGCGCGCAGGCGGTGGCGAATTCGGTGTCGGTGGCGTTGCCGGTCCGGGTGTGGAAGGCGGCGAGGATTCCCGCCTTGTCATGGTCGCGCACGGCGATGATGAAGGGAAAGCCGTGCTTGGCCACATACGCCGCGTTCAGCCGCTGGAAGGTCGCGCGCTCGTTATCGGTCAGCGCGTCCAGCCCGGCGCTGGCCTGTTCGGCGGTTGACTCGGCCGTCAGGCGCCGCGCCGCCGCCAGCTTGCCCGCGAGATCCGGGTGCGCGCGCAGCACGCCCAGCCGTTCGTCGCGGCTGGCCGTGCGGAAGACGCGGGCGAGCGCATTGTGCAGCCCCGTGGCGCTGTCATGGGCGGGGCCGAGTTCCAGCGCATGCGCGCGCTCGGCGACCCAGGGCGAGTGCTCGAAGATGCCGCCGAAGCGGGCGACGAATGCTTCGCGGTCCATGGTGCTGGGGCGTTCGCGCCGCTGGTGCGGGTGGGTGGCGGCCCAGTGGCGCGCGATGTCGATCCGGCGCGCGAACCAGACGCCGCCCTGCGCCTGCGCGTGATCCAGGAAGCGCATCAGTCCGGCCAGCTTGCCGGGCCGTCCGATCAGGCGGCAGTGCAGGCCGATCGACAACATCTTCGGCGCGCCTGCCGCCCCTTCGGCGCAGAGCACGTCGAAGGCATCGCGCAGGTAGTGCTCGAAATCGCCGCCCGTGACCCAGCCCGGTGCGGTGGCGAAGCGCATGTCATTGGCTTCCAGCGAATAGGGGATCAGGAGCTGGTCGCGGTCGCCGACCTCCAGCCAGTGCGGCAGATCATCGTCATAGGCATCGGAAATCCAGTCGAATTGCCCGGTCTCGGCGGCCAGCCGCACGGTGTTCATGGAGCAGCGCCCGGTATACCAGCCGCGCGGGGGGGTGCCGGTAACCTCGGTGTGCAGGCGGATCGCCTCGGTGATGGCGGCGCGTTCCTCGGCCTCGGGCATGTTGCGGTGCTCGACCCATTTCAGCCCGTGGCTGGCGATTTCCCAGTCGGCCTCGCGCATGGCCGCCACCTGTTCGGGGCTGCGGGCCAAGGCGGTGGCCACGCCATAGACGGTGACCGGCAGGCCGCGGCTGGTGAACAGCCGGTGCAGCCGCCAGAACCCGGCCCGCGCGCCGTAGTCATAGAGCGATTCCATGTTCCAGTGGCGCTGGCCGGGCCAGGGCTGCGCGCCGGGGATATCGGACAGGAACGCCTCGGACGTGGCGTCGCCGTGCAGCAGGCAGTTCTCGCCGCCTTCCTCGTAGTTCAGTACCAGCGAAATGGCGAGCTTCGCGCCGCCGGGCCAGCGCGGGTCCGGGGGCGTGGCACCATGGCCGGTCAGGTTGCGGGGGTATCGGGTCACGGGGACGAGGCTCCGGTCTGGCAGGGGCTTGTTGGTCTGGCTTCGTTGCCTTTTACCGCAAACCGGGGCAGATGGTATGCGGGAATCGCGCAAGCGCGGCGTGGCACGAAGGGGGAGACGATGGCCGGATTTCTGACGACCCATGTCCTGGACACGGCGCGCGGGCGCCCGGCCGCGGGGCTGCGGATCACGCTCTACCGGATCGAGGACGGCGCGCGCGTGCCTCTGGCCGAGGCCGTCACCAATGCCGATGGCCGCACCGATGCGCCGATCCTGCCGTCCGGGCAGTTCGCCACCGGCGTCTACGAGCTGGAGTTCGCCGCCGGCGACTACCTGCGCGCCACCGGTCAGGGCGGCGCCGAGCCGCTGTTTCTGGACACGGTGCCGATCCGTTTCGGCATCAGCGATGCGGCAAGCCACTACCATGTGCCGCTGTTGCTGGCCCCGCACGGGTTCTCGACCTATCGCGGCAGTTGAGCCGGATGCCCGTTATGGGGGCAGCGTTCGGCGCGGGCGGCGCCGGCGCGGACAGACGGCTTGCCGTCCGGGCGAAGCTTCGGCATCAAGGGGGATCGGCAACGCCGGGTGACCACCCGGGCGTCTGTCCGCCCCTTGAGGCACGGCATGCGGAAACGGGCGTCCGCGCGCCCTGCGCAGAGCGCGCCTTGCCTGGCGCAAAGGAGGTCCGATGTTCGAACTTGCCGTGATCGGGGCCTGGGCCGAATTCGCCCTGCGCTGGCTGCATGTCATCACCGCCATCGCCTGGATCGGGTCCAGCTTCTACTTCATCGCGCTGGATCTGGGCCTGCGCAAGGCGCCGGACATGCCAAGGGGCGCCCATGGCGAGGAATGGCAGGTCCATGGCGGCGGCTTCTACCATATCCAGAAGTATCTGGTCGCCCCCGAGCGCCTGCCCGAGCATCTGACCTGGCACAAGTGGCAGAGCTATTCGACGTGGCTTTCGGGATTCGCGCTGATGGCGGTGGTCTACTATCTGGGCGCCGAGTTCTACCTGATCGACCCCGCGCGCGCCGATCTGGCGGTGTGGCAGGGGATTGCGCTGTCCATGGGGTCGCTGGCACTGGGCTGGGTGATCTATGACCGGCTGTGCAAATCCGCTTTCGGCGCCGACAACACCCGGCTGATGGTCCTGCTGTTCGTGCTGCTGGTGGCCATGGCCTGGGGCTATACGCAGGTGTTCACCGGGCGCGCCGCGCTGCTGCATCTGGGCGCCTTCACCGCCACGATCATGAGCGCCAATGTCTTTTTCATCATCATCCCCAACCAGAAGATCGTGGTCGCCGATTTGCGCGCGGGCCGCACCCCGGACCCGAAATACGGCGTGATCGCCAAGCAGCGGTCCACGCATAACAACTACCTGACGCTGCCGGTGATCTTTCTGATGCTGTCGCATCACTACCCGCTGGCCTTTGCCTCGGACTACAACTGGCTGATCGCCGGGCTGGTGTTCCTGATGGGGGTGACGATCCGGCATTTCTTCAACACCATGCACGCGGGCGGCGGCTATGTCTGGTGGACCTGGGCGGCGACGGTGCTGCTGTTTCTGGGCGCGGTCTGGCTGTCGGTGCTGGGCGATCCGGCCCGCGAGGCTGACGCGGACGACCTTGCCGCCCTGTCCCCCGCGGCGGCCCGTTTCGCCGCTGACCCTGCCTTCGACGATGTCTACTGGACCGTGGTGGGGCACTGTTCCATGTGCCACGCTGCCGATCCGGTCTGGCCCGGCCTGCACTGGGCGCCCAGGGGGATCGCGCTGGAAACCGAGGCCCAGGTCGCCCGCGCGGCGCGCACCATCTACCTGCAATCGGGGCGCAGCCACGCCATGCCGCCGCCCGCCACGGTCATGATGGACACCGAAAACCGCCAGCTCATCGCCGCGTGGTATCGCCGCGCCAGCAGGTCCTGAACTTCAGCTTGCCCCAAGTACGCCGGGGGAATCCCGCATCGCGGGACGGGCGCAGCGCCCCCACAGACACTGAATCGAAAAGCCCCGCCGAAACACCGGCGGGGCTTTTGCAATCCGGTCAGAGGTCGGTGGCGCGCGGTCAGCCCAGTGCCGCCTTCTTCACCTCATCATCGATATAGGGCACGTATTGCGCGAAGTTCGCGGCGAACATGCCCACCAGCTTGCGGGCCTGCGCGTCATAGGCGGCGCCGTCGGCCCAGGTCTGGCGCGGGTCCAGAAGCGCGTCGTCGATACCCGGCACCGAGACTGGCACCTCGAAGCCGAAATTCGGATCCTTGCGGAACTCCACATTGCCCAGCCAGCCGTTCAGCGCCGCCGAAAGCAGCGCGCGCGTGGCCTTGATCGGCATGCGCTTGCCGGTGCCATAGGCGCCACCGGTCCAGCCGGTGTTCACCAGCCAGCAACTGGAGCCATGCTGCGCGATCTTCGCCTGCAGCAGCTTGCCATAGACTTCGGGGCGCCGCGCCATGAACGGCGCGCCGAAGCAGGTGCTGAACGTGGGCTGCGGCTCGGTGATGCCGCGCTCGGTCCCGGCGGCCTTGGCGGTGAAGCCCGACAGGAAGTGATACATCGCCTGCGCCGGGCTCAGCCGCGCGATGGGCGGCAGCACGCCGAAGGCATCGCAGGTCAGCATGATGATGTTCTTCGGCACGCCCGCGCGCGAGGTATCTGACGCATTCGGGATCGCTTCCAGCGGATAGGCGACGCGTGCGTTCACGGTCAGGCTGTCGTCGTCGAAATCCATCTCCAGCGTGTCGGGGTCAAAGACCACGTTCTCCAGCACGCTGGCGAAGCGCGTTGTGGTCTCGTAGATCTCGGGCTCGGCCTCGCGGCTCAGGTTGATGGTCTTGGCGTAGCAGCCGCCTTCGAAGTTGAAGATGCCGTCATCCGACCAGCCGTGTTCGTCGTCGCCGATCAGGGTGCGTTCCGGGTCGGCGGACAGCGTGGTCTTGCCGGTGCCCGACAGGCCGAAGAAGATCGCCGCTTCCGAAGGATCGCCCTTGGCATGGTTGGCCGAGCAGTGCATCGGCATCACGCCCCTGGCGGGCAGCAGGTAGTTCAGGATCGAGAACACCGACTTCTTGTTCTCGCCGCCGTATTCGCTGGCCCCGATCAGCACCAGCTTGCGCTCGAAATTCAGCGCGATCACGGTTTCCGAGCGGCAGCCGTGCCGGGCGGGGTCGGCGCGGAACGTCGGGCAGTTGATGATGGTGAATTCCGGGTCGAAGGTGGCCAGTTCCGACGCCTCGGGGCGGCGCAGCATATGGCGGATGAACAGCCCGTGCCACGCCAGTTCCGTCACCAGCCGCACATCCAGCCGATAGGCCGGGTCGGCCCCTGCATAGAGGTCCTGGACGAAATACTCGCGCCCCTGCATGTGCGCCAGCATGTCCTGATGCAGTCGCTCGAAGGCCTCGGGTGCCATCGGCGCGTTGTTTTCCCACCAGATGCTGTCTTCGACATCCGGGGTGCGGACCACGAACTTGTCCTTGGGCGAACGACCGGTGTGCACGCCCGTGGAAACCAGCACGGTGCCGCCCAGCCCCAGCGTGCCCTCGCCGCGTGTGATCGAGGCCTGCACCAGCGCGGGTTCCAGCAGGTTGTAATGCGCCGCACCCAGCCCGGTGATGCCCTGATCCTCGAGCCGCCTGCGTGGGTTGACCCGTTCCAGACTCATGTCCTCTGCTCCTCTTGCCGCGCGCGTCGCGCCCTCGCCTGTGATACCGCCGCAAATGTCCTGCGGAAACCGGCGCCCCAACCCCGGGTCCTGACAAACCCGGGCCTGCGCTATAGCACGGGGAGCGAAAGGTGGAACAGGGTGGTATGCCAGAGTTAGCGCAACCATGCACAAGTTAACGCAATCATGGCTTTTTCGCCCTATCTCTGCACGCGTGGTGGCATCCTTCGGGTGTTGCCGTTTGGCATGCCGCGCCGGGCAAACAGGGGGGCGGGTCCGCGCATGGGGCAGTATTTTGTTGATTCTCCGGGGCAGACCCGTAGAATCTGGCCAAAATAAGACCAAACGGTCGCAGTCGAGCAGACATGAAGGACAGGCAAATGTCGAGAATCGCTCTCGTGGATGATGACAGGAATATCCTGACATCCGTTTCCATCTGCCTCGAGGCAGAGGGATTTGAAGTCGAAACCTACAATGATGGCCAATCGGCGCTCGATGCCTTCAACCGGCGGCTGCCGGACATGGCGGTGCTGGACATGAAGATGCCGCGCATGGATGGCATGGAGCTTTTGCAGCGGCTGCGGCAGAAGACGCAGATGCCGGTGATCTTCCTCACCTCCAAGGATGACGAGATCGACGAGGTTCTGGGCCTGCGCATGGGGGCCGACGACTACGTCAAGAAGCCCTTTTCGCAGCGGCTTCTGGTCGAACGCATCCGCGCGCTGCTGCGCCGCAAGGCGGCGCTCGAGGGCGGCGGCGAGGCGGTGTCCGAGGAAAACAAGGTCATGGTGCGCGGCAGCCTGGAAATGGACCCGCTGCGCCATTCGGTGAAATGGAAGGGGCAGGAGGTCACGCTGACGGTGACCGAATTCCTGCTGCTGCAGGCGCTGGCGCAGCGGCCCGGCTTCGTGAAGAGCCGTGACCAGTTGATGGATGTCGCCTATGATGATCAGGTCTATGTGGATGACCGCACCATCGACAGTCACATCAAGCGGTTGCGCAAGAAAATGCGTTCGGTGGACGAGGAGTTCTCGTCGATCGAGACTCTTTACGGGATCGGCTACAAGTACAACGAAGCCTGATCGCGGGCCGAAGATGGGGCCGATGATGGGCATGAGCAGGAAGCACCGAGATGTCCGCCGCACAGGCTGATGTCGTCCTGGGCGAGGATTGGGTCCGCCCGGACGACGCCGTTGAAAGCGAGGTGCAGAAGCGCCGCGCCGGGCGCAGCGTGTTCAGCATCTACCGCTCGCCGCTGGCGCGCAAGATCGTCATGTTCAACCTGCTGGCGCTCATCATCCTGGTGGCCGGGGTGCTGTTCACCAACCCGTTCCGCGACAGCCTCATGGCCCAGCACGAACGCACGCTGGTCAGCAAGGCCGAGATCATCGCCGATGTGATTGCAGGCGCGGGGGGCATGGACCTGGCACGGCCGGGGCTGGTCGGCGCGCTGACGCTGGACCCGCAGACCGAGTTGCTGATCTTCGGCGCCGATGGTGCGTTGCTGGATCGCAAGAGCGGGTCGCTTCGGTTTTCGACCCCGCCGGAACCGACCGGCAGCGAAGCGCGTTCGACCGTGATCAGCGATTTCCTGACGCGGGTCTGGTCCGGGCTGCGGCTGGTGACCGGCGCGCGCCTGATCCCCGATGCCAGCGAAGACGAGGGCGCGGTGCTGGCGCGGCTTCTGGTCGCGGCGGCGGACGGCCTGTCCGACAGCGAGATCAAGCGCGAGCCCGGACACTTCATGTGGATCACCGTGGCCGCGCCGGTGGTCGAGGGCGGGGCGCATTCCGGCACCGTGGTGCTGCGCACCGATGCCTCGCAGATCGACCTGATGATGCGGCACGAGCGCGAACAGGTGCTGCAGATGTTCCTGATCGCGCTGGTGGTTTCGGTGGGGCTGAGCTTTGCGCTGGCGGCCACCATAGCCAACCCGCTGGCCGATCTGGCCATGGCCGCCGAACTGGGGCGGTCGCGCAATGCCCGGCGGGTGGCGCCCGGGCGGGTGCGCATCCCCGACCTGACCGGACGCCCGGACGAGATCGGGCGGCTGTCGCACGCCATGCGCGGAATGGTCTCGGCGCTCTATGACCGGATCGAGGTGAACGAACAGTTCGCCGCCGATGTCGCGCATGAGATCAAGAACCCGCTGGCCTCGCTCCGCTCTGCCGTCGGCACACTGCGCATGGCCAAACGCGAGGACCAGATCCAGCGCCTGCTCGATGTGGTCGAACATGACGTGCGGCGCATCGACCGGCTGGTGTCGGACACGTCGAACGCGTCGCGGCTGGACAGCGAACTGGTCAAGGAAGAGGAAGAGGAATTCGACCTCACCCGGATGCTGGACAACCTCTGCCAGCATCTCGCGCAGGAAGCGGCGGCCAGGGATGTCGAATTCATCCAGGCACTGCCCCCCGAGCCGATCATCATGACCGGACTGGAGGCGCGGCTGGCGCAGGTCTTCGTCAATCTGATCACCAACGCGATTTCCTTCTGCGAGGAAGGCGATGCCGTGCGCATCTGGGCACGTCAGAAGGAAGACCGCATCCTCGTGGTGGTCGAGGATACCGGACCGGGCATTCCCGAGCAGGCGCTCAAGCGTATCTTCAAGCGCTTCTATTCCGAGCGCCCGGAAAAGCAGTTTGGCAATCACTCCGGGCTGGGGCTGGCGATTTCGAAACAGATCGTCGAGGCGCATAACGGCGTGATCTGGGCCGAAAACATCCGCCCGCCCGGTGCCGACGCCGCGACCACGCCTCTGGGCGCGCGTTTCGTGGTCGGCCTGCCGCGGTGACCCTGCGGCCCGCGCGACCGGCTGCCATGGAGCCGACAGCCCGCTCTGCACAGGATCCGGGCGGCACCATCGTGCATGGCAGCGCCGTGGCGCTTGGTGTAGACGGCGCGTGGCGCGGGCTGCTGATCACCGGCCCGTCCGGCGCGGGCAAGTCTGCGCTCGCGCTGGAGTTGATGTCGCGCGGGGCGCGACTGATCGCCGACGACCGCGTTGTCCTGCGCCGCTGCGGGGCGCAGGTCCGGGCCGCGGCACCGCCCACCATCGCCGGGATGATCGAGGCCCGCGGGATCGGGCTGTTGCGGGTGCCGGATGTGGTGACTGCGCCGGTTGTGCTGGCCGTGGACCTGTGCGACGCCGACCCTGAGCGCCTGCCGCCCCCACGCCGAATTGACTTGAAGGGCCAGCAGGTGCCCCAGATCAGAAGCACGATGTCGCACGCGCTTGCGGCAGCGCTTGTCCAGATCCTGCGAGGCGGCATGATCGAGGTGCCCGAGCAAGAGTGACGCAATGAAGGGTGAAATGCACATACCGCTGGTCTTCGTCACCGGTCCCGCCGGGGCCGGGCGCGGCACCGCGCTGAACGCGCTCGAAGACCTCGGCTTCGAGGCGATCGACAACATCCCCCTGTCGCTGCTGCCGCAGCTTCTGGCCGGGCGCGCGCTGACGCGTCCGCTGGTGCTGGGGATCGACCCGCGCAACCGCGACTTCACGGTGGATGCCTTCGCCGACCTGCTGGATACGCTCGGCGCGGAGGGGTTGCATCCGGTCGAGCTTGTCTATCTCGACTGCTCCGTGCCGACGCTGTTGCGGCGGTTCTCGGAAACCCGGCGCCGCCATCCGATGAGCGGTGACGACAGCCCCGCTGAAGGAATCGAACGCGAGGTCCGCCTGCTGGCGCCGATCCGCCACCGGGCCGATGTGCTGATCGACACCTCGGACCTGGGCCCGCACGAGCTTCGCGCGGCGCTTGGCCGCTGGTTCGGAATCACCGGCAGCGCCGCGATGGTGGTGACGGTGCAGTCCTTCGCCTTCAAGCGCGGATTGCCGCCCGAGGCCGATCTGGTCTTCGACTGTCGTTTCCTGCGCAATCCGCACTGGGCGCCCGATCTGCGCCCCCTGGACGGTCAGGACCCGCGCGTGGCGGCCCATGTCAGCGCCGATCCGCGCTTTGCCGAGTTCTTCGAGCGGGTGCAGGGGCTGGTCGAACTGATGCTCCCGGCCTGCGCCGAGGAAGGCAAGGCCGCGCTGAACATTGCCGTGGGGTGCACCGGCGGGCAGCACCGGTCGGTGATGGTGGTGGAAAAACTGTCACAGGCCCTTGCAGAGCGGGGGTGGCGGGTGTCTAAGCGGCACAGGGAACTGAAGCGGATGGCGACGGGGTCGCCGGTGTAGGATGAACGGGGCTGCGGGTCTGATCGGTATCGTGATCGTGGCGCATGGCGGGCTGGCCCGGGAATACCTTGCGGCAGTCGAACATGTGGTGGGGCGGCAGGCCGGGATGCGCGCCATCGCCATCGAATATGACCACAACCGCTGCGACAAGACCGCCGAGATTTCCGCCGCCGTGGCCGAGGTGGACCGGGGCAGCGGGGTGGTGGTGGTGACCGACATCTTCGGCGGCTCGCCGGCCAACCTGTCCCTGCCTGCCTGTGCGGCGCCGGACCGGCGCATCCTCTATGGTGCCAACCTGCCGATGCTGATCAAGCTGGCGAAAAGCCGTCACCTGCCGCTGGGGCAGGCCGCCACCCTGGC
This sequence comes from Paracoccaceae bacterium, assembly GCA_020832705.1. Taxonomy (GTDB): domain Bacteria; phylum Pseudomonadota; class Alphaproteobacteria; order Rhodobacterales; family Rhodobacteraceae; genus Rhabdonatronobacter. The sequence continues at coordinate 14,731 of JAFIEE010000075.1, forward strand.
GCTCGAGGCCGGGCGGAAATACATCAATGCGATTGAATACGACGGGCGCGGCGTCTGACGGCGTGGCCAACCGGGGCGTGGCTGCGCTGCAGGGGGACGGATGATCGAGAAGGTTCTGGAGATCGTGAACGAAAAGGGGCTGCACGCCCGCGCCTCGGCCCGGTTTGTCGAGGTGGTGGAGCGTCACCAGGCGCAGGTCGAGGTCGAGAAGGACGGCATGAGCGTGGCGGGCGATTCGATCATGGGCCTGCTGATGCTGGCGGCCTCGTGCGGCAGCGCCATCACCGTGCGGGCAACGGGTCCGGATGCCGCGGCATTGATGGCGGCGCTGGAGGCGCTGGTGGCAGGGCGGTTCGGCGAAACGATGTAACCGGCGCGGTGTCCCGAGGGGGCAGAAGCGCCCGCTCAGCGCCCCGCCCGCCCGCCCATGGCACTTCGCGGGCGCTGCCCGGCGCCCCGGCGCCGGGCGGGACGGCCCGTTGCCTGCGCGCCAGCGCGAGAGGTGCCCGCGGGGCGCAACCGGGCGATCCGTCAGCGCGTCGGCACCGGGGTTTCCCCGCGATAGTCGTAGAACCCGCGCTGGGTCTTGCGCCCCAGCCATCCGGCCTCGACGTATTTGACCAGCAGCGGGCAGGGGCGGTATTTGGTGTCCGCCAGCCCGTCATGAAGCACGTTCATGATCGCGAGGCAGGTGTCCAGCCCGATGAAATCGGCCAGTTCCAGCGGCCCCATCGGGTGGTTCGCGCCCAGTTTCAGCGACCGGTCGATGGATTGGACCGAGCCGACGCCCTCGTAGAGCGTGTAGACCGCCTCGTTGATCATCGGCATCAGGATGCGGTTGACGATGAAGGCGGGGAAATCCTCGGCCGAGGCCGGGGTCTTGCCCAGCCGCTCCACCACTCCCAGCAGCGTGCGGTAGGTGGGTTCGTCGGTGGCGATGCCGCGGATCAGTTCCACCAGTTGCATCACCGGGACCGGGTTCATGAAGTGAAAGCCCATGAACTTTTCCGGCCGGTCGGTGCGGCTGGCCAGCCGCGTGATCGAGATCGATGAGGTGTTCGAGGTCAGGATCGTATGCGGCTGCAGATGCGGCAGCAGGTCTTCGAAGATCGCCTGCTTGACGGTTTCGCGCTCGGTCGCGGCCTCGATGATCAGGTCGCACTGACCCAGATCGGTCAGGGTGGTGGTGGTGCGGATGTGCGCAAGTGCCGCGTCGCGGTCGGCCTGGCTGATCTTGTCGCGGCTGACCTGACGGTCAAGGTTGCGTTCGATCAGCGCCAGCGCCGACGACAGCGCTTCGGCGGAGATGTCATTGAGCAGCACATCGTATCCGGCCAGCGCCAGCACATGGGCGATCCCGTTGCCCATCTGCCCGGCACCGACCACGCCCACCGATCTGATTTCCATGCGCCGTTCTCCTGCATCGCCTTGCGCGGGACAATAGGCGCGCGGGACGGGCGGGCGCAAGGGGCAAGCCCGCGGCCCTTGCGCCGGTCCGCGCGGCGCCCAGCGCCGC
>JAFIEE010000076.1 GCA_020832705.1 Paracoccaceae bacterium
GCCACGGCGCCGGGCGTCATGTGACATCAGGGGAGGCACACATGTTCGACGGCTTTACCGCGCACCGGATCACCACGGCGGACGGGATCGAGATCTTCGCCCGCAGCGCCGGAAGCGGCCCGCCCGTGCTGCTGCTGCATGGCTATCCGCAGACCCATGCCTGCTGGCACAGGGTCGCACCGGGGCTGGTGGCCTCCGGGTTCACCGTGGTTGCCAGCGACCTGCGCGGTTATGGCCGTTCGGCCAAGCCCCCCGACAGTGCCGACCATGCGCCCTATGCCAAGCGGGCCATGGCCGCCGACCAGGTGGCGCTGATGGCTGCGCTGGGGCACGGGCGCTTCATGGTGGCGGGGCATGACCGCGGCGGGCGCGTGGCACTGCGCATGGCGCGCGATCATCCGGACGCGGTGGCGCGGCTGGCGGTGCTGGACATCGCACCCACCGATCAGATGTATGCCGCCACGGACATGGAGTTCGCCACCGCCTATTACCATTGGTTCTTCCTGATCCAGCCCGCGCCGCTGCCCGAGCGCCTGATCGGCGCCGATCCCGCGTTCTTCCTCCGCGCGAAACTGGGCCACTGGAGCCGCAGCACCGGTCCGGTCTTCGATGAGGCCGCCGTTTCCGACTACCTGCGCGCCTTCGCGGACCCGGCCTGCATCGCCGCCAGTTGCGCCGATTACCGCGCCGCCGCCAGCATCGATCTGGACCACGACGCTGCCGATGCAGATCGCAAGCTGGACATGCCCGTGCTGGCGCTCTGGGGCGCTGACGGCTTCGTGGCGCGCAAGTTCGACGTGCCGGCGTGCTGGCGCAAGGTTGCACGCGACGTGCGCGCCCACGCGGTCCCGCATGGCCATTTCCTGCCCGAGGAAGCACCCGCCGAGACCCTGGCCGCCCTGCGCGATTTCTTCACCGAAACCTGAGCCCTTCCCCGTCCGGCGCCGTGGCGCCGGACAGCGCCCCCGAAGCGCCATGGGCGGGCGGGCGGGGCGCTGAGGGGGCGCTTCCTCAAGCCGTCGCCGCGGCACCACCCACCGCCGCCAGAAGCTGCGCGTTCCCGCCCGAGGCGGTGGTGTCGATGCACAGATGCCGCTCCAGCAGCGCATGCGCCCGGTCCGGCGCCCCGCCGATCAGCGGCAGGATCGGCCCTTCGCGGGCAGCCAGCGCGCGGGCCATCGCCCGCCCGTCCTCGGCCCCGCCCCACCAGAGCACGCCGGAAAACCCCTGCAATCGGGTCAGGGCGTCCGGCGCCAGCCCGCCATCGACCGGCACCGCCGCGCCCCCCAGGGCGCGCACGGCCTCGGCCTGTTCGGACGCGGCCCTTGCGCCCGGCCCCAGACACAGGACCGGTGCGCGCGGCACCATGGTCAGGCGATTGGATTCGCCGGTCGGACCGGGCAAGTCCGCCGCCAGCCGGGTATCGGGACACGGTGCGGCATCCAGTGCGGCCTGCACCGCTTCGGCCGTTGTTGCATGCTCCCAGGCACCTTCCACCCGGCGCGGCGCCCCGGCAAAGCGCGGCACGTAATTCGGCCCGCCCGCCTTGGGTCCGGTGCCCGAAAGCCCCTCGCCGCCGAAAGGCTGGCTGCCCACCACCGCGCCGATCTGGTTGCGGTTGACATAGGTGTTGCCCACGCGCACGCGCTCGACCACCTCCTGCACGCGGCTGTCGATACGGGTGTGCAGGCCAAAGGTCAGCCCGTAGCCGGTGGCGTTCACATCGTCGATGACCCGGTGCAGATCCTCGGCCCGGAAAGTCGCCAGATGCAGCACCGGGCCAAAGATCTCGCGCTCCAGCGCCGTGATCCCGGGCACGCGGAGCACCGTGGGCGCCAGGAAATGCCCCGCTTTCGGCGCGCGCAACTCCTTGAGCACGCGGCCATCCGTGCGCGCGGCATCGACATAGGCGCGGAAATCGGCCTGCGCGCGCGCATCGATCAGCGGGCCCACATCGGTGGACAGGTCCCACGGATCGCCCAGTGACAGCTCCTCCATGGCGCCAAACAGCATCTCCATGAAGCCCTTCGCCACATCCTCCTGCACATAAAGACACCGCAGCGCCGAACAGCGCTGGCCCGCGGACTGGAAGCTGGATGCCAGAATGTCGCGCACCGCCTGTTCCGGCAGCGCGGTGCTGTCCACGATCATCGCGTTCAGCCCGCCGGTTTCGGCGATCAGCGGCGCGGCGGGGTCCAGATGTTCGGCCATGGCGCGGCGGATTGCCTGCGCGGTGGCGGTCGATCCGGTGAAGGCCACGCCCGAAACCCGCGGGTCCGAGGTCAGCGCGCGCCCCACCACGGCCCCCTCACCCGGCAGGAACTGCAGCGCAGACCGCGGCACCCCCGCTTCATGCATCAGCTCCACCGCCAGATGGGCAATCAGGGGCGTTGCCTCGGCCGGTTTGGCCAGCACGGCATTTCCGGCCGCCAGCGCACCCGCGATCTGGCCGGTAAAGATCGCCAGCGGGAAATTCCAGGGCGAGATGCAGGTGAACACCCCGCGCGGCGGCGCATCCAGCTTGCGCGCCTGCACGGCGTAGTAATGCAGGAAATCCACCGCCTCGCGCAACTCGCCCACGGCATCAAGCTGGGTCTTGCCCGCCTCGCGCGCGACGATGGCGAATATCTTGCCGAAATCGCGCTCATAAAGGTCGGCGGCGCGTTCCAGCACGCGGGCGCGTTCTTCGGCGCTGGCCTGCCAGCGGCGCGCGGCCGCCAGGGCCGCGGCCACGTCCTGCGCGCTGGCCTGGGTCACATGGCCCACGGTGTCGGCGGGATTGGCGGGGTTGATGATCGGCGCGGCCTCGCCCCCCTGCGCCTCCGCCGCCAGAATCGGCGCGGCGGTGAACGCGACGCTGCGGAAGGGCGCACGCGCGGCTTCGATCGCCTCCAGATCGCGGGCGCTGGTCAGGTCCCAGCCACGGGCATTGCCGCGTTCGGGGGCGAAAAGCTGCGGGCCGGTGCGGATCAGCGGGTTGGGCAAGTCGCGGACAGCCTCCAGCGCGGCAAAGGGACAGGCGGCCACGGTCTCGGGCGCCACGTCTTCATCAACGATCTGGTTGACGAAGGACGAATTCGCCCCGTTTTCCAGCAGGCGGCGGACCAGATAGGCCAGCAGGTCCTTGTGCGCCCCCACTGGCGCATAGATGCGGCAGCGGATGGCGTGATCGGCCATGACCAGATCATAGAGCGATTCGCCCATCCCGTGCAGGCGCTGGAATTCATAGTCGCGCCGCCCTTTTGCCATATGCAGGATCGCCGCCACCGTATGCGCGTTATGGGTGGCGAATTGCGGATAGATCCGGTCGGCGTGGTCCAGAAGGCGGCGCGCATTGGCGATGTAGTTCACATCGGCGCCGGGCTTGTGGGTCAGCACCGGGAACCCGTCCAGCCCCAGCACCTGCGCGCGCTTCACCTCGGTGTCCCAATAGGCGCCCTTGACCAGCCGCACCATCAGCTTGCGGTCCAGCGCTTCGGCAGTCGTGGCCAACCAGTCGATCACCGGGGCCGCGCGCGGGCCGTAGCCCTGCACCACCACGCCGAACCCGTCCCAACCGGCCAGATGCGGGTCGGCCAGCACCCGGCCAATGACCTCGAGCGACAAGGCCAGGCGGTCGGCTTCCTCGGCGTCCACGTTCAGCCCCATGCCCAACCGCGCCGCCATGCGCGCCAGCTCCCGCAGGCGCGGCACCAGCTCATCCATGACACGTTCGCGTTGCGCGACCTCATAGCGCGGATGCAGCGCCGAGAGCTTGACGGAAATCCCCGGATTATCGCGGATATCCGCCGCCGTCGCCGCCCGGCCAATCGCCTTGATCGCCTGCGCATAGGCATCGAAATAGCGCTGCGCGTCGCCGTCGGTGCGCGCGGCCTCGCCCAGCATGTCGTAGCTGTAGGTGTAGCCCTTCGCCTCCATCCCGCGCGCGCGCTTCATGGCGGCGGCGATGGTTTCTCCCAGCACGAACTGGCGGCCCATCTCCTTCATGGCGCGGCCCACGGCGGTGCGGATCACCGGCTCTCCCAGCCGCTTGACGGCGGCGCGCAGATGCCCGGCCACGCCCGGTTCGCGGTCATCCAGCACGCGCCCCGTGAGCATCAACGCCCAGGTCGAGGCGTTGACCAGCGACGAGGACGAATGCCCCAGATGCCGCCCCCAGTCCGAAGGCGCGATCTTGTCCTCGATCAGCGCGTCCATGGTGCCCGCGTCCGGCACGCGCAGCAGTGCCTCGGCCAGACACATCAGGGCAATGCCTTCCTCGGTCGACAGGCCGTATTCGGCAAGGAAGACCTCCATCAGCCCGGGGCTGGACGCGGAGCGGATGCGGCGCACATACTCGGCGGCCTCGGCGGCGATCCGCGCGCGCGCGCTATCATCCAGCGCGGCGGCGGCGCGCGCGGCGCGCAGGATCGCGGCTTCGTCGGCCAGATCGTCATGGGTGATGGCGCGTGGCAGCGGCGGCAGATCGGTCACGGGCATGGCCCCCTCCACAACGAAGTTCCTTTGGCACAGTCTAACGGTGTTTCGCTTTTCTTTCTTCCCGAATTTCTGCTAAGCGGCAGGAAGGATCATCGAAAACACAGGTATTCGCATGCCGAAAAGCCCCCTGAGCCTGGATCAGTTCGACCTGTCGATCCTGCGCGCCCTGTCGGTGGACGGGCGCATGTCGGTGACCGAGTTGGCGCGGCGTATCGGGTTGTCCAAATCCCCCACGCAGGCGCGGCTGAAGCGGCTGGAGGCCGAGGGCGTGATCACCGGCTACCGCGCGCTGGTCGATCCGCGCCGGATCGACGCCGCGCATGTGGCCTTTGTCGAGGTGAAGCTGTCCGACACGCGCGAGGCCGCGCTCGATGCCTTTGGCGCCGCAGTGCGCCAGGTCCCCGAGATCGAGGAATGCCACCTGATCGCCGGGGCCTTCGACTATCTGCTCAAGGTGCGGTCAAGGGACATCACCAGCTATCGCCGGGTGCTGGCGGAGCATATTTCGGGGCTGCCGCATGTCATGTCCACATCGACCCATGTGGTGATGGAGGCGGTCAAGGAAACCGGCGATCAGGCGGTGATATAGCCATGACGCGGCGCCGGGAACCGGACGCGGAACCGCCCCGGTATCGCAAGGGCAACCTGCCGACCAAGGTCTGCGCCACCTGCGCGCGGCCCTTTGCCTGGCGGCGCAAATGGGCGCGCGACTGGGACGCGGTGCGCCATTGTTCGGAGCGCTGCCGCCGGGCGCGCGGGCGTGATGCGCCATCCGGCTGAACCGCGCCGCCAGCCGCGCAAACCCCTGCCCCTGCCCCCGGCAGGGGCAAGCGCCCTCGGGGCGTGCGGGGGCGGGTGGGTGGGCGCGGCCCGAGGGCGCTTTTCGGCGCAACGGGCGGCAGCTGAAACGCATCTCAGCGCCGCCGGGTCCAGAGCCGCGCGCCCGCAGCATCGGCCACGCTGACCTCTCGCAGCGCGCCGTCCCGGCGCGCATTGAACGCCAGCGCACCGCTGGCGCGCAGGTCCTGCGGCGCGATCACCGTGCAGTCCGCCGGGCGGTCCTCGGGGTCCACGGTGATCACCACCACCCGCCCCGGCAGGCAGGCGCCGTCCAGCGCCGCCCGCGCGCCGCGCCCCGAAAGGTGCACGAACTCCGTATCCCCATGACGCAGCAGCACCGCGCCGCGGTCGGCTTCGGTGAACCGGCGGGCAAAAGCCTCCTCCTGCGCCGCGGCGTCCCCGTCGGCAGCCAGCCAGTTGGCCGCCGTGTAGCCCGCCGAACGCGGCTGCGACAGCACCCGGCCCGCGTCCGTCATCACCCCCAGCAGCGCCGCATCGCCCGAAATCAGCACCGCCGGGCGCGGCGCGAGTGCCCAGCCCGGCAGCGCAAGCGCGCAGGCCGCCACGCCCACCAGCCGCGCCCGCCCTGGCAGGATGATCACCGCCAGCGCCCCCAGCGCCATCACCGGCAGCACCCAGCCGGGGGCGGCGGGCACCGGCACCACCGCGCCCTCCAGCCCCGCCACCCAGCCCGCCACTGCCAGGATCCAGCGCGTGCCCAGATCCATCAGCCACAGCCCCATCCAGGCCTGCCCCAGCGGCGCCAGCACTGCCGCCAGCACCGCCGCCGGCATGATCAGCGCGCCCATCAACGGCACCGCCAGCAGGTTCGCCAGCAGCCCGTATTCCGACACCCGGTGGAAATGCGCCGCCGATACCGGCGCGGTCGCCAGCCCCGCCACCACCGAACAGATGGTCAGCGTCACCACCGGCATCACCCAGCGCGGCAGTTTCGCGCGCCATGCGCGTTCCTCGCGGAAGGCACGGAACACGGCCACCAGCGCCACGGTGGCGGCAAAGGACATCTGGAAGCCCGCCGACAGCAGCGCCTCGGGGCGCAGGGCCAGGATCAGCGTGGCGGCGATGGCGACCGAGCGCAGCGAGATCGCGCGCCGGTCCAGAAGCACCGCCACCAGCATCACCGCCACCATGGTAAAGGCACGTTCGGTGGCCACGTTCCCGCCCGACAGCGCCAGATAGAACGCCCCCGCCGCCAGCGCGCCCACGGCGGCCAGCTTGCGCGTGGGCAGGCGCAGGGCCAGCGGCGGGATCAGCGCGAAGGCAAGCCGCAGCGCGCCAAAGACCACGCCGGTCAACAGCCCCATGTGCAGCCCCGAGATCGCCAGCAGATGCGCCAGGTTCGAATCGCGCAGATGCTGGAGCCGCTCGCGGCTGATGGCCGAGCGGTCCCCGGTCAGGATCGCGGCGGCAAAGGCGCCGGTGTCGCCCGGCAACTCGCGCTGCACGGCGGCCGAAATCTGCATCCGCAGCCGGTGAATCGCCAGTCCGGCGCGCCCTTCGTCGGCCGGGGCCAGCGCCAGAACCGGGGTGCGGGTGTAGCCCACCGCGCCCAGCCGCTCGAACCAGGCGTGGCGGCGAAAGTCGAACCCGCCGGGTTCGGACGGCGCGTTGGGCGGCGACAGATGCCCGGTCAGGATCACCCGCAACCCCGGTTCGGGGTCAATGAACCCCTGCTGCCCGTGCAGCGACACGCGCACCCGTTCCGGCATGCGCCCGGGGCTGATGCGTTCCAGCACCACCTGATCCAGCGTCAGCCGCAGCGCGTCGCCTGACGAGCGGTCGATGACCACCACCCGCCCCTCGATCGCGCCGTAATAGTGCCAGCCCAGCACGGGGGCCGCGACCATCTGCGCGCGCAGGCCCGCCAGCCCCGCGCCCGCACCGAAGAGCGCCAGCGCCAGCGCCAGCGGGGCGGCATCCTCGGGCAGGGCCCGCGCCAGCAGCACCAGCAGCGCCACCGCCACGGCCAGCGCGGCCCATTCGCCCGGCGCAGGCTCTCGGGGCAAGGCGAAATACATCCCGATCCCGCAGGCCAGCAGCACCGGCACAAACAGGAAGAGCCGCCCCCGCAAGCCCGCCACCCACGGCAACGACAGCCCGCGCACCGGCCATTCCGCGGCCAGCCCATCCGCCGGAGCTTGCGCGAATGTCCGCACCGCCGCCCGCACCCTTGTCACCCCCTGAGCGAACCCCTAAGACGTGGCAGGCACGCCCGCCTGCCCCGTCATCTGACCGCCGACTTGGTTACGAAAAGGTTAATGCCGCCGATGCCAGACGCCGCCACCCGCCCGGTCGTGACCCGCTTTGCGCCCTCGCCCACCGGGTTTCTGCATATCGGCGGCGCGCGCACGGCGCTTTTCAACTGGCTGTTCGCGCGCGGGCGCGGGGGCAAGTTCCTGCTCCGGATCGAGGACACGGACCGCGCCCGCTCCACCCCCGAGGCGACCGCGAAAATCCTGTCCGGGCTGCGCTGGCTGGGGCTGGACTGGGACGGCGAGGCGATCAGCCAGTCCGCCCGCGCCGACCGCCACGCCGAGGTCGCCCACGAGATGCTGGCCCGCGGCGCGGCCTACAAGTGCTTTGCCACCCCCGCGGAGATCGCGGCCTTCCGCGAGGCCGCGCGGGCCGAAGGGCGCTCCACCCTCTACCGCTCGCCCTGGCGCGATGCCGACCCGGCCAGCCACCCCGACGCCCCCCATGCCATTCGCGTAAAGGCCCCGCTGGACGGCGAAACGGTGATCCAGGACGCCGTGCAGGGCGATGTGCGCATCCGCAATGACCAGCTTGACGACATGATCGTGCTGCGCTCGGACGGCACGCCAACCTACATGCTGGCGGTGGTGGTCGATGACCACGACATGGGCGTGACCCATGTGATCCGGGGCGACGATCACCTGAACAACGCCGCGCGGCAGATGCTGGTCTACAACGCGATGGGTTGGGACGTGCCGGTCTGGGCGCATATCCCGCTGATCCATGGCCCCGACGGCAAGAAACTCAGCAAGCGTCACGGCGCGCTGGGGGTCGAGGAATACCAGCGCATGGGCTACCCCTCGGCGGCGCTGCGCAACTATCTGGCACGGCTGGGCTGGAGCCATGGCGACGATGAATTCTTCACCGACGCGCAGGCGCTGGCATGGTTCGGACTGGACGGCATCAACCGCGCCCCGGCGCGGCTGGACCTGAAGAAACTGGACCATCTGACCGCGCTGCACATGAGCGCGGGCGACGATGCTGCGCTGCTGCATGAAATCGAGGCCTATCTCGCCGCGACCGATCAGCCGCCCCTGTCCGCCCCCCAGCGTGACGGGTTGCGGCGGGCCATGCCGCTGGTTCGGGATCGTGCGAAAGGTTTCGGGCAAATCCTTGAAAAGGCGCACTTCATACTGACCGACAGGCCGCTTGACATCGACCCGAAAGCGGCCAAGGCGCTGGACGCTGTATCCCGTGGTATACTGAAGGAATTGACGCCGCACCTGCAAACTGCTAGGTGGGAGCGTGAGGTTCTGGAGGGGATCGTGACCGCCGAAGCGGAACGGCGCGGACTGGCGCTTGGCAAACTGGCGCAACCGCTGCGCGCGGCCCTTGCGGGGCGCACGGCCACCCCGAGTGTGTTCGACATGATGACGACGCTGGGCCGTGACGAAACGCTGGCCCGGATCGGCGATGTGACTGCCTGACGGCCGGGGCGCAGCCCCTGCCCGACTGGCGCAGACCGCCTGCACTGCGCGAGCGCGCGCGCGGGCCAAAGGGAAAGGACGTGCCATGGCTGAAAACCCCACGAGCGCGACGCTGAGCTTTGCCGGCAGGACGATCGAACTGCCGATGCAATCGCCGACGGTCGGGCCGGATGTGATCGATATCCGCAAGCTTTATGCCGAGGGCGACGTGTTCACCTTCGATCCGGGCTTCACCTCGACGGCCGCGTGCCAGTCCACCATCACCTATATCGACGGCGATGAGGGCGAGTTGCTGCACCGGGGCTATCCGATCGATCAACTGGCGGACAAGTCGCATTTCCTCGAAGTCTGTTACCTGCTGCTCTATGGCGAACTGCCCACGGCGGCGCAGCTCGAGGATTTCGAGACCCGGGTGACGCGGCACACGATGCTGCACGAACAGATGCAGTATTTTTTCCGCGGGTTCCGGCGCGATGCCCATCCGATGGCGATCATGGTGGGCGTGGTCGGTGCGATGTCGGCCTTCTACCATGACAGCACGGATATCGGCGATCCGTGGCAGCGCGAGGTCGCCGCGATCCGGATGATCGCCAAGATGCCCACAATCGCCGCCTGGGCCTACAAGTATTCCATCGGCCAGCCTTTCGTCTATCCGAAGAACAGCCTCGATTACGCCGCCAACTTCCTGAACATGTGCTTTGCCGTCCCGGCCGAGGATTATGTGGTGGACCCCATCCTGTCCAAGGCGATGGACCGGATCATGATGCTGCACGCGGATCACGAGCAGAACGCGTCCACCTCGACGGTGCGGCTGGCGGGATCTTCCGGGGCGAACCCGTTTGCATCAATCGCCGCCGGCATTGCCTGCCTCTGGGGGCCGGCGCATGGCGGTGCCAACCAGGCCTGTCTGGAGATGCTGCGCGAGATCGGCACCGTGGACCGCATCCCCGAATTCATCGCCCGCGCCAAGGACAAGGACGATCCGTTCCGGCTGATGGGTTTCGGGCACCGGGTCTACAAGAATTTCGACCCACGCGCGAAGGTGATGAAGGAAAGCGCCGACGAAGTGCTGGCGCTGCTGGGGATCGAGGACAACGAGACGCTGAAGGTCGCCAAGGAGCTGGAACGGATCGCGCTGGAGGATGAGTTCTTCGTGCAGAAGAAGCTCTATCCCAACGTGGATTTCTATTCCGGCATCATCCTGGAAGCGATGGGGTTCCCGACCTCGATGTTCACGCCGATCTTCGCGCTGTCGCGCACCGTGGGCTGGATCAGCCAGTGGAAGGAAATGATCGCCGACCCGCAGCAGAAGATCGGCCGCCCGCGCCAGCTCTACACCGGCGCCGGACGGCGGGACTATATCGAGGTCGAGGACCGCTGAGCCGCCCCTGCCCCGGCACGCCGGGTGGGTGCTTCGCAGGCGGCCGGGGCTGTGATCGCGGGTGCGGCAAGTGCGGGGCGCCCGGCAGCAACCGCCGTCTCGGCTCAATCGCTGCGTTCCGGGACAGGGGGCGCTCCCGCCCGCCGACAGTCCCCTTGCGGGGACCGCGCCGGTTGGGCCGGGCAGCGCGCGCGATGCGCGCGCTGCGGTGGCGCCGATATGGGCCAGGCGGGACATGGGCCAGGTGGCGCGCCATCCGTGAAGGGATCAGTCGCGTGCCGCCTCCGGCGGGATATCGACGGTCGGCAGCCAGGGCTTGATGTCCAGCAGCGGCGTGCCGTCCACGGCATCGATGGCGTCAACGCCGACCACCCCCGCCGCGATGTCCAGCGCCACGCAACGCACAGCCGCCAGCGCAATCGGGTTCGGGCGCGCAGGCGAGCGCAGCGCGAAGGTGCCCGCGGGGGCGTCACGGTGGCGCGGATGCTGGCGGAGCAGGTCGCGCGGCGCGTGGCTCATCCAGTAAAGCAGCACCAGCCCGTCACCGGGCGCCAGTCCCGACAGGGCCGGCCGATACGGCGGCAGAATTTCCAGCCGCGCGTTGCCGCCACTACGTTCACGGGCCCGGCGCAGGTTCTTCGGACAGTCATCGAGCCGCCAGTCGCTGCGGATCGTCCCCACGAAGCTGAGCGTGGCATCGGCCTGCGCCTTCGCCGAAAGGCGCAATTCGCCGGGGCGCGGTGCGAAGCGGTCCCTCATGCCGCTATCCACGGACCGGCACGGCGTGGCGGCGATTCGGGCGATGCAAAAGCGCCCTCGGGCCGCGCCCACCCGCCCGCCCCCGCACGCCCCGAGGGCGCTGCCCGCGCATGCGCGCGGGCCGGGGATACGATCTCGCCGCCGCGACGAAGCGCATCTTGGGTGGCCCCGCATCGCGTCATGGGCCACCCACCCGATCCCCGCATCCCGCGCGCCCGCGAAGGGTGCCGGGGCGGGTGGTGGGGCACCCTTCGCGGGCGCTTCTCCCGGTCGGTGCGGGAGCGTGGCCAAACTCAGTCATGTTCCGCCCCGCTGTCCCCCACCATCACGAAGACCAGCGCCTCCGGGTCGTAGAGCCGCGCGGCCATGGCGTTCAACTCGTCCGGCGTCAACGCGTTCACCATGTCGTTGCGCCGATTCACATAGTCGATGTCGAAGCCCTGAAACTGCATCGAGGCCATGATCGATGCGATAGCGGCGTTGCCATCGAACCGCAGCGGATAGGCCCCGGTCAGAAAGGTGCGCACGCGCTCGGCCTCGTCCTCGGTGATCCCGTCGGCCGCCATGGCAGCCCATTCCGCACGCAGGATATCCAGCACCTGTGGCACGTGCTGCGGGTCGGTGGACACCCGCCCCTGATAGCTCTCGCCTAGCGCGCCGCTGCTCAGGAAACTGCCCACGCCATAGGTCAGCCCGCGCTCCTCGCGCAGGGACCGCATCAGCCGTGTGCCGAACCGCCCGCCGCCAAAGACCTCGTTCACCACAAAGGCCGCCAGGAACTCCGGGTCGTCGCGTTCGATCCCGGCATGGCCGAAGGCAATCACCGTCTGCGGCCCATCGAATGCGACCGCGTGAACGCCCGGTTCGGCCTGGAACGGCGTGCGTTCGGGCAGCGGCACCTCGGCCTCGGGCAGGTCGGCCAGCAGATGATCCACCAGCGCCGCCAGATCATCGGGCGAGATGTCCCCCGCCGCACCGATATACACCCGGTCGCGGGTGATGGCGGCGCGGTGGGCGGCGCGCAGCGCGTCCCCGTCCAGCGCGGCCACCGACTCGGGCGTGCCGTCCGGGTGGCGGCCATAAGGGTGATCGCCAAAGGCCAGCCGCGCGAACTCACGGCCCGCGATGGCGTTCGGGTCAACCGCATCGCGGCGCAGGCTGGACAGCACCTGACGGCGCACCCGCTCCACCGCATCGGCATCGAACCGCGGTTCGTGCAGCGCCAGCCGGATCAGCTCCGCGGCCGCGTCGCGGTTGTCGGTCAGGAACCGGGCCGAAAGCGACACCGTGTCACGCCCCGCCGAAAAGCTGATCCGCGCCGCCAGTGCCTCGCGCGCCTCGGCAAAGGCCTGCGCGTCCAGATCGCCCGCCCCCTCGCCCAGCAGCCCGGTCATCAGGTTCACCACGCCCGCCTGCGCCGGGTCCTCGATACTGGCGCCACCGCGGAAATGGATGTCGAGCGCCACAAAGGGAATGCTGTCCTCCTGCACCAGCCAGGCGGTGAAGCCGCCGGGAGTTTCCACCGGCGTGATGTCGATTTCAGCGCGCAGCGGCAAGGCTGCGGCGATCAGCAGCCCCAGCCCCAGCCCCAGTCCCAGTGCGGCGCGGTGCAACAGGATCCCGGTCATTGCGACACCTCCGCTTGTTGCGCGTCCGTCAGGGGCGGGGTCAGCCAGCCGGTCACCGCCTGGTTGCGGTCCAGCACCATGCGCGCCGCGTCCATGATATCCTCGGCCTCGACCGCCAGCAGCGCGTCCAGCCAGCCCTCCACATCCGCAACCGTCAGGCCCACGCTCAGCGCGGTGCCGAACTCGCGCGCCCGCGCCTGCGCGTCATCCATGCCATAGATTTCCGAGGCCCGGATCTGCACCCGCACCCGCTCCAGCGCGGCTTCATCCGGGCCGGTGTCCAGGAATTCGGCCACCACGCGGTCCAGCGCGTCCTCGGCCTCCTGCAGGTCCACGCCATCGGCGGGGGCAATGCCCAGGCTGAAGATGCCGTAATCCCGCGCCGTGCCCATGTAGCCCGCCCAGGCCGACAGCGCGATGCCCGCGTCGATCACCAGCGCGCGCTCCAGCACCGAGGTCCGCGCCGTCCCGCCCAGCAGCGCGGCCAGCATCTGCAACGCCGCGGCTTCCGACTGGTCGCCGCTCTGGCGCACCGGGGCCAGATACATGCGGCTGACAAACGGCTGTCCGACGCGCGCATCCTCCAGCACCAGCCGCCGTTCGGCCAGATGCGGCGGCTCCATCGGGCGCTGGACGCGCGCCACGTTCGGGTTCGGCGGAATCGGGCCGTAGAATTCTTCGGCCAGCGCGCGCACCTCGTCGGCGCTGACATCGCCGGCCACCACCAGGATCGCGCTGTTCGGCCCGTAATGCAGGGCATGAAACTCCATGGCATGATCGCCGGTCAGCTCCGCCATTTCATGCCGCCAGCCGATGATCGGCACGCCGTAGGGGTGGTTCTGGAACAGTGCTGCGCGCATCTGTTCGTTCAGTTGCGCGTTGGGGCGGCTTTCCAGCACCTGCCCGCGTTCCTCCAGGATCACGCCGCGTTCGGGCAGCCATTCGGCCTCGGTGAAGGACAGGTTGGCCATGCGGTCGGCCTCCATCTCCATCATCAGGGCCAGCCGGTCCGAGGCGACGCGCTGGAAATAGCCGGTGTAATCATAGCTGACAAAGGCGTTGTCGCGACCGCCCTGGGCTTCGACCACGGCCGAAAACTCACCCGGGTCACGCGTCTCGGTGCCCTTGAACATCAGGTGTTCCAGAAAGTGCGCGATGCCGGACCGCCCCGGCGGCTCGTCCGCCGCGCCCACCCGATACCATACCATATGCACCGCCACCGGCGCGCGGCGATCCTCGATCACCACCACCTCGAGGCCGTTTTCCAGGGTGAAATGGCTGACGGGCTCGGCCCAGAGCGGGCGCGCGAACAACAGCAGCATGACAAGCGAGAAGCGCAAGAACACGGGCAGACCCTCCGATCCGGTTGCGCCTGAGCTTATGCGCAGGCGCCGCGGGTTCAAGCCGTCCAACGCGAACGTGACAGGACCCCGTGAATGGGACCCGTGACAGGGACCCGTGACAGGACCCCGTGACAGGGCCCGTCACCTGCGCCCGAAGCGCGGCTCGGTCCCCGCGAACAGCCGCGCGATGTTGCCCCGGTGCGACCAGAAGATCAGCGCCGCCATGGCCACCAGCACGGCGAAGGCCGCCCCCTGCCCCGTGACCAGCGCCACCCCCGGCGCCAGGGCCGCCGCCACCAGCGCCGACAGCGAAGAGATCCGGGTCAGCGCGAACACCGCCGCCCAGAGCGCGCAGGCCGCCAGCCCCACCGGCCAGGCCAGCGCCAGCGCCACCCCCAGCCAGGTCGCCACCCCCTTGCCGCCCTTGAAGGCGAGGAAGACCGGGAAGATATGGCCCAGAAACGCCGCCAGCCCCGCCGCCTGCGCCGCGTCCGCGCCGGCCACCGCCCAACCCAGACCCACCGCCACCGCCCCCTTGGCCCCGTCCAGTACGAGCGTCAGCGCCGCCGCCGCCTTGCTGCCGGTGCGCAGCACATTGGTCGCCCCGATATTGCCCGAGCCAATTCCGCGCAGGTCCCCCAGCCCCATCGCCCGCGCCACCAGCGGCCCGAAGGCAACCGATCCCAGCACATAGCCCAGAAGCCCCGCCACCCCGATCAGCCACAAGGGCGTCAGCAGTTCCGGCATCGCTCAGCCCTCCCCGAACGGAAACACCCGGTCGCCGCCAACCCATGTGCCCAGCACCCGCCCCTCCATCCGCGCGCCGTCAAAGGGCGTGTTCTTGGCCTTGGACTGCAACGCGAAGCGGTCGAGCACGAAGGGCGCGTCCGGGTCGAAGAGCACCAGATCGGCCGGCGCGCCCACCGCCAGCCGCCCACCCGGCAGCCCCAGCCGCCGCGCCGGGTTCAGCGCCATCGCCCGCCACAATTGCGGCAGCGACAGCGCGCCCGCATGATAAAGCCGCATCGCGGCAGGCAGCATCGTCTCCAGCCCCACCGCCCCGGCGGCGGCCGCCTCGAATGGCAGGCGCTTGCTCTCTTCGTCGGCGGGCGTGTGCATCGAACAGATGATGTCGATCACCCCCGCACCCACAGCCGCCACCACCGCCAGCCGGTCATCCTCGGCGCGCAGCGGTGGCGTCAGCTTGAAGAAGGTCCGGTAATCGGCCAGATCGAACTCGTTCAGCGTCAGGTGATGGATGGACACGCCTGCGGTCACATCCAGCCCGTTGCGCTTTGCGCGCTCAAGCGCCGGAAGCGTGCGCGCGCAGGTGATCTGGTCGGCGTGATAGGCCACGCCCGTCATTTCCACCAGCGCCATGTCGCGGTCGAACCCCATCCGCTCGGCCATGGGCGAGACACCGGGCAACCCCTGAAGCGACGCGAACTTGCCGCTGGTGGCACAGGCCCCGCGCGACAGGCCCGGGTCCTGCGGATGCCCCACCACCAGTGCGCCCAGCCCCCGGGCATAGGTCAGGCAGCGCGACAGCACCCGCGTATCCTCCACCACCCGCGCCCCGTCGGTGAAGGCCACGGCCCCCGCATCGCGCAGAAACCCGATCTCGGCCATCTCGCGGCCCGCGCGCGCCCGTGTCAGCGCCGCCATGTGCCGGATGCGCACCGGGGTTTCGGAGGCGGCGCGGCGGGTGACGAATTCCAGCACCTCGGGCGTGTCGATCGGCGGGTCGGTGTCCGGGCGCGCGATCAGCGTGGTCACCCCCCCCGCCGCTGCCGCCCAGCCCGCAGAGCGAAAGCTCTCCACATGCCGTGCCCCGGGCTCACCCACCTGCACCCCCATGTCGACGATCCCCGGCGCCAGACACCTGCCCGCACAATCGATCACCCGCGCCCCGCCCCCGGGCACCGCAGAGCCCTCAAGCACCTCGGCAATCACGCCACCATCGACCCGCAGCGCGCCGGTGCGCTCCACCCCGCCCTCGGGGTCGATCAGCCGCGCATTGATGAACCATTGCGTCATCGACACCCCATTTTCTTGCCGGAAATACTCCGGGGGGTGAGGCCGCAAGGCCGCGGGGGGCAGCGC
>JAFIEE010000077.1 GCA_020832705.1 Paracoccaceae bacterium
CCCGAAGGCGACCGCGATCTCGCGCGCGGCGGCCTCCTTGGTCTTCTGGAACTCCATGTCGCTGGGGGAAAAGCCCATCGGCTTCCAGTCCAGCCCCCCTTCCAGCAGCATCGGCCGGCCCGCATTGCGCGCGCCCTGATGCTGGCTCTCCATCTCGCTCACCAGCCGATCGTACTGGTCCTGCGTCAGCCCCGCCTGCCCGTCCGCGCCGCGATAGACGATGGCCCCCGAAGGCCGGGCGGCATTGTCCAGCAACGCCTTGGACCAGCGCGACGCCGCATTATGCACATCGATGGCACTTGCCGCCGCCTGCAGCGCGGAAAACCCGTAATGGTCGTCCTGCGGATGAAAGCTCTTGATCTGGCAGACGGGCGCTGGCCCCTCGCCGATGTTGTAGCGATGCTTCCGTCCGCCCACGGCATAGTCATAGGCCACCGGCCAGCCGTCCGCCCCAGGCACGATCGCCATCCTGTCCGAGCGCAGGACATGCAGCTCGACCGGCAGCCCTTCGTCCGCCACCGCCTCGACATAGCCGTTCCCCGTCAGCAGGATCTGCGAGAACAGCGCCTCGAGCAGTTCCGCCCGACCCTGCACCGGATTGGGCCGGGCCAGCAGGTCCAGAACGGGATGTTCCTCATAGCGCCGCTCGCGGTCCTGCAGGATCAGCGGCAGGGCGGCGGCGGCCTCGGCGATCAGCTTGACCGCGCGAAAGCCCACCGGATTGCCGCTATAGCCCGCCCGCGTCAGCGACACCACGTCCCGCGGGCTCCAGGCCACGCGGCCGTTCGTGGCCCAGGCGATCACCCGCCCCGCGGCCGAGGCCTTGACCTCGGGCACGGCCGCATCGGCCGCATGTTTCGCCCCGGTCCCCTTCAGAAAGTCAAACATTCCCGCTCCTCGATCCCGCCCGACGGTCGATCTGCTGTTGGGGGCAACCTGACGCCCAATCCCTAACACCGGGCGACCCCACCGCGCGCAAGGGCCACCCCCCGCGCAACACCCCGGGCTAAAGCGCCCGCATCCGGGGCCGGTTCCACGCCTGCGAGGGGGTGATCATCGCCTCGTGCAGGGCCCAAACCAGCGCATCCACCCGGTCGGGCGATCCCTTGCCCTGATAGCCCTGCAGCGTCATCTGCCCCATCTGGTCCTCAAGCAGGTCAAGGCCGCGCAGATGGAACACCCGCGCCTGCTCATAGAGCGCGGCAATCGGTTCGGCCCGGATCACCTTGCCCCGCTGCGCCCGGACCGCGCGGAACGGCACCATCGGATCGACCTGCCGCATGACCGCCTCGACCAGATCACCGCCCTGGTTCACCTCGGCCACGATCCGCTCGGCCCCGTGCCGCCGGAAGGCCGCGATCGCCGCCTCGGCCCATTGCACGGGCGATTTCGCCGCGACCGTGGCATCCTCGATGACGAACCCCCGCCAGTCCTGCGGCGGGCCCTGCATCGTGACCCCCACGACCACGATCCCGCAGGCATCCGATCCCTTGTGCCCAGTCACCGGCGGATCGACGGCGACGACAACCCGGTCGAAATCCGGCAGCCTGTCCACCTGACAGCGCGCCAGCATCGCCGTGGTCCAGAGCGCGCCTTCGGCATCGGCCAGAAGCACCCCGTCCAGTTCCTGCCGCCCCTGCCGCGTGCCGGCATAGCGCCGCTGCACCTCGGTCAGGAAACTGTCCGACAGGTTCGCACGGTTGGCATGTGTCGGCGCATGGGTGGTGACGGTGCTCTCTCGCTCCAGCAGATCCTTCAGCGCATCCACATTGCGCGGCGTCGTGGTGACACAGACCTGCGGATGCACCCCCAGCCGCAGCCCGAACTGCAGCATGTCCCATGTCTCTTCCGCGCGCTTCCACTTGGCCAGCTCGTCGACCCAGGCGCAATCGAACTGCGGCCCCCGCAGGCTTTCGGGATCATGCGCCGAATAAAGCCGCGCCTCGGCCCCGTTCGGCCAGACCAGCATCTTGCGCCCCGAAATCCATGTCGGGCGGCGGTCGGGCGGCGAGCAGGCCATGATCCCGCTTTCGCCAAAGACCATCACCTCGCGCGCCTGATCGATCGTCTCGCCCACCAGCCCCACCCGGCGGCAGCGCCCCCGGTCCATCGGCCGCGCCCCCTCGACCTGCGCGCGCACCCATTCCGCCCCGGCCCGCGTCTTGCCCGCGCCGCGCCCCCCCAGGATCACCCAGCTCCGCCAATCGCCCTCGGGCGGCAACTGATGCTCCAGCGCCCAGAAGTCGAACAGGTAGGGCAAGGCCAGAAGTTCGGCCTCGGTCAGGCTCTCGAGGAAGTCAGTCTGATCGGCAGCACTCACGGAGGCGAGAAAGGCGGCACCCGATCTCGTTCCGGATGGCGTCGAAATCAATGTGGCCGGGCCGGTCTCTCCCGGCTTGTCTCGAAGTGAAATCATACAAACGGGCCTCCGCCTCCAACACGCGCCGCAGCGCCTTCTCAAGCTCGTGATGCGTGTCGGCCATATCTCGCAACGCCGCATCCTCCGGCACCTGCGCCAGATCGAGCAGCACGCCCAGCCGGTCGCGCGCCGTGACGACCAGCTTCATGCAATCCCTGAGATGGCCTTGCAGCCCCTCCTCGGATTGTGGCCAGATGTTCCCGGTCTCGTCCATGCGCGTCCCCCGACAGGCCGCAGCCCTCGTCCCTCTGGAAAGAAAAAGCGGCCGCGGGTCACACCCCGGGGCCGCTGTCGCAATCATGCCATCACTTGTGGAAGACTAGCCGAAAGGGGGCGAAAAGTCAACTCCCCTGCCTGAAGGTCGGGACGCAACCCTCAGGAATTATTATATTTTACGAGGCTCAATGCGATATCGCAGACAGATTGCCAAGCCCTTGCCCTACCGTGCGCCGCCCTAGTTCTCGGCCGTCTCCGCCTGGGCTGCGGCCTGAGCTGCCGCCTGCTCGGCCTCGATCTGGCGCCAGCGGGCGACATTGCGGTTGTGATCATCCAGATTGGTGGCGAAGGCATGTCCGCCTGTCCCGTCTGCCACGAAGAAAACGTATTCCGTGGTATCGGGGTTCAGCGCGGCATTGATCGCAGCCCGCCCCGGATTGGCGATCGGCGTCGGCGGCAGCCCGTCGATGACATAGGTGTTCCAGGGCGTCGGCGTGTCCAGTTCGCTGCGCCGCAGCCCGCGGCCCAGAACCCCTTCCCCATTCGTTACCCCATAGATCACCGTCGGGTCGGTCTGCAGCCGCATCCGCCTGTTCAGCCGGTTGACGAACACGCTCGAGACCTGCCGCCGCTCATCCGGCACACTGGTTTCCTTCTCGATGATCGAGGCCAGAATCAGCGCCTCTTCCGGCGTCTCCAGCGGAAGCCCGTCCGCCCGCCCGGCCCATTCCTCGGCCAGAATCCGGGCCTGTGCCGACGACATGCGCGCCAAAAGCGCCTCGACCTGCGCGCCCGGCACCACATCATAGCTGTCGGGCGCAAGCGAACCCTCAGGCGGAAGCTCGATCACCTCGCCCTGCAGGATGTCCAGCGCATTCAGCGATCTGGCCACCTGCCACACGGTCGTCCCTTCGACCACAAGAACGGCATATTGCGTATCGGCCCGCTCCCGCACGGCCAGATATTCCGGCGGCGGCTCGTCGCTCAGCGGCGAAAAGCGCACCACTTCCCGGAACCGGCTGGTCGCGGGATCCAGCTCGCGCACCCGCGCCAGCAGATCGGCCACGCCGATCGTGTAGACCACCTGCGTCCCACAGGTGCTCGCACCGCCGCGCGTCACGATATCCGCGATCTCGGCCATGCTGGCCTCGGCGGGGATCAGGTAACTGCCCTGTCGCAGCCGCCGGGTCTTGTCGGCATATTCGCCCCCGATCAGGAACACCGTGCCAGAGGAGACCGCCCCCTGCTCGGCCAGATCGGCACTGACGCGCCGCATGTTCGTCCCGGCAGGCACCTGCAGACAGATCGGCTGCTCAAGCGGCCCTTCCGCGGAATACTCGTTCACACCCCACAGCACCGCGCCTCCTGCCAGAAAAAGCAGTACGACGAAGAAACTCAGCGCATTCGAGGCGACATGCCTCCACATCATCCAGCCTTCCCGAAGATCACGCTGGCATTGGTACCACCGAAGCCGAACGAGTTCGACAGCGCCACGTCGATCCGACGTTCACGTTTCGTAAGGGGCGCCAGGTCGATCGCCGTCTCGACGGCCGGTGTCTCGAGGTTGATCGTCGGCGGCGCGACCTGATCGCGGATCGCGAGGATCGAGAAGACCGCCTCGATCGCCCCCCCCGCCCCCAGAATAAGCCCCGGGGCGGATTTCGTCGACGACATGGTCAAATTGCCCGCCGCCGCACCCATCATCCGCTCGACCGCAGCCAGTTCGATCACATCGGCCATGGTCGAGGTGCCATGCGCGTTGATATAGTCGATCGCTGCCGGCTCCAGCCCCGCATCGGCAAGTGCGGCCCGCATCGACCGTTCCGCCCCCTCGCCATCCTCGGCCGGCGCGGTGATGTGGTGGGCATCGCCCGACATCCCGTAACCCAGAACCTCGGCATAGATCTTCGCACCACGCGCCTTGGCGTGGCCGAGTTCCTCGAGCACCAGGACACCCGCCCCCTCGCCCATGACAAAGCCGTCGCGATCGGCATCATAGGGGCGGCTGGCCTTCTCGGGCTCGTGCCGGCGCTTGGTCGACAGCGCCTTGCAGGCATTGAACCCGGCGATCCCGATCTCGCAGATCGCGGCCTCGGCGCCGCCCGCCACCATCACATCGGCCGCACCATACTTGATCAGCCGCGCCGCATCGCCGATGGCATGCGCGCCCGTGGAACAGGCCGTCACCACCGCATGGTTGGGCCCCTTGAAGCCATAGCGGATCGACACCTGCCCCGAGATCAGGTTGATCAGCGCGCCCGGAATGAAGAAGGGCGACACACGCCGTGCCCCCTTGTCGCGGATCAGCAGTGTCGTCTGTTCGATCGACTTCAGCCCGCCGATGCCCGAACCGATCATGACGCCCGTCCGCTGCCGGCTCTCCTCGTCGTCGGGCATCCAACCCGAGTCCTCGACCGCCTGCTGGGCGGCCGCCACACCGAACAGGATGAAATCATCGACCTTGCGCTGTTCCTTGGGCTCCATGTAGCGGTCGGCGTCGAATGCCCCGTCCGACCCGTCGCCCCGCCTGACCTCGCAGGCATAATCGGTGGCCAAGTGGCTTGCGTCGAAGGCGGTGATCGTCGCCGCACCCGAATGTCCCTGCAACAGGCGCGACCAGCTCGCTTCCACGCCGTCGGCCAGTGGTGTCACCAACCCCAGTCCCGTCACGACCACTCGCCGCATTTTCGCGCCCCGCCCCTTGCCCTCGTTTCGGCCGTGATAGCCCAGCGCGCCTTGGCCGGGCAAGCCCGCGCCGCGCGGCACGTCTCATGCGGCGACACCCCGACGACGCCCCCGAAAAGAAAAGGGCACCCGAAGGTGCCCGTTCCGATGGCGATCCGGCCCCGTCATCAGGGCTGCATGCCGCCTATTGCGCGTCCGAGATGAACTTCACCGCATCGCCGAAGGTCTGGATCGTCTCGGCGGCATCATCGGGGATCTCGATGCCGAATTCCTCTTCGAAGGCCATGACCAGCTCGACCGTGTCCAGGCTGTCGGCGCCCAGATCGTCGATGAAGGACGCGCTGTCGGTGATCTTGCCTTCCTCGACGCCAAGATGCTCGACAACGATCTTTTTCACGCGATCTGCAATGTCGCTCATGTTCGTACCTCTGTCTGTGCCGGGCCGGGCCCGGGCTGTTGGTGTGCCTCGCTCCAGTGGAGCGATTCGTTCTGCCCGCGCGCGCCACCGATCATCGTCACGGGCGCGCCACAGGCCGACCAGCGCACAAGAGCTGCCCCGGCGCGATCCGACGCCGCCTATAGCATATGCGCGCGGCTTGGCAAACGGATTCCCCGAAGGCTTTTCAGCAGGCTTCCGGGCCGCCGGTTACAGCATCGCCATGCCGCCGTTCACATGCAGCGTGGCGCCGGTCACATAGCCTGCCACCGGGCTGGAAAGATACAGCACCGCGCCCGCCACCTCGTCCGGGGTGCCCATGCGCCCGGCGGGCACCCTGGCCATCAGCCCGGCGCGCTGTTCGTCGGTCAGCTTGCCGGTCATGGCAGTTTCCACGAAGCCGGGGGATACACAGTTCACGGTGATGCCACGGCTGGCGACTTCATGGGCAAGCGCCTTGGACAGCCCCACCATCCCGGCCTTGGCGGCGGCATAGTTCGCCTGGCCCGGGTTGCCGATGGACCCGACCACCGAACCGATGTTGACGATCCGGCCCCAGCGGGCCTTCATCATCGGGCGGATCGCCGCGCGGCACAGTCGCATGGTGGCGGTCAGGTTGACCTCCAGCACCGCCGCCCAGTCGTCATCGGACATGCGCATGAACAGGTTGTCGCGGGTGATCCCGGCGTTGTTGACCAGGATATCCAGCCCGCCCAGCGCGGTGGCGGCCGATTTCGGCAGCGCATCCACCGCCGCCGCGTCGAACAGATCACAGGGCAGCACATGCGCGCGCGCCCCCAGCTCCGCCGCCAGCGCTTCGAGCGGTGCCTCGCGGGTGCCCGAAAGCGCCACTGCCGCGCCCGCGCCATGCAATGCCCGCGCGATGGCGGCGCCGATTCCGCCCGAGGCGCCGGTGACGAGAGCGGATTTCCCGGTAAGGTCAAACATGGCGGCAAGAAACTCCTCTGAACGATGTGACGCCCCGCGCGCCAAACAGGGCGCGGGCGTTCTGCATAACAAGCCCGCCCCGCCCCCGCCATAGCCCCGCGCGCAGAAACGGCTTGCCTGCGCGCCATTCTGCGCGGACAAGGGACTGACCTGCGACCGGATACCCAGAATGCCGCTGACGCGCCCCGAAATGATCGCCCTTTTTGAAACCGGCGTCCGCGCCGCCGATCCCGGCGCGGCGGTGGCGGGGGCGGTGGCGGGGGTGCCGCTGGAGGGGACTGTGCATGTGCTGGGCGTGGGCAAGGCGGCGGTGGCAATGACCCGCGCGGCCCTGACCGCACTGGCCGAGGCGGGGGTGACACCGGCAACTGCGCTTGTGGTCACGAATGCCGAGAACGCGCAGCCGCTGGCGGGGGCGCGGGTGATGACGGCGGGGCACCCGGTGCCCGATGCGGGCGGGCTGGCCGCGGGGCGCGCGGTGCTGGACATGCTCGCGGGCGCGGAAGCGGGCGATACGGTGCTGGTGCTGGTTTCGGGCGGCGGCTCGGCGCTCCTGCCCGCGCCGGTCGCAGGCGTGAGCCTGGACGACAAGGCGGCGGTGAGCGCGGTGTTGCTGGGCGCCGGACTGGACATCACCGCCATGAACGCGGTGCGCCAGCATCTGTCACGGCTCAAGGGCGGGGGCCTCTTGCGCGCCGCCGCCCCGGCCCGGGTGGTGGCGCTGATCCTGTCGGATGTGATCGGCGATGACCTGCGGGTGATCGCCTCGGGGCCGACGGTGGCGCCGATCCTGCCCCGGGCCGGGGTGCGCGCGCTGCTGCGCGACCGCGACCTGTGGGCGGCGCTGCCCGAAGCCGCGCGCACGGCGCTGGAGCGCCCCGAGGACGCACCCCCCCTGCCCGAGGCCGACAACCGGCTGATCGGATCGAACCGGATGTCGCTTGATGCCATGGCCGCCGCGCGGCCCGAGGCGCAGATCATCTGTGACGCGCTGACCGGCGATGTCGCCGAAGCGGCGGCGCGCATCTGCGCGGTTGCGCAGGAGGCCCCGCGCGGTGCGCCGGTGCTGGCGCTTTTCGGCGGCGAGACCACCGTGACCCTGCGCGGCGACGGGCGCGGCGGGCGCAACCAGGAACTGGCGCTGCGGGTGGCGATGGCGCTGGAGGGCGCGCTGCCCGGGGGGCGCGGCTGGCGCTTCCTGTCGGGTGGCACCGACGGGCGCGACGGGCCGACCGATGCCGCCGGAGGCATCACCGACCCGCACACGCTGGCGCGCCTCGACGCCGCCGGGGGCGATGCGGCGGCGCTTCTGGCCAACAACGACAGCTACCGCGCGCTGGCGCTGGCGGGCGACCTGCTGAAGACGGGCGGCACCGGCACCAATGTCGCCGACCTGCAGATCCTTTCGCTCGACCCGTAGCCCGGCCGCAAGGGCACCGCGCGCGGTCATGTGCCGGACGGCACGCTGCGGGCCGCCACGCGCTTTCGTGAAATTTTCGTTGCGAATTTCACGCCACATCATATTCTGACCCGGCAACCTCCCGAGTCCGATCCCATGTCGCAACGCCCTGCCGCCCCCCAGAAGCCCCTGACCCGCACGCTTGGCGCCGATCTGCGGGCGCTGCGGCGCCTGCGCGGGCTGACGCTGCAGGTGCTTGCGGCGCGCATGGGGCGCTCGGTCGGCTGGCTCAGCCAGGTGGAGCGCGACATCTCGGCGCCCACCATCACCGAGTTGCGCGCCTTTGCAGCAGTCTATGACGTGCCGCTCTCGGCCTTTTTCGGCACCGCCGAGGCCCCCGCCCACGAGGCCGGGCGGATTGTCCGGCACGGGGCGCGGCGGACCATCTCGGACCCCGGCACCGGGCTGCACGAGGAACTCCTGTCCCCCGATCTGACCGACGACTTCGAGGTGATCCTGTCGACCTTTGCCCCCGGCGCCCGGCGCGCCGACCCCCATGCACGACCGACAACGGAAATCGTGCATCTGGTGCAGGGGCGGCTGGTGGTCTGGCTGGATGAGGACCGTTTCGAGATCGGCCCCGGCGACAGTTTCCGCACGCGCGGCGAATCGCTGCGCTGGGAAAACCCCCATGATGCCCCGGCGGTCGCCGTCTGGGTGATCTCGCCGCCCGTGTATTGAAAGGAGCCTGACCATGACCGAACCGCAGGACAATGCCGCGTTTCCGACCACCGCGCGGGTGGTGATCATCGGCGGGGGGGCGGTGGGCGCCTCGGCGCTCTATCATCTGGTGCAGGCCGGGTGGCCCGACTGCGTGCTGCTGGAGCGCAACGAACTGACCGCAGGCTCCACCTGGCACGCGGCGGGGAATTGCCCGACCTTCTCGGCCTCGTGGTCGATCATGAACATGCAGCGCTACTCGACCGAGCTTTACCGCCGTCTGGGCGATGAGGTCGATTACCCGATGAATTACCATGTCACCGGGTCCATCCGGCTGGCCCATTCGCGCCAGCGGATGCAGGAATTCGCCCGCGCCGTGGGCATGGGGCGCCCGCAGGGGATGGATCTGGAGCTTCTGGCGCCGTCGGAGATCCGCGACCGTTACCCGTTCATCGAACTCCATGACCTTGAAGGCGCGCTGTATGATCCGGCGGATGGCGATATCGACCCCGCGCAACTGACCCAGGCACTGGCACGCGGGGCGCGGATGGGGGGTGCACGCATCCTGCGTTTCACCCCGGCCACCGGCGTGCGGCGCGAAAATGGCGAATGGATCGTGCAGACCGAAAAGGGCGATATCCGCTGCGAATATGTGGTCAACGCCGCCGGATATTACGCCCAGCAGGTGGGCGAATGGTTCCGCCCCTATGGCGGGCGGCGCGTGCCCATGGCGGTGATGAGCCACCAGTATCTGCTGACCGAACAGATCCCCGAAATCGCCGCCTGGGCGGCCGAGGCCGGGCACAAGCTGCCGCTTCTGCGCGATGTGGACAGCAGCTATTACCTGCGCCAGGAAAAGGCGGGCTTCAACCTTGGCCCCTATGAGCGCAACTGCCGCGCGCACTGGGTCACGCCGGACGACCCCTTTCCCAACGATTTCAGCTTCCAGCTTTACCCCGACGACCTGGACCGGCTGGAATGGTATATCGAGGATGCGATGGCCCGCGTGCCGCTGCTGGGCAGTGTGGGCGTGGAAAAGGTCATCAACGGCCCCATCCCCTATGCCCCCGATGGCAACCCGTTGCTGGGCCCCATGCCCGGCGTGCCCAATGCGTTCGAGGCCTGCGTCTTCACCTTCGGCATTGCCCAGGGGGGCGGCGCGGGCAAGGTGCTGGCCGAATGGATCACCGAGGGCGGCACCGAATGGGACATGTGGTCCTGCGATCCGCGCCGGTTCACCGAACACGCCGACGATGCCTATGCGCTGGCCAAGGCGATCGAGATCTACGGCCACGAATATGCGATCCATTTCCCGCGTCACCGCTGGCCTGCGGGGGCGGATCAGCGGGTTTCGCCCCTGCATGGACGGATGAAGGCGCTTGGCGCGCAGTTCGCCCCCTATAACGGCTGGGAGCGGGCGACATGGTTCGCCGCGCCGGGCGATGACACCTCCGAGGAAAGCACCCATATCTGGGAGCGCTCCGGCCCCTGGGAGCCGCGCGTGAGGGCCGAGGCCGAGGCCGTGCGCGATGGCTGCGGCGTTCTGGAAATCTGCGGATTTTCGCGCTTCCGGCTGTCCGGTCCCGGCGCGCGGGCGCATCTGGACCGGCTGACGCCGTCGCGCCTGCCGCAACCGGGGCGGATCGGGCTGGCCTATTTCCCGGATGCGCGCGGGCGGATCGTCACCGAAATGAGCGTCATCCCCGAGGCCGAGGACCGCATCAGCCTGATCACGGCGGCCGTGGCGCAATGGCATGACGCCGATGTGCTGCGCGCGGGCCTGCCCGAAGGCGTGGTGTTCGAGGACTGGACCGAAGACGCCACCTGCCTGCTGGTCACCGGCCCCAGGGCGCGCGCGGTGCTGGCGCCGCTGACCGATGCGGATCTCACGCGCCCGTGGCTGTCGGTGCAGTTCGGCGTCACGGTGGCGGGCTGCGCCGCCACCCTGGCGCGAGTGTCCTTTGCCGGGGAACTGGGCTGGGAAATCCATTGCGCGCCCGATGACGGGCCAAAGGTGCATGCGGCGGTGATGGAAGGCGGCGCGCAGCCCTTCGGCATGTGGGCGCTGGACAGTCTGCGGGTGGAAAAGGGCTATCGCGCCTGGAAGCAGGACCTGTCCACCGATTACAGCCTGATCGGCGCCGGGCTGGAGCGGTTCATCGACTGGTCCAAGCCGGAGTTTCCGGGCCGCGCCGCGCTCCTGGCCGAAAAGCAGGCCGGACCCGCCAAGCGCTTTGCCATGCTGACCATCGACGGGGCCGAGGCCGACGCGCCCTATATGGCGAACCTGTGGTCCGGTGACGCGCTGGTAGGCGAGGTGACATCCGCCGCCTGGGGCGTCCGCGTCGGCGCGCAGGTGGCGCAGGCCATGCTCCGCAGCGATCTGGTGGTGCCGGGCCAGCGGCTGGAGGTGGAAATCTTCGGTCAGCGCTTCCCCGCCACGGTCCATGGCGACGCGCCGCTTTGGGACCCGGCGAATGAAAGGCTGCGGGCATGAGTGCGATCACCCTTCTGGATGGCGGCATGGGGCAGGAACTGCTGGCCCGCGCCGGGGACCGCCCCACGCCGCTCTGGGCCACGCAGGTGATGCTGGACCGCCCCGAACTGGTGCAGGCGATCCACGCCGATTACTTTGCCGCAGGGGCGACGCTTGCCACCGCCAACACCTATGCGCTGCACCGGGACCGCTTTGCGGGAACGGGCCTCGAGGACCGGTTCGAAGACCTGTTGACGCAGGCGCTTGATGCCGCCCATGCCGCGCGGGACGCCCACGGCGGGGGGCGGATCGCCGCCAGCACCGGGCCGCTGGTGCAAAGCTATCGCCCCGACAAGATGCCCCCCCATGATCAGGCGGTGGCGACCTATGCCGAAGTTGCCGAACTGCTGGCCCCGCGCTGCGACATCCTGCTGGCGGAAACCGTGGCCTCGGTCGCCCATGCCCGCGCCTTTGTCGAGGCCGCCGCCCCCGTGGCCGCCCGCCACGGCCTGCCGCTGTGGCTGTCGGTGACGATCAGCGACACCGACGGCACGGTGCTGCGCTCGGGCGAGCCCATCGCCGCGCTGGCGCCGGTGCTGGGGCCGGTGGACAGTCTGCTGGCCAATTGTTCCGCGCCCGAGGCCATGGATACCGCCATGCCGCATCTGGCCGCCCTTGGCCGCCCCTTCGGCGCGCTGGCCAACGCTTTCGAACAGATCACCGAGGATTTCCTGCGCGAGAAACCCACCGCCGACGCGCTGACCGCGCGGCGCGACATGGCGCCTGACCGCTACGCCGATCATGCCATGGGCTGGGTTGCCGCCGGGGCCACGCTGGTCGGCGGGTGCTGTGAAACCGGCCCCGCGCATATTGCCGAAATCGCCCGCCGCCTGCGCGCCGCCGGGCATGCCATTGTCTGAAAGGAACCCCATGAGCATCCCCACCCACGCCCGCGCCGTCATTATCGGCGGCGGTGTCATCGGCGCATCCGTCGCCTACCACCTGACGAAACTTGGCTGGACCGATGTTGTCCTGCTGGAGCGCAAGCGCCTGACCTCGGGCACCACATGGCACGCGGCGGGGCTGATCGGGCAGTTGCGGGCCTCGTCCAACATGACGAAACTGGCGCGGTATACGGCGGACCTCTATCGCAATCTGGAGGCGGAAACCGGCATTTCCACCGGCTTCCGGCAGGTGGGGTCCATCAGCGTCGCGCTGACCTCTGAACGGCAGGAGGAGTTGCTGCGCCTGGCCTCGATGGCGCGCGCCTTCGGTGTCCCGGTCGAGGAGATCGGCCCCACGGAGATTGCCGACCGCTACCCGCATCTGAACCTTGATGGGGTGGTCGGCGGTGTCTGGCTGCCCACCGATGGCCAGGGCGACCCGGCGAATATTGCGCTGGCGATGGTCAAGGGCGCGCGCCTGCGCGGCGCGCAGGTGTTCGAGAACACCCGCGTCAGCGCCATCCACCGCCAGGGCGACCGCGTGACTGGCGTGGACTGGGAAGCGGGTGGCGCGGCGGGCCATATCGCCTGCGACCATGTGGTGAACTGTGCGGGCATGTGGGGGCGCGAAGTGGGCCTGATGGCCGGGGTTTCGGTGCCCCTGCAGGCGTGCGAGCATTTCTACATCGTGACCGAGCCGATTGCGGGCCTGACGCAGCTTCCGGTGCTGCGCGTCCCCGATGAATGCGCCTATTACAAGGAAGACGCGGGCAAGATGATGCTGGGCGCCTTCGAGCCCGTGGCCAAGCCCTGGGCGCTGGACGGCATTCCGGCGGATTTCGAATTCGACGAACTGCCCCCCGATTTCGACCATTTCGAACCGATCCTGGAAAAGGCCACCCACCGCCTGCCCATGCTGGCAAACGCGGGGATACATACCTTCTTCAACGGGCCGGAAAGCTTCACGCCCGATAACGCCTATCATCTGGGCCTTGCGCCGGGGACGGCGAATGTCTGGGTGGCGGCGGGGTTCAATTCCATCGGTATCCAGTCGGCGGGCGGCGCGGGCATGGCGCTGGCGCAATGGATGGAAGACGGCGCGCGCCCCTTCGATCTGGGCGAGATCGACATCGCCCGCATGCAGCCCTTCCAGAACAACCGCCGCTACCTGAAGGCGCGCGCGACCGAGGCGCTGGGCCTGCTTTATGCCGATCACTTCCCCTTTCGGCAAAAGGCTACGGCGCGCGGTATCCGCCGCACACCGCTGCATCATCTGCTGGAAGCCCAGGGCGCGGTGATGGGCGAAACCGCCGGGTGGGAGCGCGCCAACTGGTATGCGACCCCCGGGCAGGCGCAGGAATACCGCTACAGCTGGGGCCGCCAGAACTGGTTTGGCAACACGGCGTCCGAGGTTGCGGCCATCCGCAGCGGGGTCGGCATGTATGACATGTCCAGCTTCGGCAAGATCCGGGTCGAAGGGCCGGATGCCGAGGCGTTCCTGAACCGGGTCTGCGGCAATGACGTGGCAGTGGCGCCGGGGCGGATCGTCTATACCCAGTTCCTGAACGCGAAGGGTGGGATCGAGGCCGATGTGACCGTCACCCGCCTGTCGGAAACGGCGTATTTGGTGGTCACGCCTTCGGCCACGCGCCCCGCCGATCAGGATTGGCTGAAGCGTCACCGGGGCGAGGACCGCGTGGCGATCGTCGATGTGACCGCCGCCGAGGCGGTGATGGCCGTCATGGGCCCGCGCGCGCGCGAGGTTCTGTCCGCGGCCAGCCCCGATGACTTCGGCAATGATGCCTTCCCCTTCGGCGCCGCACGGGAGATCGAGTTGGGCCTTGGCCTCGCCCGCGCGCATCGGGTGTCCTATGTGGGCGAACTGGGCTGGGAGGTCTATGTCAGCGCCGACATGGCCGTGCATGCGTTTGAAACCCTGATGGAGGCGGGTGCAGGCGCAGGGCTGAAACTGTGCGGCATGCACGCGATGGATTGCTGCCGGATCGAAAAGGCCTTCCGCCATTTCGGCCATGACATCACCTGCGAGGACCATGTGATCGACGCGGGCCTGGGCTTTGCCGTCAAGACCGACAAGCCCGCGTTCATCGGACGTGAGGCCGTGCTGCGGCGGCGCGAAACCGGCCCCGAATACCGGATGCTGCAGTTTCTGCTGAACGATCCCGAACCCATGCTCTATCACAAGGAGCCGATCCTGCGCGACGGGCAGGTGGTGGGCTACCTCAGCTCCGGCGCCTATGGCCACCATCTGGGCGCTGCGGTGGGCATGGGCTATGTGCCGTGCAAGGGCGAGGCGGCGGCGGCGCTGCTGGCCTCGGACTGGGCGATCGAGGTGGCGGGCCGCCGTGTCGGTGCCCGCGCCAGCCTCAAGCCGATGTATGATCCGACCAGCGCGCGGATGCGCGCCTGAACACGCGCCAGACCCCCGGCTGCGCCCGATGTCGCGGCTTCGGTCGTTCGGCGCGGCGGAGGCCGTCGCCATTGCGCCTTTGGGGTAAAATAATACCTATTTTGTAATGCTCTGTTTTCACATGATTAATCAGAGTAACGCGCCCTTGACGCCGCAGGCGCAATCGGTAGAAACACGGCATCATTCCGCGCCCGGGAACCCTCCCGGGCACGCCTAACCCCAGCCGATAGGGTCTGACATGAAAACCTACACCGCGAAACCGGCGGATATCGACAAGAAGTGGATCCTGATCGACGCCGAAGGCATCGTTCTGGGCCGCCTCGCCTCGATCGTCGCCATGCGCCTGCGCGGCAAGCACAAGGCCAGCTTCACCCCGCACATGGACATGGGCGACAACGTCATCATCATCAATGCCGACAAGGTGCAGTTGACCGGCAGGAAGCGCGACAAGCCCAACTACTGGCACACCGGCTACCCAGGCGGGATCAAGAGCCGCACCACCGGCCAGATCCTCGAAGGGAAATTCCCCGAGCGCGTGGTGATGCAGGCGGTCAAGCGCATGCTGCCCGGCGGGCCGCTCTCGCGCCGCCAGCTGACGCATCTGCGCGTCTATGCCGGCGCCGAGCATCCCCATGAAGCGCAGCAGCCCGAAGTGCTGGACCTGCGGTCGATGAACCCGAAGAACACGCGGAGCGCCTGACCATGGCCGAAGACCTCAAATCCCTCGATGACCTCAAGGACGCCGTGGCCGGCACCGCCGCCTCGGATGCCCCCGCCCGCGAACCCGTGCGCGACGCGCTGGGCCGCGCCTATGCCACCGGCAAGCGCAAGGACGCGGTCGCCCGCGTCTGGATCAAGCCCGGTTCGGGCCGCGTGGTGGTGAACGGCAAGGCGATGAACGAATACTTCGCCCGCCCGGTGCTGCAGATGATCCTGCGCCAGCCGTTCCAGGTGGCCGGTGTCACCGACCAGTTCGACGTGATGGCCACGGTCAAGGGCGGCGGGCTCTCGGGTCAGGCCGGCGCCGTGAAGCACGGCATCTCCAAGGCGCTGCAACTCTACGATCCGGCCCTGCGCGCGCCCCTGAAGGCCGCAGGCTTCCTGACCCGCGACGCCCGCGTGGTCGAGCGCAAGAAATACGGCAAGGCCAAGGCCCGGCGCAGCTTCCAGTTCTCCAAGCGCTGAGCCCGTCCGGCCCCTGCCGCCCGCACGAACGCCGTCCGGTCCCGCCGGGCGGCGTCCTGCTTTTGCAGCCCCGCGCCTGCACTCCCCCCGAAGACATGGCTGCACCCACCAGACCCGCCACCGGCGCGCACCGGAGAATGGGGCTCTCCCCCGCCCCCGGCGCCGGGCGGGCAAGCCGCCCCGGCCGGCGTTGGGCCGGGCGCGCGCTGGCGCGCGCGCGGGAGGTTGCGC
>JAFIEE010000078.1 GCA_020832705.1 Paracoccaceae bacterium
GGGGGGGGGGGCCGGGCGGGGGCGGGGGGGGGGGGGGGGGGGGGGGGGGGGGCGGCGGGGCGCGGGGGGGGGGGGCGGATTCGGTCCGCCGCCTGGCCAGCATGGCGCCGGCAGCGGAGGCGGTGGCGCGCGCCCGCAGGCGCAGCGCACGGTGATTGGCGGCATGCCGGACCCTGGAAGCTTCGGCGCCCCGGCGCCGCGCGGGTTCGAGGCTGACCAGGGCGCCGCCGAAGCCTGGATGGGTGCCAAACGCGCCGAGGAAGGCTTCTTTCCGGAACTGGGCAGCGGCCAGCAGGCGCCGATTGCCGCGCCGAAGCAGAAGATCCCGCTTGAGGAAGCGCTGCGCGCGCGTACCACCGGCCATGCGGCGGGCACCAATCCGCTGACGGGCGCGGCGGCGGGGCTTCTGGTGCTGTTCGGGCGGCTGCGCAGTCAGGTCGTGGACATGCAGGCCGAGCCGCTGATGCGGCATGTCACTGCCGAGATCGACGCCTATGAACGCAACGCCATCGAAGCCGGCGCCGATCCGCAGGACGCCATGGTGGCGAAATACGCGCTTTGCGGCACCGCCGATGACATCGTGCAGAACCTGCCCGGCACCGACCGTCACCTTTGGGTGCAATACGCCATGGTGGCGCGGTTCTTCGGGCGGCGCACCTCGGGCGTGGGGTTCTTTCAGGAGGTGGACAAGGCACTGCAGGATCCGGTGCGGAAGTATGACCTGCTGGAACTGATGCTGACCTGCCTGCAACTGGGCTTCGAAGGGCAGTATCGCGGCGCCGCCGGGGGGGATGTGGAACTGCAGCGCGTGCGGCGGCAGATCTACGAGACCTTGCGCCGGGTCCGTGCGCGCGAGGATGACGACATCGCCCCGCGCTGGCAGGGGCTGACCATTGCCGCCAAGCGTCACGGCGCGCGGCTGCCGGTCTGGGTGGCGGCGGCCTTTGTGCTGGCACTGCTGACCGGCACCTACATCCTGATGCGGATGCTGATCGCCGACGAGGCCTATGCCACCGCGAGCGAGTTGCGCGCGCTGCACCCGCGCGACGGGCTGGTGCTGGTGCGCACCTCTACCCTGCCGGCGGTGCCGCAGCGCGCCGAGGTCGCTGTCGAAGCGGTCGAGGCCGCCCCGCCGCCGCAGCTTGAGCGCATCCGCGACGGGCTGGGCGAGCAGATCGAGGCAGGCGCGCTGCAGGTGGAAACGCGCGGCAGTTTCATCGCCATCATCGCCAACAACCTGGTGCTTTTTGACAGCGGCCGCGCCGACGCGCGCCCCGAATTCGAACCCATCGCCACGCAGATCGCCGAGGTGCTGAACCGCGAGGGCGGCGACATCAAGATCGTGGGTCATACCGACAGCGTCCCCTTGAGCGGGCGCGGGCGTTTCCGCAACAATCAGGAACTGTCGGTGGCGCGGGCCCAGTCGGTGCGCGACATGGTGGTGGCCAAACTGGACAACCCGGACCGGGTCGAGGTCGTGGGCATGGGCGAGGATGAGCCCATCGCCAGCAATGAAACCGCCGAAGGCCGGGCCGAGAACCGCCGGGTCGAAATCCTGCTGCGCCGCGAGGAAACGCAATCGGCGCTGCGGGACTGACGGGGGAAGGGGATCATGAAACGTATCCTGATGCACGCGCTGATCGTCATCGCCCTGATCGCCTTTGCCGCGGCGGTCTGGTTCGCCGGGCCGCTGATCGGCATCGCGGGGAATTACCCGTTCGATCCGGTCTGGGTGCGGCTGCTGATCATCATCCCGGTCTTTGTGATCGTCGCGGTGGTCTACCTGGTGCGCTGGCTGAAGGCGCGCAAGGCCGAAAAGGCGCTGGAAGAGGCCATCGCCGAGCCGCAGGTGACCGGCGACGGCGAGGCGCTGGGCGAAAAGATGTCCGAGGCGCTCGACGTGCTGCGCCGCTCCAGCGGTTCGCGCTCCTATCTCTATGACCTGCCGTGGTATGTCATCATCGGCCCGCCCGGCGCGGGCAAGACCACGGCGCTTCTGAATTCCGGCATCAAGTTCCCGCTGGCCGACAAGACCGGCGGCGCCATGCCGGGCGCGGGCGGCACGCGCTATTGCGACTGGTGGTTCGCCGAGGATGCGGTGCTGATCGACACCGCCGGGCGCTACACCACCCAGGACAGCGACGCCGAGGCTGATGCCGAAAGCTGGATGTCCTTCCTGCGCCTGCTGAAGGAACACCGCACCCGCCAGCCCATCAACGGCGTGATCGTGGCCATCGGGCTCGATGACATCCTGACCGCCACGCCCGAGTCGATCGAAGCCCATGCGGCCGCCCTGCGCGACCGGCTGATGGAAATCCACGAGGTGCTGCGCATCGACGTGCCGGTCTATGTGATGTTCACCAAGGCCGACCTGGTGGCGGGGTTTTCCGAGTTCTTCGGCTCGTTCAGCGCCTCGCGTCGGCAAAAGGTGTGGGGCGCGACCTTCGGCATGGTCGACCGCGGCGCCGCCACGGTGCAGGAGTTCGATACGGAGTTCGAGGCGCTGTGCAAGCGGTTGTCCGAGGAAGTCACCGACCGCATGCACGAGGAACCCGATGCGGTGGCCCGCATCGCCATCTTCGGTTTTCCGGCGCAGTTCGCCATGCTGCGCGAGCGGTTGAAGGCGATCCTGGAAGAGGTGTTCAGCTCCTCGCGCTACCGGGTGCCCGCCACGCTGCGGGGGTTCTACTTCACCTCGGGCACGCAGGAGGGCACGCCCATCGACCAGGTGCTGGGCGCCATGGAACGCAGCTTCGGCGGGATCGCCGCGGGCAGCGGCCAGTCCGGCATGGGCAAGAGCTATTTCCTGCACGACCTGCTGCGCAAGGTGATCTTCGCCGAGGCGGGGCTGGTATCCTATGACCGCAAGGCAGCACGGCGCGAGGCGTTCCTGCGCTATGGCACGTTCGGTGCGCTGACGGTCGGCGCCATCGCCTGCATCGCGCTCTGGGGGGTGAGTTTCTACAACAACCGCGCGCTCATCAGCGCCGCCGAGGCGGCGGCCAAGCAGTATGAAACCGCCGCCTTCAACGATCTGGAAGCGGTGGAAATCTCGGATCCGGACCTGACGCAGGTTGTGCGTCACCTGCAGATGCTGCGCGAAATGCCTATGGGCTACGCCGACGATACCGATCGGGGCCGCTTTCTCGAAGGCTTCGGCTTCAGCCAGCGCTCGGCCATGCGCTCGGCGGCGACCGCGGCCTATCGGGACGCGCTGGAGCACATGCTGCGGCCGCGTATCCTGCTCCGGATCGAGGAGCGGATCGTCGAGGATATCGCCAACAACGATGTGATATCGCTCTACGAGGCGCTGAAGGTCTACATGCTGCTGGGCGGCAAGGCGCCCGCCCCGGACGACGAGTTCGTGTTCTGGTGGATCGTCACCGACTGGGAGCAGAACCTCTATCGCGGCGGCGGCCCGGCGGGGGATTTGCGGCGGGAACTGGCCACGCATCTGGATACGATGCTGGAATTGTCGGCGCGCCGCTCCGCGCCCGGCGTGCGGGTCGATCTGAACGCGGCGCTGGTGGACCGTGCCCAGCAGACGCTGTCGACCATGAACCTGGAAGATCACGCCTATCTGCTGGCCAAGGGGGCATCCGCGCCCCGCGATCTGGATGATTTCGTGGTCGGCTTCCGGGCCGGGCCGAATGCCGATGTGGTGTTTGAAACCCTGGACGGGCGCGAGTTGACCGAATTGACCGTGCCGGGTGTCTATACCTATCGCGGCTTTCATGAACTCTTCCTGCCGCAGCTTGCGCAGGTGGCCGAGAAGCTGGAAAGCGAACAATGGGTGTTCGGGGACCGGGGCGAGATCCTCGATGTTTCGGGGCAGCTCTCGCGGCTGGGTCCGGCGATCATGAACCGCTATGCGGTCGATTTCGTCGCGGCCTGGAACCGAATGTTCGACAATCTGAAACTGCGCCCGATGACGGCGGATTCGCCGAATTACTCGGTCCTTGCCACTGCGTCCACGCGGCGGCTTTCGCCGATCGTCATGCTGGTCGAGGCGGTGGCGCAGGAATCCCAGCTGACCGCGAATTTCGACCAGGAGGGCGGGTTCGGTGCCGGGATCGATCAGGTCGCCGGGCTTGGCGACAGCGCCGCCGCGCGTGTGGTTGACGACCATGTGACGCGGCGCATTTCCTCGCAGGTCACCGGTATCAACCGCGTCGGCTTTGATATCGTCAACGCCCTGCGCCGACAGGGCGGTTCGGGTGGCGCTCAGCGTGGCGGCGGCGGTGCAGAGGCGCAGCTTCCAGGTGCCAATGTCGAGGCGCAGTTCGCGCGCTGGCACGATGTGATCGAGGATGACGGCCAGCAGCGCCATATCGACACGCTGATGTTGAACCTACAGCAGATCCAGACCTTGCTGATCCTGGCGCAAAGCTCGCCCACGCAAGCCAATCAGGAACTCAACACGCAGATCAGCCAGTTGCGCGCCAATGCCTCGCGGATGCCCGAGCAGATCGAACGCCTGCTGCAGGGCGCCATCGACGAATTCGCCGGGGACGCCGCCGGGACCACGCTGGCCACGCTCAACGAAAAGCTGAACACCGAGGTCACGCAGGTCTGCGAGCGGATCGTGCCCGATCACTACCCGTTCAATGCGCAGTCGAACCGTGACCTGCCGATGCAGGAATTCGCCCGGCTGTTCGCCCCGGACGGCGTGTTCGACCGGTTCTTTTCCCAGAATCTGGCCGCCTATGCCGATGTCGAGGGCAATGAATGGACATGGCGCACGGACACGTCGCTGGGGGACCGGCTGTCCACGGCAACGCTGCGCCAGTTCCAGCGTGCCGCGGATATCCGCGATGCCTATTTCCCCACCGGCTCGTCAATCCCGGGGTTTGACATCACCATCCGCCAGACGGCGATGCACCCCGAGGTCGAGACCGCGCTGCTGGAGGTCGACGGACAGGTCATCACCACGCAGCAGACCGGTAGCCTGCCGATCACCATTGGCTGGCCTGCGGCAGGGGGGGGCGGCAGCGCCTCGTTGCAGCTCAACCCGGAACTGCGCGGGCGCGATTCACTTCTGCGGGTGTCGCCGGGGCCGTGGGCGCTGATGCGGCTGATCAATACCGGACCGCCGCGGCGGGTGTCGGCCACTGCGGTGGAAACCCGGCTGGCCGTGGGAGGGCGCTACGTGAGCTACAACATGAACTCGGATTCGCAACTCAATCCCTTCTTTCTGGAATCGCTCTGGGAATTCCGCTGTCCGCGAGGGCTATAGGGATGTCGGGGCGGTTCGGGCCGGTGGACACCGAAGATGGCGACGACCGGCGCGACCCTGTCGCGTCGGCTCAGGGCGCAGATGGCGACGGCGCGCGTGACACCGACGCCGCGCCGACGCCCGAGGTGGTGTTCGAGGGCGCGCCCGAGGATGCGTCCGAGGATGCGGCTGCGGATGCGGATGCCGACACGGCCGAGGATGCGCCCGCCGCCGCGCAGTCTGCGCACGCCGACGCAGCAGCCGCGCGCGTGACCGCAGACGCGGGCCACCCGGTCGGGGCGGAGCCGCTGTCAGACCGAGGGTCCGGGGGCGGCACCGAAACCGGGCCAGACACCGAGGCCGACGCCGGGCCACACGCCGGGCCAGACGCCGAGGCGCCGCTGCCCCTGTCCGGCAGCGACCGTGTCGCCGAGGCCGAAGATGCCCTTGCCGCGGAGGATGCGGAGGGGGCGCCGGCGCCTGCAGTGGCACGCGAGGGGAACGGCGCCGGAAACGCCCCGCTGCTTCTGCGCCAGTCCATGCCTGCAGCGCGCACCCCGGAGGTGGCGGCGCCTGAGGGGACGCCGCAAGGCACGTCCGGGGAGGCGCCGAAGGTCGCGGCCGCGCCCGCCCCGGATGCCCCGCCCCCGGATGCCCCGCCCCCGGATGCCCCGCCCCCGGATGCCACGCCTCGGGCCGCCGACGCCGAAGGCGCGGAACGCGATCCGCCCGCATCAGATCATCCGTCAGCAGATGAGCTGGCACTTGATGACGACCGGCCCGCGTCCCTTGAAGCGGATAATGCCGGGCCTGCGGAGAATGTGGACGCAGATGGCCTCGAACCACTGCCGCAGGACACCACCGCCCCGGATGCGCGGTCGGTCTGGGATGCCCCGCCCGTGGACGCTCGGGACACCGAGGCCGAGGCGGCAGAGGAAGCCGAGGGCATCACCGCATCCGACCCCTGGGACGCGGCGACCTTGCGCGCGGCAGCGGATGACGGCGCGCCCTATCTGGCCGCGCCGGGCGCGGTCGGGAGCGACGGTGCCACGGCCGTGGCCGAGCCACCACCATCCCCCGTTGCAGCCGCCGACCCGGCCCCGGAACCAGCGCCCGCCCCCGAGCCGGAGCCGGAGCCCGTGGAAATGGCGCTGTTCGGCAAGCTCGCGGCGCGGGGTGATTTCATCACCCGCAACGTTCCGCGACCCCTGCAGCGACCGCTCGAGGACTGGCTGTCGCGGGTCATGAACGGCAGCCGCGAGGTGTTGGGCGCGCATTGGGACCAGGCCTATATCTCGGCCCCGGCGTGGTTCTTCTGGATCGGCGCCGAGGCGTTCGAGGACGCGCGCAGCTTTGCCGCCAACAACCTGCAAAGCACGCAGATCGGGGTTCTGACCGGGGTGCTGGTGCCCTCGGCGGACCGGCTGGGGCGGCGCTTTCCGCTGACCCTGCTGCTGGGCGGCGCGCGCGCCCGTGCCTTGCCGCCGCCGACCATCGGCGCGCCGGACCATCGCTGGTATGGCGCGCTGGCCGAGCGCGCGCTGCACTTCCGGCAGGCGCCCGATCTGGCCCCGGTCGAGGCGGCGCTTGGCGCCATGCCCGGCCCCCGGACGCGCGCGGAATACGCCGAGGCGGCCGCCGTCCCGCCGGGGCAGCCGCTCTGGGCGCAGGCCGGCTACGGCGGGCTGGCCGAGATGTGGCATGACCTGAGCCAGGCCGATCACGCGCTGGCCGCCAGCGGGCGCAGCTACTGGTGGACCGGCGGGATGGCGGCCGGGGCGGTGCGTGATGACCAGGGCGCGCCCAGCGCCGAAGGCTGCGGCGCGCAGGTCATCAGTGTCACCGGCCTGCCGGACCCGGATGTTTTCGCTTTCATGTTGCGGTGTCAGGCAACATGATTCAACCTGCGCCGTAACGCGTCAGAACCTTGCATTGCGCCCGACCGGGGAGAGGATTTCGCATGACTGTTGACTCGAGGTTCCGTTTCGAAACCGGCGCGGTGACACATCAGGGCTGCATCCGCGACTATAACGAGGATCGCTTCCTTGCGGCGGGAGAAAGCGGGGTCTGGCTCGTCGCCGATGGCATGGGCGGGCATTACGGCGGCGATTTCGCCGCCGAGGCGGTCGTCGACAATGTGCGCACGGTGCAGCGGGTCGCTTCGGCGCATGAACTGCAATCGCGCACGATCGACCGTATCCAGCTTGCCAACCGGTTGATCCAGGACCGTTCGACCAGTATGGACGGGGTCACCATCGGCGCCACGGTCGCCGCGCTGATGGTCTATGAATCGCATTATGCCTGCGTCTGGTGCGGGGACAGCCGGGTCTATCAGCTCCGCGACGGGCGCCTGGCGCAACTGACGCGTGACCATACAGAAGTGCAGGAGCTGCTGGACCGGGGCGTGATCTCGCCGGAGCAGGCCGAGAACTGGCCGCGCAAGAACGTGATCACGCGGGCGGTCGGGGTCTCGCCGAATGCCTATCTGGACAGCGTTTATGGCTCGCTCAAGGATCGTGACACGTTCCTGTTATGCAGCGACGGGTTGACAGGGCACGTTGCGGATCACGAGATACAGCGGATGATGACGGGGGCCTCGCCGCAACTGGCCTGCGACCGGCTGTTGCAACTGACGCTGGACCGGGGCGCGACTGACAATGTGACCATCGTGATCGTGCGCTGCGCGCAGAAGACAGTGGTGGGTGATGGCGGGTTTGGCGGGCCGCGTGGCGCCTGGCCGGCGAGAGGAGTTTGACGATGGCGACGCAGCCACCCCGAAAGAGCAACCCGCCCGGCAGGCACGAGCCGACGCGCCCGCCTTCGGCGCCGCCTGATGGGTCCGGGGCAGGCGGGGGCGAGCGCGAGGTGACCCGCCCCGGGTTCACTGTTCAGCCGCAGCCGGAGCCGCAGCCGCAGGACCAGCCGGACCGCGCCAGCCCGAGCCGACCGCCCGCGTCCGGCGCATCGGTCCCACCCCCGTCTGCACCACCCCCGTCTGCACCACCCGCAAGCTCTCCGTCGGTCCCGCCCGCGCCGGGGGATCAGGGCGACGATGGCGCGGCGCCGCCGCAATGGTCCGGGGCGGCACCGGCCGCGCCCGATGACCCGAACGCGGCGTCGCACGGCAACGGGGACGGCAACGGTAACGGGGACGGCAACGGGGACGCTGTGGCTCCGCCGCAAGCCGCGCCACAGCCGACCGAAGGCGAACAGCATCCGCCCGCCGGAACCGGGGCGCCTGCGGGCACCGGCGCGCCGCGCGCGTCAAGGGCGCCGACGAACATGCATGTGACCAATTCGCCGATCGAGGTCGAGCCCGGCACCCAGATCATCGGCACCTACGAGATCCTGGAGCACATCAACACCGGCGGCATGGGCGAGGTCTATCGCGGCGTCAACATCCACAACGACGAGATCGTGGCGATCAAGGTCGTGCTGCCCGCGCTCGCCCATGACCGCAAGATCCTGGCGCTCTTCCAGAAGGAATCGACCGTGCTGCGGCGCCTCGCCCACGAGGCGATCGTGCGCTACGAGGTGTTCACCATCGACCCGGGGATCTCGCGCCCCTGTCTGGTGATGGAATACGTGGATGGCCAGCCGCTGACCGACATCATTGATGCCGGGCCGATGCCTGTCGATGGTGTCCTGCGACTGCTGCGGCGCGTGGCGTCCGGGCTGGACACGGCGCATCGCGCAGGCGTGGTGCACCGCGACCTGTCGCCCGACAACGTGATCCTGCCCGACGGCAATGTGGAACACGCCAAGATCATCGACTTCGGCATCGCCAAGGCGGCGACACCGGGCGGCGGCACCCTGATCGGAGGTCAGTTCGCGGGGAAATACGCCTATGTCGCCCCGGAGCAGTTCGGCTGGTATGACGGCGTGGTGACCGGGCAGGCCGATGTCTACAGCCTGGGCCTGCTGGCGGCAGCGCTGGCGCGTGGCGCGCCGCTTGAGATGGGCAGCAACCTGGCCGAGGCGGTGCGCAGCCGGACCTCGGTGCCGGACCTTGATGGGGTCCCCGAGGAGTTGCGCCCGCTGCTGTCGCGGATGCTGGAGCCGGACCCGGCCAACCGCGCCGAAAGCATGGCCGAGGTGCTGGCCACGGTGCAGCAGATGCTGGACCCGCAGGCGTCGGTGCCGCCGGGGGCCGGAACGAGCGTGCCGCCTGCGGGGTCGGTGCCGCCCGGAACGGCGGCGGGGCAGAGCCTGCCCCCCGGCGGCCCGTCCAGCCGCCCGCCGGGCGCGGGTGGCGATGCGACTGTTCTGGCCGATCGCCCGGTCGGCATGGGCCCGGGGCCGGTTGTGCCGGGTTCGGTGGCGCCGGGCCAGTCCGGCAGCGCCGCGCCGGGGCAGGTGCAGACCACGCCGCCCGATGCCGGTGACAGTCCCTTCGGCAGTGCCGCGCCGTCGCATCCGCCCGGGCCCCTGCCGGGAGACCGGGCAGAGAAACCGCGCAAGCGGTCGGCGATTCCGGCGCTGCTGCTCTCGGTCGTGCTGGTCGGTGGCGCGCTGGCGGGCGGGGCGTGGTATGCCGGGCTCCTGCCGTTCGACGACAGCTCCGAGCCCGTGGCCGAGGTCCCCGTCACCGACAGCGCCGAACAGGTCGCCTGGATCGCCGCAACCGACCCGGTCGAGGACTGCGCGTATGTCCAGGTCGCCAGTGTGGACGCGGCCGCCAATACGATCACCCTGCAAGGGTTCGGACGGCGCGCGGTGGCGTTCAACCCCTTGCTGGCCGAGTTCGCCGAAACGCACGGCTACCGCCCCAGCCTGAGCTACGTTCCGCTGCGTGAAGGGCAGTGTTCGCTTCTGGGGTTCCTCAATGACCTGCGGGACACCGGGCCGCGGATCGCGCTGGGCGCACTGAGTGTGCGTGTCGATCAGGAAACACTGGACGAGGGGGATACCCTCTCCGGCGCCGCCGGTGGCGCAACCGGCGAGGTGACCAGCCTCTTGATGTTCGAGCACAGCGGCGCCATGCAGAACCTCAGCCATCGCGTGTTGCGCGACGGCGCGGACACGGTGCGGTTCACACAGCCCGACCTTCTGTTCCATGAACCCGCACAGCCGAACCCCGATATTGCCGACAGCGTGCTGTTGCTGGTCCTGAATTCGGACCGTGCCCTGGATACCATCAACCTGATCGGGCGTGATGTGGCCTTGCCCGCGTCGGAACTGCCGAATTTCTGGCGGTTTCTGCTGTCCGATGTCGGGCGAGGCGATGAACCGATCAGCATCACGCTGACGTCAGTGCCGGTGTCAACCGACTGACACGCGGCGCCGATGCGTTTTGCCACCCGTGGCGGCGCTGCCAAACGATCATGGCAGAGGCTTTCCTTGACAGGATTGCCGCTTCGGTGGTTCACTTTGGATTTGGG
The DNA here is from genome assembly GCA_020832705.1 of Paracoccaceae bacterium. Taxonomy (GTDB): domain Bacteria; phylum Pseudomonadota; class Alphaproteobacteria; order Rhodobacterales; family Rhodobacteraceae; genus Rhabdonatronobacter. The sequence continues at coordinate 10,597 of JAFIEE010000078.1, forward strand.
CCCTTCGGAAGTTGTGATCATGAACAAAGAGCTTGGGCAATCCGACCGTCAAGGCAGACTCGATACGGTTTTTGGCGACAACAAGCTGTTCCTGATGCGTTTTTCGGGGACCGAGTTTGTCAATGACCTGTTCACCTTTCATGTCGATGCGCTGTCCAAGGACCCCGAGGTCGACATCAACAAGCTGATCGGCACCCATGCCCGGATCGACCTGACCACGCGCACCAAGGGCGAACGGTCGTTCGACGGGATCGTCGTCAAGTCGCAATGGGGCGGGGTGGCCGAGAACGGGATCAAGTATCACCTGTTCCTGCGCCCCTGGTTGTGGCGGGCCAAGTATCGGCGCAACCAGCGGATTTTTCATGAACAGACGGTTGTCGAGATCGTCAGCACGATCCTGAACGAATATGGCGAGCCGTTTCAGGTCGAAGTGCAGGGGAATTACCCGCCGCTTGAATACACGGTGCAGTATCGCGAAAGCGACCTGGATTTCATCCTGCGCATGCTGGAACGTTTCGGCATCAGCTACTTTTTCAAGCATGACAAATCCGGCCACACGCTCGTGCTGACCGATGTGATCGACACGTTCGAGGCGGTCGAGGGCGGCAAGCGACCCTTCTTCGGGTCGGAGCAATACCACCAGTACGACAAGGAGCATTTCACCGACTGGTGCCCCGAACGGAACCTGACCACCGACACGATCGTTGTCACCGATTACAATTTCAAGACCCCGGATGCGGGGATGGCCGCCACCCATTCGGACGATACCGGCAGCCGCTCGGGCGGCCCGCTCGAAGGGTATGATTTCCCCGGCTATTATCTTGATGAGGGCGAGGGCAAGGATTTTGCCGAACTGCGCCTGAACCAGGAGCGCGGGCAGGATATCGTGCATCACGCCGTGGGGGACTGCATGTCCCTTGCCGCGGGCATGCGCGTCAGCGTCAGCGGCGAGGAGATCCCCGACGTGACCGGCAAGGGGTTTCTCTGCGTTGCGGCGAACCACACCTACAACTCGCAGTCCTATGGCTCCGGCGGGGGCGGTGCAGCGGCGGGCCCCGATTATGTCGGCAGCTACAGTCTTGTGCCGGACGATGCGCCCTTTGCCCCGCCGCGCCGCCAGCCCGAGCCGAAGGTGAATGGCCCGCAAACCGCCGTGGTTGTCGGCCCCAAGGGTGAGGTGATCCACGTTGACGAATACGGCCGTATCCTGGTGCGCTTTCACTGGGACAGGGAAGGGGCCGATTCCATGTATTGCCGCGTGGCGCAAAGCGCGGCGGGGGCTCGCTGGGGCGCGATGGTGATCCCGCGGATCGGCATGGAGGTGGTGGTGGACTTCATCGAAGGCCACCCCGACCACCCCATCGTCACCGGCGCCGTCTACAACGGCAAGAACGAGCCCCCTTATGAACTGCCCGACCACAAGACCCGGACGACGTTCAAGTCCGATTCGCACACCGGATCGGGCTTCAACGAATTGCGGTTCGAGGACGAGGACGACGCCGAGGAAATCTTCCTGCACGCCCAGCGGTATTTCAATGCCGTGGTCAAGAAGGACATGACCTGGCACATCGAGGGCAATTCGCACCGCGAGATCGACGAGTCCGACTCGCTCCACATCGGCAAGGACCGCGACATCAAGGTGGTCGGCGACGAACGCAAGGAGATCGGCGCCTCGCAATCGCTGGATGTCGGCGCCACCCGCGCCACAAAGGTCGGCGGCAACGATGTGACGGCCATCACCGGCAATTTCTGCACCTCGGCCAGCGGTTCGGCGCGACTGGAGGCCAAGTCGAACACGCTGCTCACCGCCGGGAGCAACATGAACGTGAAGGCGGGCATGAACCTTGTCGTCGAAAGCGGTATCACTCTGACGCTCAAGGCCGGGGGCAGTTTCATCACCATCGGGCCGTCGGGGGTGGCGATCTCGGGCGCGACCGTGCTGATCAACAGCGGCGGTGCTGCGGGCAGCGTTGGTCCGGTGACCAAGCAGGGTGACCAGCCCGAGAAATACGGCGGCCCGCACGCCGAGCGTTACGACAGGTCCAAGACCTGAGCGCCGGGTGCGCGCCCGGGTTCAGGACGGCGTATCGCCCAGAAACAGGGTCCAGCCCTCGATATCGCCGGTGTCGATCTCAAGAAACGGCGCGCCAATATGCCCGCGCTCCCAGCAGTCATCGCCGCCGGTGATGTCGAACCGCCCGTCCAGCACGCAAAGTTCGGTTTCCCCGTCCAGCAGCGCCTGACCGAAGACATCGGTGGCGAAGACATAGAGATACCGCGCCTCCAGCCGCCCGCGGATCACCGTGGCGCAGCGGTTCGGACCGATGGTCCACCAGCCGCGGGTGCGGATGGTCCCGCCGGAATTGTCGCCAACGGCCACGTTCACCACGTCGAAGCTGTCGTTGCAGATGTAGAAATCCGCGCGCGCGCCATCCGCGCCCGGCAGCATCAGGGCCAGGACGGTCAGGGAAAGCGCGCGCAGTGTGGTGAGAGGCATGGCCGCCATGGTGGGTGTCGGTTCCGCGCAGGCGGCCCGGTGCCGCCGCTCCCGCTCAGGATGGGGGATCGGCGGGGTTCGTGCAAGTGGGTGCTTGACCTTCCAGTTGCGGGAAGGGCTATGTGACTTCCCGTCGAAGCTACGGAGCATGTCATGGAAACCGCAACCGCAACTGGCCAGAGACTGCGCCTGCAACTTGACGGGCTGAACTGCGCCGGCTGCGTGCGCCGCGCCGAGGCGGCGGTGCAGGCCGAGCCGGGCGTGACGGATGTGGCGGTCAATCTGGCCAATGCGACCGCCGATCTGACGCTTGCGTCCCCGGCCACGGTGCAGGGGGTGGTCGAACGGCTGGATGCGGCGGGCTACCCGGCGCGGCGTGGCGACCTGACACTGGCGCTGGACGGGATGACATGCGCCTCCTGCGTGGCGCGGGTGGAAGCGGCGCTGCTGGCGGTGCCGGGGGTGGTTTCGGCGGCGGTCAACCTGGCGGCCGGACAGGCGCGGGTGGAGGTTCTGGAAGGGGCCGTGACGGCGCAGACGCTCGCGCGTGCCGCCACCGAGGCCGGCTATCCCGCGCAGCCCGCGGACGGGGGGGAAACCCCCGTCAGCCCCACCGCCCGCCATGACGCCGAGGCCGCCGCCGTCCGGCGCAATTTCCTGATCGCCGGGGCGCTGACCCTGCCGGTTTTCGTGCTGGAAATGGGCGGGCATGTGGTGCCCGCCTTCCACCACTGGGTGCACCACACCATCGGGATGCAGGCAAGCTGGATGATCCAGTTCGTCCTGACAACGCTGGTGCTGTTCTGGCCCGGCCGCGCCTTCTACCTGCGCGGCTTTCCCGCGCTCTGGCGCCGGGCGCCGGACATGAACAGTCTGGTCGCGCTGGGCACGTCGGCGGCCTGGGCCTATTCGGTGGTGGCGCTGTTCGCCCCCGGCGTGCTGCCCGAAGGCACCCGCGCGGTGTATTTCGAGGCCGCGGCGGTGATTGTCACCCTGATCCTGCTGGGCCGCTGGCTCGAGGCGCGGGCCAAGGGGCGCACCGGCGCGGCCATTGCCCGGCTGGTCGGCCTGCAACCGCGCGAGGCCCGCGTGCTGCGCAACGGGGCCGAGGTCACGGTGCCGCTTTCCGACCTCCAGCCCGGGGATCACATCCGCATCCGCCCCGGCGAGCGCGTGCCGGTGGATGGCGAGGTGGCCGAGGGCGCCAGCTATGTCGATGAAAGCATGATCACCGGCGAGCCCGTTCCGGTGGAGAAGGGCGCGGGCGCACGGGTCACCGGCGGCACGGTCAACGGCACCGGCAGTCTGGTCATGCGCGCGACCCATGTGGGCGCCGATACGGTGCTGGCGCAGATCATCCGCATGGTCGAGGCCGCGCAGGGCGCCAAGCTGCCGATTCAGGCGCTGGTGGACCGGGTGACGCTGTGGTTTGTCCCGGCGGTGATGGTGGTGGCGGCGGTTGCCGTGGCGGGCTGGCTGAGCTTTGGCCCGGACCTGACCTTTGCGCTGGTGGCCGGGGTGTCGGTGCTGATCATCGCCTGCCCCTGCGCCATGGGGCTGGCCACGCCGACCTCGGTCATGGTGGGCACGGGGCGCGCGGCCGACCTGGGCGTGCTGTTTCGCAAGGGCAGCGCGCTTCAGGGGCTGGAGAAGGTGAAGCTTGTGGCCTTCGACAAGACCGGCACCCTGACCGAAGGCCGCCCGGTGCTGACCGACCTGGCGGTGGCCGACGGCTGGCAGGAGGCGCAGGCGCTGGCCCTCGCCGCCGCCCTGGAGGCGCAGTCCGAACACCCCATCGCGCGGGCCGTGGTCACGGCGGCGGCAGACAAGGGACTGGACCTGCCTTCGGTCGAAGCGTTCGACAGTCTGACCGGCCTCGGCCTGCGGGGCCGCGTGGACGGGCGCGCGGTGCTGATCGGCGCGGCGCGGCTGATGGTGCGCGAAGGGGTGGACATGGCCCCGCTGGCCGACAGCGCCGCCGCGCTGGAAGCGCAGGCGCGCACGCCGCTGTGGCTGGCCGTGGACGGGCGTGCGGTGGCGGTGCTGGGCGTGGCCGACAAGGTGAAACCCGGCGCGGCGGATGCGATTGCAGCCCTGCACGCCATGGGGGTGAAGACGGCGCTGATCTCGGGCGACACCCGGGCCGCGGCCGAGGCGGTGGCGCGCGAACTGGGGATCGACCATGTGGTGGCCGAGGTGCTGCCCGAGGGCAAGGTGGACGCGCTGCACGAACTGCGCGCCGCCCATGGCCCGGTGGCCTTTGTCGGTGACGGGATCAATGACGCCCCCGCGCTGGCCGAGGCTGACGCCGGCATCGCCATCGGCACCGGCACCGATGTGGCGGTGGAAACGGCCGATGTGGTGCTGGCCGCGGGCGACCCGGCGCGGGTGGCGACGGCGCTCGAAGTCTCGCGCCTGACCATGCGCAACATCCGCCAGAACCTGTTCTGGGCCTTTGCCTACAACACCGCGCTGATCCCGGTGGCGGCGGGGGTGCTGTATCCGGCCACGGGGCTGTTGCTCAGCCCGGAACTGGCCGCCGGGGCGATGGCGCTGTCCAGTGTCTTCGTGCTGTCGAACGCGCTGCGGCTGCGCTGGATCGCCCCGCGCGCCGCCGGGGCAGGGGGCGCGGCAGCGCCCGCCGCAGAGATGAACGCAGCACAGCGGGAGGCCATGGCATGAATATCGGCGATGTATCCGCGCGCACCGGCCTGCCGGCCAAGACCATCCGCTATTACGAGGATATCGCCCTGATCACCCCCGCCCGCGCCGCCAACGGTTACCGCCGCTTCGGCGAGCGTGACCTGCACCGGCTGGCGTTCCTGAAACGCGCCCGGGCGCTGGGGTTCACGGTCGAGGAATGCCGCCAGTTGCTGGCGCTCTACGAGGACCGGAGCCGCGCCAGCGCCG
>JAFIEE010000079.1 GCA_020832705.1 Paracoccaceae bacterium
CCCCCCCCCCCCCCCCCCCCCCCCCCCCCCCCCCCCCCCCCCCCCGGGGGGGGGCGCTGGGGTTGCGGCGCGCGGTGCTGCAGGGCGGGCAGACGCTGGCCGAGGCCCGCGCCGACACCGGCACGGGCTTCGCCGCGCTCGATCCGCCGGGGCAGGCGCGGGCGCTGCGGCTGGCGCTGGCCACGCTGCGGCATCTGGACCGGGCCGATGCGGTGCTCGCGCCCTTCCTGCGCAAACCGCCGCCGGCGCCGGTGCGGGCCATCCTGCGGCTGGCGGTGACCGAGCGCATGGTCTTTGACGCGCCCGCTCATGGCGTGGTCAACGCCGCCGTGGTGCTGGCGCGCGCCAGCCGCAAGGGCGCGGCGCTGGCGGGGCTGGTCAACGCGGTGCTGCGCAAGGCCGTGGCCACGCCGCGCGCGGCGTGGGACGCCCTTCCGCCCCAGCGCCTGCCGGGGTGGCTGCGTGCGCCGCTGGTCGCAGCCTGGGGCCCGGAGGCGGTGGCGGCGATGGAGGCCGCGCATATGCGGGGCGCGGCCCTGGACCTGACCCTGCGCGATCCGGCGGAAGCGGCGCATTGGGCGCAGGCGCTCGGCGCCGAGCGGTTGCCCACCGGCAGCCTGCGGCTGGCCGGGGGCGCGCCTGGGGCGGTCAGCGCGCTGCCGGGCTATGACGCCGGCGCGTGGTGGGTGCAGGACGCGGCCGCCGCGCTGCCCGCGCGGCTGCTGGATGCGCGGGCGGGGGAGCGGGTGCTGGACCTCTGCGCCGCGCCGGGGGGCAAGACCCTGCAACTGGCCGCGACGGGTGCGGCGGTGACGGCGCTGGACGTGTCCGGGGCGCGCATGACGCGGTTGCGGGCGAACCTCGCACGTACGGGGCTGGCCGCGCAGGTGGTGGTGGCGGATGCGCTGGACTGGCGCCCGCCCGCGCCATTCGATGCGGTGCTGCTGGATGCGCCCTGTTCGGCCAGCGGCACCATCCGGCGCCACCCGGACATGCCGCATGCGCGCGGGGCGGCGGAGCTTGCGGCGCTGGTGACGTTGCAGGCGCGGTTGCTGGACCGGGTGCTGGACCCGGGCGCAGGGCTGCTGCGGCCCGGCGGGCGGGTGGTCTATTGCACCTGTTCGCTGCTGCCCGAAGAGGGCGAGGCGCAAGTGACGGCGGCGCTGGCGCGGCACGACGGGGTGCAGGTGGAACACGCGGCTGCGCCGGAGGGCGCCGATCCCGCCTGGCGCGCGGCAGGCGGCGGTTGGCGCACGCGTCCGGACCACTGGGCCGACCGTGGCGGGCTGGACGGGTTCTACATGGCGCGGCTGCGGTCTGGCGGGTCGGGCCGGTAGAGCAACGCGCGGCGCAGGCATATCGCCGCGCATGCGGTCCTTTGGGTGCTGATCCGGCGGGTGCCGTGCCTCGGCGCATCCTGCAGCGACGTATCCTGCAGGGCCCGGGGCCGCCGCAGGCATCTACCTGACCTGTCGGCCATGCACGCCCGCGCCGCCAGCGCGGGAAGCGCCCTTGGGGCGCGCAGGATGGGTGGGCAGGGCGCGACCCAACGGCGCTTCTGGCGTCACCTCCGGGTCCGCGCACCCCGGAGTGATCATGGCCGCGCGCCGCGACCCTGCGCAGTCACCCGCCCCGCCCCGTCCCGCCCGCGCCGCATTGCGCCTCCAAGGGCGATTCCATCTGCCCGCGTCATGCTCTAGTCTGACCCCGTCATCCACCCCGAGGGGCCCGCACCCGTGATCCAGCCCGAGGCCGATACCCCGCGGCGCAGCCGCTTCATGAACGCCATCGCCGCACGGGTCACGGCGCGCAGCGCAACAGCGGGCGCCGCACGGGGCACGGCGCGCGCAACCGGCTTTGTTTCGCAGCCTGTCCCGCGCGGGATGGGCCAGCAGGCGCGCGGGCGGCAGTTGCTGGCGGGCAATTTCATCATCGCCGGGCATATGATCGAGGCGCCGGGGTGCGCGCCCTGGGACATTGCCGCACCGCACCCGGCGGTCGCCGCCGGGCTGCAGGGGTTCGAGTGGCTGGAACATCTGGCCGCCCTGGGCGACCGCGCGGCGCGCGAAACCGCGCAGGGCTGGACCGCCGCGTGGATCGCGCGGCACGGGCGCGGGTCCGGGCCGGGCTGGACCCCGGCGCTGGCGGGACAGCGGTTGCGGCGGATGATCAGCCACGCGCTGTTCCTGCTGGCCGGCGACCCGCCCGGTGGCCCGGAGCCGCTGTTCGCCACGCTGGCGCATCACACTACCTTTGTTGCCCGCCGCTGGGAGGCCGCGCCACCCGGCCTGCCCAGGATGGAGGCGCTGACCGGGCTCTTGCTGGCCGCGCTCTCGCTCGAAGGGATGGAAGGGTATCTGCACCCCGCCAAGGCCGGGCTGATCCGCGCCTGCCGGGCGCAGATCGGCGCCGATGGGTCGATCGCCAGCCGCAACCCCGAGGAACTGCTGGCCATGCTGTCGCTGCTGACCTGGGCCGCCGACGCGCTGCGCGGCGCGGAACGGATGGTGGACCTTTCCCTGACCGAGGCGATCGAACGCGCCGCCGTGGTGCTGCGCACCCTGCGCCATGGCGACGGTGGGCTTGCGCGGTTCCATGGCTGCGATGGCGGCGCGCCGGGGCGGCTGGACGAGGCGCTGGCGCTGGCGGGTCCGCGCCTTGTGGCCAGCGATGGGCGCGCCATGGGATACGGGCGGTTGCAGGGCGGTCGCAGCGCGCTGATCGTCGATGCCGCACCGCCGCCGATGGGCCCGGGCGGGGGGCAGGGCCATGCCTCGACCCTGGCGTTCGAACTGACCTCGCACCGCCGCGCGGTGGTCGTGAATTGCGGCAGCGGCAGCGGCTTCGGCGCCGACTGGGCGCGGGCGGCCCGGGCCACCGCCTCGCATTCGACGCTGTCGCTGGACGGGCTGTCATCGGCCCGGATGGCCGCACGCGGGGGGGGCGCGGCGCCTCTGGCCGATGGCCCGGCCCATGTCGGCGTCGAACGCGAGCTGGAGCCGAGCTACAGCGCCTTGCTGCTCAGCCATGACGGCTATGTGCCCAGCCACGGGCTGACCCATCTGCGCCGTCTGGACCTGAGCCGCGATGGCCGCGCCCTGATCGGCGAGGACACGCTGGTCGCGCTCTCGCCTGCCGAGCGCCGCCGGTTCGAGCGCACGGTCGCGCGGCAGGCGGGTGGGGCCATCGGCTTCGCCATCCGCTTCCACCTGCACCCCGAGGCCGAGGCCGCGCTGGACATGGGCGGCACCGCTGTCTCGGTCACGCTGCGCAGCGGCGAGGTCTGGGTGCTGCGCCAGGACGGGGCCGCGCGCATGGCGCTGGAGCCCTCGGTCTATTTCGAACCCGGTCGGCTGCGACCGCGCGCCACGGTGCAGATCGTCTTGTCAGGGCGCGCGCAGGACTATACGAGCCAGATCGCATGGAGCCTGTCCAAGGCGCAGGACACGCCGCTTGCGCTGCGTGACATCGGTCGGGATGACCCGCTTGCGCTGCCGGATCTGTGACCGCGTTCAAGGAGCCCCCATGACCCAAGCTGCCCCCGTCCCCCTGCGCCGCGCGCTGCTCTCCGTCTCGGACAAGACCGGCCTGACCGATCTGGGCCATGCGCTGGCGGCGCGCGGGGTGGCATTGGTCTCCACCGGCGGCACGGCGGCGGCGCTGCGCGAAGCGGGGCTTGCGGTGCAGGATGTGGCCGATCTGACCGGGTTTCCGGAAATGATGGACGGCCGGGTCAAGACCCTGCACCCGATGGTCCACGGCGGATTGCTGGCCCTGCGCGATGACCCCGGCCACGCGGCGGCAATGGCGGCGCACGGGATCGCGCCCATCGACCTGCTGGTGGTCAACCTCTACCCGTTCGAGGCCACCGTGGCCCGTGGAGCGGACGCCGCCGAGACGATCGAGAACATCGACATCGGCGGCCCGGCCATGCTGCGCGCCGCGGCCAAGAACCACGCCCATGTGGCCGCGGTGACCGACCCCGAGGATTACGCCGCCCTGCTGGACGAACTCGCCGCTCATGGCGGGGCCACCACGCTGCCCTTTCGCACGCGGCTGGCGCAACTGACCTTTGAACGCACCGCCGCCTATGACGCCGCGGTGGCCGCCTGGATGGCGCGCCACACCGGCACCCCGCCCCGGCGCCAGAGCATCGCCGGGCGCGTGGCGCAGACGCTCCGCTATGGCGAGAACCCGCACCAGCGCGCGCATCTCGTCATCTGCGACACGGCGCGCCCCGGCGTGGCCACCGCCCGCCAGTGGCAGGGCAAGGCGTTGAGCTACAACAACCTCAATGACACGGACGCCGCACTTGAACTGGTGGCCGAATTCGACCCCGCCACCCCCGCCTGCGCCATCATCAAGCACGCAAACCCCTGCGGCGTGGCCACCGGCGCAACCCTGGCCGAGGCTTACGGGCGCGCCTTCGACTGCGACCGCACCAGTGCCTTCGGCGGCATCATCGCGCTGAACCAGCCGCTGGACGGCCCCACCGCCGAGCGGATCGTCGACATCTTCACCGAGGTCGTGATCGCGCCGGGCGCCGATGACGCCGCCCGCGCGGTTTTCGCCGCACGGAAGAACCTGCGCCTGCTGACCGTCGACTCGCTGCCCGACCCGGCCGCACCGGGACAGATGATCCGGCAGGTTGCAGGCGGCCTGCTGGTACAGGACCGCGACAACGGGGTGATCGGGGCGGCGGATCCGAAGGTGGTGACACAGCGCGCGCCCTCCGACGCCGAACTGGCCGACCTGCTCTTCGCCTGGAAGGTCGCCAAGCACGTCAAGTCCAATGCCATCGTCTACGCGCAGGGCGGCGCCACCGTGGGCATCGGCGCGGGCCAGATGAGCCGCGTGGACAGCACCCGCATCGCCGCCCGCAAAGCGCAGGACATGGCCGCGGCGCTGGGCCTGCCCGACAGCCCGGCGCGGGGCGCGGTGGTGGCCTCGGACGCCTTCTTTCCCTTCCCCGACGGGTTGCTGGCGGCGGCCGAAGCGGGCGCCACAGCGGTGATCCAGCCCGGCGGTTCCCTGCGCGATGCCGAGGTGATCGCCGCCGCCGACGCGGCCGGGCTGGCCATGGTCTTCACCGGCCTGCGCCACTTCCGGCACTGACATGCGGCTGCTGACCGGCACCCTGGCCGTGACCCTGCTGGCCGATCAGGCCAGCAAATGGGCGGTGATCGAGCGCATGGCCCTGCCGCAACGGCTCTACATCGAGGTGTTCCCGCCCTGGCTGAACTTCACCATGGCATGGAATACCGGGATCAACTTCGGCCTGTTCGGCGGCGGGCCGGGGGCGACACGCTGGATCCTGATCGCCCTGGCGCTGGCGATCTGCGCCTGGGTGCTGGCCTGGGCATGGCGCGAACGCAGCAACGCCATGATGCAACTGGCGGCGGGGCTGCTGGTGGGGGGCGCGCTGGGCAACGTGATCGACCGGCTGCGCTACGGGGCGGTCGCGGATTTCATCAACATGAGCTGCTGCGGCATCCACAACCCCTATGCGTTCAACATCGCCGATGTGGCGATCTTTGCCGGCGCGGGGCTGCTGATCGTGTTTGCCGGGCGCCACAAGACCCCGTGACGCCCCGCCCGGGATGCGCTAAACAGGGCGAAATCAGGGGCGAGCAACGGCGAGAAGGGGCAGGAACATGCAGCGTGCAAGGGCGGATCACGCAGCGACGGTTCGGGCCGGGGCAGTTCGGGCAAGAACGGTTCTCGGTGTGGCGGCAGGGGCAGCGATGCTGACGCTGGCCGGATGCGGCGAGTCCGACAATCCGATGCTGATGCACGCCGCCGCCGAACAGCGCGGCCCCGATGAATTCGCGATCCTGCCGACCCGGCCGCTGGAAATGCCTGACCGGCTGGACACGCTGCCCGAACCCGGCGGCACCAACCGCGCCGACCCGCAGCCGCGCGCCGACGTGGCCGCCGCACTGGGCGGCAGCCGCACCGCCGCGCTGTCAGGCGCCATTCCCGCCGCCGATGGCGCCCTGGTCACGCGCGCCGCCCGCTTCGGCACCAACCCGGCGATTCGCGACCAGCTCGCCGCCGAGGACCTGGAATTCCGCCGCGCCAACCGTGGCCGTCTCCTCGAACGCTGGTTCGGCGTCAACGTCTATCACCGCAACTATCGGGTCATGGCGCTCGACCGTCACGCCGAACTCGAACGCTGGCGCGCCCGCGGCGTGCGCACCCCCGGCGCCCCGCCCGATCCGCGCGACTGAGCCGGACGCCGGAATTCGGTGACGGGGTCACGCCTGGCCCCCATCATCTGTGCAAAAATATCCTCAGGGGGTGAATGCGCGCGGCACGCGCGCAGAGGGGGCAGAATGCCCCCCTGAAACCGCACGCAGTGCCAGAAGGCTTGCGCCCGCGGCACGCGGGCGCCCCGCAAGGCCCGACCCGGCCGCCGGGCACAACGCCTAGCGGCCGTCGAACCGCCGCAGCCGCCGGATCAGGCTCGAGGTGTCCCAGCGCCCGCCGCCCATGGCCTGCACCTCCTTGTAGAACTGGTCCACCAGCGCGGTCACCGGCAGCGCCGCGCCGACCTCGTCGGCGGCCTGCAGGCAGATGCCCAGATCCTTGCGCATCCAGTCCACGGCGAACCCGTGGTCGAAATGATCGTCCAGCATGGTTTCGTGCCGGTTCGCCATCTGCCAGGACCCGGCGGCCCCCTGGGAGATCACCTCGATCACCGCGCGCCCGTCCATGCCCGCCTTCTCGCCGAAATGGAGCGCTTCGGACAGGCCCTGCACCAGCCCGGCAATGGCGATCTGGTTCATCATCTTGGCGATCTGCCCGGCGCCGCTGTCGCCCAGCAGGCGGCAGACGCGCGCATAGGCGGCCATGACCGGCTCGGCCCGGGCGTAATCCGTCGCGCTGCCGCCGCACATGATCGACAGCACGCCGTTCTCCGCCCCCGCCTGTCCGCCGGAGACCGGCGCGTCCACGAACCCGATCCCGGCCCCGGCGGCCTGCGCATGCAATTCCCGCGTCACCCGTGCCGACACCGTGGTGTGATCGACGAAGACCGTGCCGCGCGCCATGGCGCCAAAGGCGCCTTCGGGCCCGGTGCAGACCGCGCGCAGATCGTCGTCATTGCCCACGCAGGCCATCACGAACTCGGCCCCCGCCGCAGCTTCGGCCGGGGTGCGGCCCAGCGTGCCGCCATGCGCCGCGACCCAGGCCTCGGCCCTGGCCGTGGTGCGGTTGTAGACCGTGACCGCATGCCCCGCCTTCGCCAGGTGCCCGGCCATCGGCGCGCCCATGACCCCCAATCCCAGAAACGTGACTTTTGCCATTCCGACCTCCCGTGCCATAGCCTGACCCTGCGGCTGCGATTGCGCTTTCGCTCCGGGGGGCATACGAAACCAGCACCCCGCCAGCGTCAACCGCCAAACGGCCCCGCGAGGAACAGGCAGCGATGTTCACCTTCTTTCGATGGCTCCTGCGCATCTTCACCGGCCTTGTGGCGGTGATCGCTCTGGGGGCGGCGCTGTCCTATTTCTTCCTGTCGCGGTCGCTGCCGGCCTACAACGCCTCGGCGCAGGTGCCGGGGCTCGAGGCGCCGCTCGAGATCGTGCGCAATACCCATAACGTGCCGCATGTCTTCGGCGAGAGTGACGCAGATGTGTTCTTCGGCCTCGGCTATGTCCATGCGCAGGACCGGCTGTGGCAGATGATGCTTCTGCGCCGCACCGCGCAGGGGCGCCTGTCCGAGGTCTTCGGCGCGCGCACCCTGCGCACCGACGAGTTGATGCGCAGGCTTGACATCTACGGGCTGGCGCAGCGCGCGGTGGCGCATCAGGACGCCGACACACGCGCGGCGCTCGAAGCCTATGCGCGCGGGGTGAACGCCTGGGTCCGGTCGGTGAACGAGGGCGCGCGCGGACGCGGGGCGCCCGAATTCTTCCTGTTTCCGGGTGAACTGGCGCTGTGGCAGCCCGCCGATTCCATCGCCATCCTGAAGATCATGGCGGTGCAACTGTCGGATCAGATCCAGCGCGAGGTGCAGCGCGCCCGCGTCTCGCTGCTGGTCGAACCGGAGCGTCTGCGCGACATCCTGCCCGATGCGCCGGGCAGCGGCGTGGCCACCCTGCCCGATTATGCCAGCCTGTTTCCCGGGGTCACGCCCGATCCCGGGCCGCTGCGCTTCGCCCGGGGGCCGCTCTCGCCCATCCGCGAGGTCGGGCTGGCCGGTGCCTCGAACGCCTTTGCCGCCGCGCCGCGCCGGTCGGCGGCGGGGGGGACGCTGCTGGCCAGCGACCCCCATCTGGAACTGACTGCGCCCTCGGCCATGTATCTGGCGCGGCTGGAGCTTTCCACCGGCGGGGTGATCGGCGCCACCATTCCCGGCATCCCGGCGGTGCTGCTGGGCCGGAGCGAACGGCACGGCTGGGGCCTGACCACCGCCTACATGGACGATATCGACGTCTATATCGAACAGCTCGACCCCGACAATCCGCAGCGCTACCGCACCCCCGACGGCTGGGCCGAATTCGAAACCCGCCGATCGATCATCCGCGTCAAGGATGCCGAGCCGATGACCCTGACGCTGCGCTGGACCGAAAACGGCCCCGTCCTGCCCGGCGCGCATTACCAGCTTGGCTCCATCACGCCCCCGGGTCATGTGGCCAGTGTTGCCTGGACCATGCTGACCGAGGAAAACACCTCGATGACCGCCGCGATCCGGCTGATGCGCGCGCAGGACATCGACGCGGCCATGGCCGCGGGCGAGAAGGTGGTCGCCCCGGCGCAGAACCTGATCCTGGCCGATCAGGAGCGGATCGCCCTGCAGACCGTGGGCCGGATGCCCCGGCGCGATGCCGGGCACCGCACGCAGGGGCGCATGCCGTCCGCCGGATGGGTGGCCGAGAACCGCTGGCGCGGCACGCTGCCCTACAGCGCCAACCCGCGCTTCGTGGACCCGGCAAGCGGCATCCTGGGCAACACCAACAACAAGACACTGGACCGCCCGTTTCCCCTGCACGTCAGCCATGACTGGGGCGACACGCAGCGGATCAACCGCTGGTTGCGGCTGATGGGCATGCGCGAGGTGCACACCCGCGACAGTTTCATCGAGGCGCAGCTCGACACCGTCAGCCAGGCCGCGCGCACGCTCCTGCCGCTGGTCGCCGCCGATCTGTGGTTTTCCGGCGAGGCCGCGCCCACCGGCACCCGCGCCCATCTGCGCCAGCAGGCGCTGAACCTGCTGGCCGACTGGAACGGCGAGATGAACGAGCATCTGCCCGAACCGCTGATCTATGCCGCCTGGATGCGCGAATTGCAGTTCCGGCTGATCCGCGATCGGCTGGGGCCGATGGCCGCCAGCTTCACGCGGCTGGAGCCGGTGTTCATCGAGCGTGTGTTTTCGGACACCGAGGGCGCGTCGGAGTGGTGCAACATCATCCAGTCCTCGCAGCGCGAAAGCTGCACCGAGATCGCGCAGATGGCGCTCGATGCGGCGCTGGTCCGGCTGAGCGAACGCTACGGCCCCAACCCCGAAAGCTGGCGCTGGGGCGACGCACATACGGCCACGCATCGCCACAGCGTGCTGGGCGAGGTCTCGGGGCTGGGCTTCTTCGTCAATATCCGCCAGTCCACCAGCGGCGGCGATCACACGCTGATGCGCGGGCAGACCTCGGGCGAGGAACCCGAGCCCTTCGCCAATGTCCACGGCGCGGCGTTCCGCGGGGTGTATGACTTCGCCGACCCGGACAGTTCGGTGTTCATCATCTCCACCGGCCAGTCGGGCCACCCGCTCAGCCGCCATTATGACGATCTGGGCGATCTGTGGCGGCGGGGCGAATACATTCCCATGTCGCTGGACCCGGACCTGGCGCGCGGCGGCGCGGTGGGCATCACCCGTCTGACCCCGCGCTGAGCGTTGCCCTCAAAGCGCCCTCGGGCCGCGCCCGCCCACCCACCCTGCACGCCCCGAGGGCGCTGCGCCTGCTGCGCAGGCGCGGGAAATGGCGTTGATGCCCCGCTCTGCAGTCAGGATCAGGCGGTTTCCAGGGTCGCGCGGGCCTCGTCCAGAAGGCGCTTCGCCTCCATCCCCTGCAGCCGGGCGATGTCGTCCTGATATTTCAGCACCGCGCCCAGCGTGTCGGCGATCACCTCGGGCGACAGCGTCAGCACATCCAGCGCCAGCAGGCAGCGCGCCCAGTCGATGGTTTCGGCCACGCCGGGTTTCTTGAACAGATCCTCGCCCCGCAGGCGCTGGACGAAGGCCACCACCTCGCGCGACAATTGCGCCGAGGCTTCGGGCGCGCGGGCCTGCAGGATCTCCAGTTCGCGGTCGAATTGCGGGTAATCCACCCAATGATACAGGCAGCGGCGCTTGAGCGCGTCATGCACCTCGCGCGTGCGGTTCGAGGTCAGGATCACGATGGGCGGCTCCGGCGCGCGGATGGTGCCCAGTTCGGGGATGGTGACCTGAAAATCGCTCAGCGCTTCCAGCAGGAACGCCTCGAACGGTTCGTCGGTGCGGTCCACCTCGTCGATCAGCAGCACGGGTGGGCCGCCGGGTTGCGGGCGCAGCGCCTGCAACAGTGGCCGTTCAATCAGGAAGTCGGATGAAAAAAGCGTCTCGCGCAGATGCGCGGCATCGGCACCGCCCGCGGCTTCGGCGCTGCGGATGGCCACCATCTGCGCGGCGAAATTCCATTCATAGACCGCCTGTGCCGCGTCCAGCCCCTCGTAGCATTGCAGCCGGATCAGGCGGCGGCCCAGTGCGGCGGCCAGCGCCTTGGCGATTTCGGTCTTGCCGGTGCCGGCCTCGCCTTCCAGAAACAGGGGCCGACCCAGCCGCAGCGCCAGAAACGCCACCGTGCCCAGCGCACGCCCGCAGACATAGTCCTGCGCCGCCAGCGCGGCGATGACATCATCGATCGAGGAAATCCTGTCGGCCACATCCGCTCCCGCAGTTTTGCGCAACCTTCGGGCGCGTGGCGGGGAGGGTCAAGCGGTGCGCCACGGTTTGCGACCAATGGAGGGGGTCAGCCCCCCGGATGGCCCTTGTGCGTGTCGCCCCCTTCCAGCGCGCCCCCCTCCAGCTTGCCGCCGTCCAGATCCACCGAAGCAATGAAGCGCTCCAGCAGGCCCGTGTCGATGGGCTTGTAAAGGATCGCCACCCCCGCGCGCGCGGCGGCGGCGCGCAGCGCCTGGCTGCGGTCGGCGGTGATGATCCGCGCGGGCACCGGCCCGTGCAGCAGGCGCAGATCCTCGATCAGGTGCAGCCCGCTGCGCCCGTCCCCCAGCCGGTTGTCCACCAGCATGAAATCCGGCGCGATGTCGATTTCCGAAACCAGGTCCATGGCTTCGGCATGGGTTGCGGCTTCGAGAACCGAATGCCCCCAGCCATCGAGCAGCAGGCCCAGCGCACGGCGCAATTCGGTGTCATCCTCGACCAGAAGCCCCAGCAATTCGCGCGTGGGGACCGGGTGGGCAGGCACTTCGAAGCCCGCACCGGCGCCCGCACCGGGGCCCGCACCGCCAGAGGCGTCCGGGCGCGCGGTCGTTCGCATGCTGTCCGGTCCGGCGCGGGCCAGGGTCAGCGAAAAGCGCGTGCCACGCCCGGGCACCGAATGCAGGGCCAGCGGATGATCCAGCAGCTTCGCCGCGCGCTCCACGATGGCCAGCCCCAGTCCCAGCCCCTCGCTGGCCGAGGCGCGTGCGTTGAGGCGGTGAAATTCGCGGAACACGGCGCGCCGTTCGCTTTCGGGGATGCCGGGGCCGGTGTCGATCACCTCGACCCGGAGCGCACCCGCCCCGGCGCGCCGCACCCCGACCAGCACGCCGCCCGTGTCCGTGTAGCGCAGCGCATTGGCGATCAGGTTCTGCAGGATGCGCCGCAGATAGCCAGGATCCGACAGCACCGTGGCCTCGACCGGGCGCAGCCGCAACCGCAGCCCGCGGGCCTGCGCCAGATGGGCGAATTCATCGCCCAGCCGCAGCAGCAGCGGTCCCAGCGGCACCGGGCGCGGGGTGACGGCGGCCTTGCCCGATTCCAGCCGCGAAATGTCCAGCAGCGCCTCGAGGATGGTTTCCACACTGTCGAGCGCCGCCGCTGCCTTGCCCAGCGTCGCCTGCGTCCGCGGGGGCGTGCTGTCATCGCGGGCGGCGGCCACGAACAGCTTGGCCGCCGAAAGCGGCTGCAACAGGTCATGGCTGGCGGCGGCGACGAAGCGCGACCGCGCGGCGCTGGCGCGTTCGGCATCGGCCAGCGCGGCCTGCAGTTCCTCGGTCCGCTCGCGCACCCGTGCCTCCAGCGTCTCGTTCACCCGGCTCAGCGCGGCAATGGCGCTGCGCTCGGCGGTGACATCGGAAAACGAGATGACGAAGCCCGAATCCGGCATTTCCTGCGCAAAGGCGTCCAGCACGGTTTCGCCCCGGCGCAATTCGAACCTCAGGGGCGCGCGCCCGCGCTCGGCGGTGGCCCATTCCCGCAGGGTGGCCAGCGTCATCCCCTGTCCCAGCCGGGTGGTTCCGGCCAGCCGCGCGGCCAGATCGTCGAACAACACGCCCAGTCGCAGCCGACCGCGCCCCAGCGCCAGCATTTCGCCCAGCCGGGCGTTCCAGCCCACCAGCCGCGCCGCCGAATCGAAGATCGCCACGCCCTGCCGGATATGGTCCAGCGTGGCGCGCACCATCTGCGCCTGGCTGTCCAGCAGCTTGCCGCGTTCGGCGCGTTCGGCGCGGATCAGGTCGGACACATCGGTCTGCAGGATCACCGTGCCGCCATCGGGCGTGCGGTGCTCGGAAACCTGCACCCAGCGGTCCGGCCCCATACCGATGGTGAACATCAGGTGCCGCTCGCGGTGGCGCCGCAGGCGCTGCGCGGCCCAGGCGCCGCGCTCGCCGTCCTCGGGCAGGCGCAGGTAGCGCGAACGGCTGACCAGGCGCACATAATCGCCGAACGCCAGCCCCGGGCGCAGGTGTTCGCGGATGTCCGGCATGTGCATTCCGAAGCGCGAGTTGCACATCACCAGCACATCGTCCGGGCCGAAGAGCGCGAATCCCTCCTGCACCGCCTCGATCGCATTGGCGAGGTTCTTCTGCGCGGCGGCGGTTTCGCGCCCGGCCTCGGCCAGCCGCGCGTTGGACTGGTTGAGCAGGTCCAGCGCCTGTTCCAGTTCGCGCGTGCGCTGGCGCACCTGATCTTCAAGCATGGCGGCGCGTTCGAACTGCGCATACGAGGCGCCGGAGTCGTCGGCGGCCTGTTCCACCCGGCGCATGAGCACCTCGACGATGGTCAGGAGCTTCTCGCGCTGGCGTTCGGGCGGGTCGGCGGGGTTGATGAGCGGATGCGTCATGGTGCGGCCGTCATCCCGGAAGCGGCGGCGGATAGATCGCCACCCCGGTCAGGGTCTGGTTCACATGCATGGCGTTGAACTGTTCGCCATAGGTGGAAAAGCCCAGCACACCATGCGCGCCCAGCAGCTCGGACACTGCGCGCGTGGCCTGTTTTTCCTGCGCCTCCATGCGGCGCAGCACGCAGTCGCAGGCCAGGATCGCGCCGGGTGCCTGCCCCCGCCCATGCTGTGCCTGCGCCCCTGCCCCCCGGGGGGCGCCGCCTTGCGCGCCGTCGCGCGCGAGCCCGTCCAGCACCGTGCGCAGATGCGCGGCCATGTCCTGCGGCTCGGCCAGGGTCAGCACCATGCCCTCGCCGATGGCGGAATAGAAGATCAGGTCGCCATTGTCGGCCACCTGGCGGATGGCGCGGACATGGTGGCGCCCGCCGATGCGGACCACCACCGGATGCGCGGCAAAGGTAAACGGCGTCAGCTGCGCCGGATCTTTGCCCAGCAGCCGCGCGTATTCCAGCGCTGCCGGTTCGGCGTTGATCCGGTGGACGATCCGGCGGTCGGGGTCGGCGGCGGTGACCACCATGCGCGTGGCCGTGGGGCGCAGGTGATCGGACTTGAACACCCGGATCGGGCAGCGGGTGCGCACCAGCGCCAGCACGGCGGCGTTGCGGTGCCAGCCCACCGGCGCTGCCTGTCCGGTCCCGGCGCCGTTGCCGCCCCCCGCCCCGTGCAGCACGCGGGTTTCCAGAAAGCGCGTGCCATCGGCGGCCGAACCGCCGAACAGCGGCACCGGTCCCAGCCCCGTGGCCAGCAGCGCGGCCAGCGCGTCCTCGCGGTTGGACAACCCGTCCACCAGCAGGAAGGCGAATTCGTGCTCCCAGTCCGGTCGGGCCCTGGACAGCGCCGTGCGTCGGCGGATCAGGGCGCTGATGATCGCCTCGCCGTCCAGCGCGCTCAGATCCTCGATCAGCAGCGTCTCGGCGATGAAGTCACGGGCGGGCAGACCGATGCCCAGGATGCTGCCTTCGGTATAGCCCGCCGCGCCGATCTCGCCCGCCGTGGTGCAGCCGATCACCGGGCCGGGGCCGCCAAGCCGCGCGGGCATGTCGCCGAACGCCGCCTGCGGCGAGGCCAGCACGATCGACAGCGCCAGCGGTTCGGCGGCCAACGCGGCCTGAACACGTGCCCAGGCGTCCGGGGCGTCTGCCGCGGACTCGACGGCGTGCAGTAGCGGCTGGGGCATCGGGGCCTGCCCTTGCTTGCTGTGATCCTCCCGCGCATGGCGCGTGCCGCGCGCCCGCGCAGCTTGGCGTCAACGGGGCGGGCTGGCAAGGTCTGTTGCACGCGCCATGAAAGCGGCGGGCCTAGCGCGTTGCGCCATCGCGCTTGCGCCGCTGCGCCTGCCGCTTCTCCACCGCCGCCCCGGCCAGCATCGCCAGCACCGCCGCCACCAGAAGCCCGAGGTTGTAAGGCAGCGATACAAGCGCCAGCGCCACCACCACCGACACCGCCGCCGCCGTGACATGGGCCAGCGTGCGCAGCATGGGCAGGATCAGCGCCAGGAAGGTGATCGGCACCGCAAAGTCGATGGGCAATCCCGGCGGCACCGCCGCGCCCAGCACGCCCCCGGCCCAGGTCGCCAGATACCACGGGAAACATACCGGCGCGACGGTGCCGAAGTAATACGCCAGCCGCTGCGCAGGCGTCATCGGCGGGCCGGTCTCGTAGCGCAGGACACTTGCGGCATAGGACTGGTCGACCAGGAAATACGCGGCGAAGGCGCGTTTCCACCACACCACATGACCCAGATGCGGCGCGAGCGAGGCCGAATACATCGCCATGCGCAGGTTCACCGCCAGCGCGGTGGCCAGCACGATCAACGTGGGCGCGTTGTCCATCATCATCTGCAGCGCCACGAACTGCGCCGCCCCGGCAATGACCAGCACCGAGAAGCCCATCACCTCGGCGATGTTCAGCCCGGCTTCGGTGGCCGCAACGCCGAAGACCATGCCGAAGGGCACGATGACCAGCAGGAAGGGCAGTGCATCGCGGAAGCCCTGCCAGAAGGGGGAGCGGTCCATGAACGGCACCCGTTTGAAGCCCGCGCAGGGCCGGTTTCTTCACCTGTGCAGCAATAGGCGAGGCGCTGCGCCGACGCAATGCCCGCAGCCCGGTGCCGTCAGCGCCCGAAGGCGCCCGTCACCCGGCCCAGCAGCATGAAGGCGCGGGCGCTGCGCGTGTCGGTCAGGCGTGCCAGCGCGGCATCGTCCATGGCGGGGGCGGCATCGGCCAGGCAGCGGTCGAATTCGCGCAGGAAGCGGTGCGCGGCCTCGCGAAACGCAGGGTCCTGCCGCATCCGCCCCACCGCCAGCGCCATGGACGCGCGGTCGCGCACCCCGGCCAGCCCGGCCACCGCCGGACCGCGCAGCCCGTCGGCAAAGGCGCGCCACAGTTCGGGCCGGGCGCGGTCCGGGCGCAGGTCATCCATGAAGATCCCTTCCTCGGCCAGACCGGTCAGCACTTCCTGGGCGCTGCGGATCAGCCGCCCGGTGGCGTGATGCGACAGCGCGCGCTGCAAGGCCGCGAATCCCTCGCGGTCGTCGGCATCCTCGGGGAAGTGCAGGGCGCGGATCAGGTCATGCTGCTCGGGCGGGGCACCGGTGGCCGCGCGCGGCTCGGGGC
>JAFIEE010000080.1 GCA_020832705.1 Paracoccaceae bacterium
GGGGCCGGGGCCGTTGCGGGCGCGGGTTGCGGCGGCGCGGCGGCCTCGCGCGGGGCGGGCGGCGGGGCGGTGACCGATGCGCCGCCATCGCAGACCGGCTTGGCATCGGGGCCGAACAGCGGCACCCAACTCACCTGCCCGCCAAAGGTCGAGCGCTGGAACACGCAGCCGCGACTGTCGACGAAGCGGCTGCCCTGAAATGATGCAGGCGGTGCCTCGGCCGGGCTGAGGCCGCTGTTCTGGGCGTGGGCAGGTTGGGCGGGCCAAAGCAGCAGCGCGGCGGCCAGGCCGCCGATCAGGAATCGTGCAGACATCGTATCCCCCAAGATCAATGCCTTGGCAGGATGGAACAGCCCCGGGCCCGCGTAAACCCTGAATTCACCGTGTGCCGAACATCCGGTCCCCGGCATCGCCCAGCCCGGGGACGATATACCCTTTCTCGTTCAGTCGCTCATCGAGTGCGGCGGTGACGATGGGCACATCCGGGTGCGCCGCTTTCATCCGTGCCACGCCCTCGGGCGCGGCCAGCAGGCACAGGAAGCGGATGTTGCGCGCGCCCGCTTCTTTCAGCAGGTCCACGGCGGCGGCCGAGGAATTGCCGGTGGCCAGCATCGGGTCCACCGCGATCACCAGCCGGTCGCCCAGATCGGGGGGCAGCTTGCAGTAATACTGCACCGGCTGCAGCGTTTCCTCGTCCCGGTAGAGCCCCACAAAGCCCACCCGCGCCGAGGGGATCAACTCCAGTATCCCGTCCAGAAGCCCGTTGCCCGCCCGCAGGATCGACACCAGCACCATCTTGCGCCCGGCCAGCACCGGCGCATCCATTTCGCACAGCGGCGTTTCGATCCGCCGCGTTGTGACTTCCATCTCGCGCGTGACCTCATAGGCCAGAAGCTGGCTGATCTCGCGCAGGAGCTGCCGGAAAGAGGCGGTCGAGGTGTCCTTGTCGCGCATGATGGTCAGCTTGTGCTGCACCAGCGGGTGGGTGACGACGGTGAGGTGTTCGCTCATGGGGCGGGCTCCAGTCGGTTCAGGATATCGGCACGGGTGGCGGTGTCGCAGAAGGCGGCCTCGGCGGCAATGCGGTTCAGGGCGCGGAAGTCGCTTTCGTCCCAGCCATGGGTTCGGGCCAGGGCCGCGTATTCCGCGCCGAGTGACGTGTGAAAGAACGGCGGGTCATCGGTGGAAAGCGTCACCTTCACGCCCGCGTCCCGCAGCTTCGCCACCGGATGCGCGCGCCAGTCGGCGTAAAGCCCCAGCGCGATGTTCGACCCCGGGCAGACCTCGAGCACGGTGCCGCTTTCGGCCAGCCGGTCCACCAGCGCCGTGTCCTCGATGGCGCGGACACCATGGCCGATGCGGGTCACGCACAGGTCATCGAGCGCCGCGCGCACCGACTCCGGCCCGCCCCATTCGCCCGCATGCGCGGTCAGGCCCAGCCCGGCCTCGCGCGCACAATCAAAGGCCCAGGTGAAATCACGCGGGGCGCCAGCGCCTTCATCCCCGGCGATGCCGAAGCCGGTGATGAAACCGCCGGCGGTTTCGGCGGCGCAGCGCGCAGTCGCGCGGGATTTATCGGGGCCGAAATGGCGGATGCAGGCGACCACGCCGCGCATTGTGATGCCGAAATCGCGCTGCGCCTCGGTTGCGGCGTCGGTGATGGCGGCCAGATATTCGCGCCAGGCCGACAGATCGCCGCCGCCGCAGAAATCCGGCGACAGGAAGGCCTCGGTGTGGATCACGCCCGCTTCGGCGGATTGTTCCAGCACCGCGCGTGTCAGGCGGCGGAAGTCCTCGGGCGTCTGCAGCACGGTGCAGGCGGCTTCATAGACCTGCAGGAAGTGCCGGAAATCGCGGAAGGCATAACCACCCCGCGCATCGAAGATGCCCGACAGGTCCACTGACTTTTCGGCGGCCAGGCGGCGGATGAAACCGGGTGGCGCGGCGCCTTCAAGGTGCAGGTGCAACTCGACCTTGGGCAGGGCGCGGAAGTCTTCAGCGTCGGTCATGGCAGGAAACTCCGCCCCGGCCCCTGCGCGGGCACGCCCAGATGCGCGGCGACCGAGGCCGCCACATCGACGAACCCGCAATGCCCGATCTTCCCCGCGCCCCTGCCGTGAACCAGCACCGGCACGCGTTCGCGCGTGTGGTCGGTGCCGGGCGCCGTGGGGTCGTTGCCATGATCGGCGGTGATGACGGCCAGATCACCAGGGCGCAGGTGGCCCAGGAACCCCGCCAGCCAGGCGTCGAAGCGCTCCAGGGCGCGGGCGTAACCCGAAACATCGCGGGTGTGGCCATAATGGCTGTCGAATTCGACAAGGTTGCAAAAGGTCAAGGATCCGGGCTCCGCACCCGCCGCAAGGCGGTCCATATGTTCCAGAAGTGACACATCATCGCGCCCCTTGTGCACCTTGTCGATCCCCCGGCCCGAGAAGATGTCGCCGACCTTGCCCACGGCATGCACCGTGCCACCGGCGCGCTGCACCCAGTCGCAGAGTGTCGGCGCCGGGGGGGCTACCGCATGGTCACGCCGGTTGCCGGTGCGGGTGAACCCTTCGGACCCGGAGCCCACAAAGGGCCGCGCAATGACGCGCCCGACACGCATGTAATGCAGAAGCGGCGCCAGATCCGCGCACAACCGATAGAGCCGCTCCAGCCCGAACGCCTCTTCATGCGCGGCAATCTGGAACACGCTGTCGGCCGAGGTGTAGCAGATCGGCCAGCCGCTGCGCAGATGCTCGGCGCCCAGTTCATGCATGATCGGAATGCCCGCCGCGTGGCAGTTGCCCAGAATGCCCTCGGTCCCCGCCAGTTCGCAGACCCGGCGCACCAGTTCCGGCGCAAAGGCAGGCACCGTGCGCGGGAAATAATGCCAGTCCCAGGGCACCGGCACCCCGGCCAGTTCCCAATGCCCCGAGGGCGTGTCCTTGCCGCGCGAGACCTCGGTCGCCGCCCCCCAGAGGCCCTGCGGCTCCGTCCCCGGGCCCTTTGCCCCCGCTCCCTTTGCCCCCAACCCCGGCGCACGCAGCCCCGAGGCCAGTTCGATCGCACGCCCCAGCCCCAGCGCATCGAGCGTGGGCAGGTGCAGCGGGCCGCTGCGCCCATCCTCGGCCCGCCCTTCGGCGCAGGCGACCGCGATATGGCCCAGCGTGTTCGCGCCCGCGTCCCCGAAGTCAGCGGCATCGGGCGCGCCGCCACACCCCACCGAATCCAGCACGATCAGGAAGGCGCGGGGCCTCATGCCACGCGCTCCCGCACCAATGCGCCCGGCGCGCCCGCATCGCCAATCCGGCAGGCTGCCCGCAGCGCCGCCGCTGCCGCCTGCGCGCTCGCCTCATCCGCCGCATGGACGCAGGCCAGCGGGGCGTCCGGGCCCACCTGCGCCCCCGGCGCGGCCATGTCGGTGAAGCCGACGCGATGGTCGATCCGGTCGCCCTCGCGCCTGCGCCCGCCGCCCATGGCGACCACCGCCAGCCCCACCGCGCGGGTGTCGATGGCGGCCAGCGTGCCGGATGTGTCCGCGAACACATCCACCTGCACCGGCGCCACGGGCAGATATGCCGCCCAGCGTTCGACGAAATCCACCGGCCCGCCCTGCGCCGCGACCATCCGCCCGAAGCGCTCCGCCGCCGCGCCGGAGCGCAGCGCCGCGGCCACCCGGTCGGCGCCGCCGTCGATCCCTGCCAGCGCCAGCGCCTCGCCCCCCAGCGCGCAGGTCAGCTCCCACAGGTCCGGGGCCACCCGTTCGCCGGTCAGCAGGCGCATGACCTCGGCCACCTCCAGCGCGTTGCCGCCCATGCCGCCCAGCGGCGCATCCATGCCGGTGATCAGCGCCGACGTACGGCACCCGGCCCCGTTCGCCGTATCCACCAGCGACCGCGCCAGCACCCGCGCCTGCTCCGCCCCCGGCAGGAACGCGCCCGAGCCGACCTTGACGTCCATCACCAGCGCCTGAAGCCCCGCCGCCAGCTTCTTCGACAGGATCGACGCGGTGATCAGGTCCACCGATTCCACCGACGCGGTCACATCGCGCACCGCATAGAGCCGCCTGTCCGCAGGCGCGATGTTGCCCCCCGCGCCGACGATGGCACACCCCACATCGGCAACGATGGCGCGAAACCGGTCCTCGGGCTGGTCGACGGTGTAGCCCGGGATCGCCTCCAGCTTGTCCAGCGTACCGCCCGTATGCCCCAGCCCGCGCCCCGAGACCATGGGCACAAACACCCCGCAGGCCGCCAGCGCAGGCGCCAGGGGCAGGCTGATGCAATCGCCCACGCCGCCGGTGGAATGCTTGTCCACCACCGGGCCGGGCAGGTCCCAGGCCAGAACATCGCCCGAATCGCGCATCCCTTCGGTCAGGGCGGTGCGCGCCGCGTCCGACAGCCCGCGCAGCTTCACGGCCATGGCAAAGGCGCCGCACTGCGCATCCGACACCGATCCGTCGGCGATCCCGCGCGCAAGGGCCCGCAGGTCCGCAGGCGCCGCAGCGCCGTCGATCACCGCCTGGATCACCCGCGCCGGGGTCACGTGCGGCTCATGTGTTCAGCGGTAAAGGCGCCGGGCAGCAATTCGGCCAGGGTCATGGTGCGCTCGGCGCCGTCGGTTGTGGCCATGGTCACGGGCACGTCAGGGCCTGCGAATTCCAGCAGCTTCTGGCGGCAGCCACCGCACGGGGGCACCGGCTCCGGCGCGTCGGCAATCACGGCGACGGCCGTGATCCGGTATTCGCCTGCCGCGCACATCGCGGCGATGGCCCCGGCTTCGGCGCAGGTTCCCTGTGGATAGGCCAGATTCTCGACATTGCAGCCGGTATAGACCGCACCGGATCCGGCGCGGATCGCCGCGCCGACCTTGAACTTCGAATAGGGGGCGTGTGCGTTTTCACGCACCTGACGCGCAGCATCGAGCAGGGACATGCGACCTCCGGGTTTCGTGACCGGGCCGAGTTTGCGCCGCCGCCACGCCAGACGCAAGCACCGCGCGGCGCGGACGCAACGGTCGGCACAAACACACACGCCGACGTGGTCTTGCCAAGCCGCTGCATTGCCACAATACTCCGCGCCCTGAACAGGGGAGGGACGCGATGAGCGACGAACGCCAGGACGCCGCACGGCAGGCGGCACTGTATTATCACGCGAATCCGCGTCCCGGAAAGCTCGAGGTGCGCCCGACAAAGCCGCTGGCCAATGGCCGCGACCTGACGCGCGCCTATTCCCCCGGCGTGGCCGAGGCCTGTCTGGAGATCAAGGGTGACCCCGCGCTGGCCAGCCGCTACACCATCCGCGGCAATCTGGTGGCCGTGGTCACCAATGGCACCGCCGTTCTGGGCCTGGGCAATATCGGCCCGCTGGCCGCCAAGCCGGTGATGGAGGGCAAGGCGGTCCTGTTCAAGAAATTCGCCAATATCGACTGTTTCGATATCGAGGTCGCGGAAACCGACCCTGAGAAACTGGCCGATATCGTCTGCGCGCTGGAGCCGACATTCGGCGCCATCAACCTTGAAGACATCAAGGCACCCGATTGTTTTGTCGTGGAAAAGCTGTGCCGCGAGCGCATGGGCATCCCGGTGTTCCACGATGACCAGCACGGCACCGCCATTGTGGTGGGCGCGGCGGCGACCAATGCGCTGAAGGTCGCGGGGAAACGATTCGAGGATATCAGGATCGTCTCCACCGGGGGCGGCGCCGCGGGCATCGCCTGCCTGAACATCCTGGTCAAGATGGGTGTCAAACGCGAGAATATCTGGCTGCATGACATCCACGGGCTGGTCTTCGAGGGCCGCGAGGTGGACATGAACCCGCAGAAGGCCGCCTTTGCCCAGGGCGACCACGACCGGCCGCTGTCGGACACCATCGCCGGTGCCGACCTGTTCCTGGGGCTGTCCGGACCGAATGTGCTGAAACCCGCAGATGTCGAAAAAATGGCATCCAGGCCGATCATCTTCGCTCTGGCCAACCCGCTGCCCGAGATTGACCCGCAGGCCGCGCGCGCCGTGGCGCCGGATGCAATCATTGCCACCGGCCGGTCGGATTTTCCCAATCAGGTCAATAACGTGCTATGCTTTCCGTTCATCTTTCGCGGCGCGCTGGACGTCGGCGCCACGGAGATCAACGATGCCATGCAACTGGGCTGCATCGAAGGCATCGCCGCCCTGGCCCGCGCCACCACCAGCGCCGAGGCCGCCGCCGCCTACAAGGGCGAGCAGATGTCCTTCGGACGCGACTATCTGATCCCCAAGCCCTTTGATCCGCGCCTGACCGGTGTGGTGGCCACCGCCGTTGCCCGCGCGGCCATGGAGTCCGGCGTCGCCACCCGGCCCATCGCCGATCTGGACGAATACAAGCGCCAGCTTGACGGGTCGGTGTTCAAGTCCACGATGATCATGCGCCCGGTGTTCGAGGCCGCCAGCACCGCCGCGCGGCGGATCGTCTTTGCCGAGGGCGAGGACGAGCGCGTGCTGCGCGCGGCTTCGGCCATGCTGGAGGAAACCACCGAGGTGCCGATCCTGATCGGTCGTCCGGACGTGCTGGAAATGCGGTGCGAACGGGCGGGTCTGCCGATCCGGCCGGGCCGCGACTTCGAGGTGGTGAACCCCGAAAACGATCCGCGCTACCGCGAATACTGGGAGACCTATCACACGCTGATGCAGCGCCGCGGCGTGACCCCGGACATCGCGCGCGCCGTGATGCGCACCAACACCACCGCCATCGGCGCGATCATGGTGCACCGGGACGATGCCGACAGCCTGATCTGCGGCACCTTCGGCCAGTTTCTGTGGCATCTGCGCTACGTCTCCGAGATCCTGGGCACCGAGGCCCTGCACCCGATCGGCGCGCTCTCGCTCATCATCCAGCCCGAGGGCAACCTGTTCCTGGCCGACACGCAGATCCATGCCGAACCCGAACCCGAACAGATCGCCGATGTGGTGATCGGTGCCGCGCGGCACGTGCGCCGCTTCGGGCTGGAGCCGAAGATCGCTTTGTGTTCGCATTCGCAGTTCGGAAATCTGGACAGTTCCTCGGGGCGCCGGATGCGCGGGGCGCTGAAAATCCTCGATGCGCTGGACCCCGGCTTCGCCTATGAGGGCGAGATGACGCTGGACGTGGCGCTGGACCCGGAACTGCGCGAACGCATCTTTCCGAATGCGCGGTTCGAAGGGTCGGCCAACACGCTGGTCTTTGCCTCGACCGATGCGGCCTCGGGGGTGCGCAACATCCTCAAGATGCGCGGCGACGGGCTGGAGGTCGGCCCGATCCTGATGGGGATGGGCAACCGCGCCCATATCGTCACCCCTTCGATCACCGCGCGCGGCCTGCTGAACATGTCGGCGCTGGCCGGAACGCCGGTGGCGCATTACGGATGAACGAGGAAGGCCGACCGGTGCCGGAAGCGCAACAAGGCGCGCGGGCTGGCGATCTGTTGCGCAACCGCATCATATGGTTGCGTCTGCGGATAATCCGGGACTAACTTTGTCGCATTTATACTCTCTTTGGATATAATTCCAACACCCGAACCGGGTATGTGCCGACCGCGACCGGCAGGTCGCGCCGCCTCCATGGAGAGTTTCCTGATGTTCCCACGCCTGTTTGCTTCCGTCTGCGCGCTCACCATTGCCGCAGGGGCTCCCGTCAATGCGCAAGACGCGCCGCTGACATCGGCGCAACCGGCTCCTGCTGCGGCTGCGCAAAGCTCCTGGACGGGGCCATGGATCGGCTTTGCCCTGGGCCATGGACGGTCCAGCCACATCATGGAGGGATCGCTCGAAACCCGCTTTGTGAGCGGCTCTGCCGACTTGCTGGATCTGGACGGCAGAGGTGCACTTTACGGCGTCGAAGCCGGGTATGATTTCGCTGTCGGGCCCAACGCTGTTGTCGGCCTGCAGGTTGACTATACCATGAGTGACATCACCAACGGCACCTCGGTCGGAATGGACGGGCGCTTGATCTCGATGGCGTTCGACTACGCCCTCAGGCCGCGCAGCATGAGCACGATAGCAGCCCGCGGGGGGTTTCTGCCAACGGAGTCGACCCTGGTCTACGGCCTGCTCGGCTATACGCGCGGGTCGTTCAGGGGCACGTATACCATGTCGGTCAATGAAAGAACGATCAATGCGATGTCGGGCGAGTATTCGTATTCGAGGAGTGGCATTGCGCTTGGCGCCGGGGTCGAAACCATGATCACGGACAACGTCAGCCTGAAGGTGGAGTATCGCCACAACCGGTTCAGCGCGCACAACATGCTTGACCTCGGACCCGTTCAGATGGACCAGCGCAACAGCATGCGGTCCGTGCGCGCGGCGGTCGCCTATCGGTTCTGACCGGCGCTGCATTTCGGCAACGGGCGGCCCCGCATCGGGCCGCCTGTCGTCGTTCGGGGCGGGCCGAAGGCAAAATGCCTCCGGACGCCGCCCTGCTCAGCCCGCAAAACCCGGTGCCGCGCGCACCGTTCCGGTGACCAGCCCGCGGCGGTTGCGAACGGGGCCGTTCAGCCGCGCCAGCGCCGCCGGATGCGCGGGGTCCAGAACGCCCGCGCGGATCAGCAGCGCGGCGATGGCCGCTTCGGACGCGCGGGTGCCGCCATCGACGATCTTGAGCGCAATGCCCAGCCGCGCCTCGGGGAGCATGGCCACGAACACCGCTTCGGCGCCGGTCTTGATCGCCGCGCGCCCGCCCATGGCGCGCATCAGTTCGGTGCAGGCGCGGGTTTCGCCCGCCACCATCTCGGGGTGCGTCACCATGGCCGTGCGCAGGCGCACCATGGCACGGGCGCGGGCGTCGCCATCCTCCGCTGCCGCCGCGAAAGCCGCCATGGCGCGGGCCAGCCCGGTCACGGTGGTGGCGAAGTTCGGCGCCGAACAGCCGTCGATGGCATGCCCGGGCGAGGCTTCGCCGGTCACCTCTTCGAACGCGGCGCGCACGGCCTGCTGCACCGGATGGTCTGGGGCCACGTACTCTGCGCCGCCGCCCAGCTGCCGACCCAGCATCAGGAACCCCGCATGCTTGCCCGAGCAGTTGTTGTGCAACTGGCACGGGGGGGCACCGGCACGGATCAGCGCATCGCGCGCGTCGGTGTCATAGGGCTCATGCGCGCCGCAGCGCAGGTCGGACTCGGACAGGCCCAGCTCCGCCAGCCACTTTGCCACCGTGTCGACATGCGCCGCCGCCCCCTGGTGCGAAGCGCAGGCCAGCGCCAGCCGCCGCCCGTCCAGCCCGGCGCCCGCGCCGCTTTCCAGCAAAGGCAGCGCCTGGATCATCTTGGCCGCCGAGCGCGGATAGATCACCGCGTCCGGATTGCCCCAGGCATCGAGCACCGCGCCCGAAGCGTCGCAGATCACCGCATGGCCCGCGTGCAGGCTTTCGACCCGGTCGCCGCGCCAGACCTCGACCATCGGCACGGCACCATGCCCCACCGACCGGGCGTCCCCGCCGCGCTGATTTCCGCCTGTCATGCGCCCCTCCCGCTCACGCCTGCGCGATTTTCCGGCCAAGACCCTTTCGGAACCGGCATTCTTCGCGCTATTAAGCGGCACTAGATCACGGCCCCTTGCGCGGGACAAGCCCGTCAGAAGCACGGACCCCGGCCGGGCTGGCAAGAGCTTTCAGGAGGCACCGAGGCAGATGAAGGCATCCAAATTCGCGGCAGTCACGGCCCTGGCCCTGGCGGCGGGCGCTCCGGCACTGGCCGAGGAATCCACCAACCGGGTGGCTGCGGAAACCGCCTGGAGCGTGTTTGTGGAGGATGACCCGCGCGAATGCTGGGCCGTCTCGGCCCCGCGCGAGACGGTGAACACCCGCGGCGGACAGCCCGCGAACGTGCGGCGCGGCGACATCCTGCTGTTCACCACCTATCGCGGTGGCGGCACGCCGGGCGAAGTGTCGTTCACCGGCGGTTACCCGTTCGACCCGGAGTCCACCGTGGGGCTGACCATCGGCAGCAACGAGTTCCAGCTTTTCGTGGACGGGCAATGGGCCTGGGCCGGATCGCCCGAGGATGACGCGCGGATCAAGGCCGCCATGCGCGCCGGCGCCGAAGCGGTGCTGACCGCGCGCTCGTCGCGCGGGACCGACACGCGCGACACGTTCTCGCTCTTCGGCTACA
The DNA here is from genome assembly GCA_020832705.1 of Paracoccaceae bacterium. GTDB lineage: Bacteria > Pseudomonadota > Alphaproteobacteria > Rhodobacterales > Rhodobacteraceae > Rhabdonatronobacter. The sequence goes on from JAFIEE010000080.1 coordinate 10,099, forward strand.
CCGCCGCGACCGAAGAGGCCGAGCGCCGCTGCGCCGACTGAACGCGGCCGCAGCGGGCCCGGCCCGGCGACCTGACCCGGCGACAGACACGGCCATGAACCGCAACGCCGGGCTTGGTTGCGCGGGCAATGTTGCTATATGAGGGGCAGCCCTGCCCCTGCCCCTGCCCGACGGAGTTCGCCGCCATGTCCGCCACCGCGCCCATCACCCAGGATGTGCTGACCATCCGGCGCGCCCCGCAGACGGGCAAGCGCAACCTGATCGGCCTGACACGGCCGCAACTGGCCGCGGCGCTGCGCGAGATCGGCACGCCCGAACGGCAGGTGAAGATGCGCGTGGGCCAGGTCTGGCAGTGGCTCTATCACTGGGGCGTGCGCGACTTTGCCGCCATGACCAATCTGGCCAAGGATTATCGCGCGCTGCTGGCCGAACATTTCGCCATTGACCTGCCGCAGGTGGTCAGCCGCCAGGTCAGCGCCGACGGCACGCGCAAGTATCTGCTGCGCATCGCAGGCGGTCACGAGGTCGAAACCGTCTACATCCCCGAGGAAAACCGCGGCACGCTGTGTGTGTCCAGTCAGGTGGGCTGCACGCTGACCTGTTCCTTCTGTCACACCGGCACGCAGAAGCTGGTGCGGAATCTGGACGCCGCGGAGATTGTCGGCCAGTTGATGGTCGCGCGCGACGATCTGGGCGAATGGCCGGTGCCGGGGGCACCCAAGGATGAAACCCGGCTGGTCAGCAACCTTGTGCTGATGGGCATGGGCGAGCCGCTTTACAACTTCGAGAACGTGCGCGACGCCATGCAGGTGGTGATGGACGGCGAGGGGCTGACCCTGTCCCGCCGCCGGATCACCCTGTCGACCAGCGGTGTGGTCCCCGAAATCGCGCGCACGGCGCAGGAAATCGGCTGCCTGCTGGCGGTCTCCTTCCACGCCACCACCGACGCGGTGCGCGACAAGCTGGTGCCGATCAACAAGCGCTGGAATATCAGGGCCCTGCTGGACGCCCTGCGCGAATACCCGCGGCTGTCGAACTCCGAGCGGATCACCTTTGAATACGTGATGCTCAAGGGTGTCAATGACAGCGATGACGACGCCCGGCGGCTGGTGCGGCTGATCGCGGGGATTCCGGCCAAGATCAACCTGATCCCCTTCAACGAATGGCCCGGCGCGCCCTATGAGCGCAGCGACTGGGCGCGGATCGAGGCCTTCGCGGATATCGTCCACAAGGCGGGCTATGCCTCGCCCATCCGCACCCCGCGCGGCGAGGACATCATGGCCGCCTGCGGGCAGTTGAAATCGGAAACCGAACGCGCGCGCAAGTCCCGCGCCGAGATCGCCGCCGAAGTGGCGGGCGGGGCGGGCCACTGATGCCGATCGTATTGCTGGTCGTTGTCGGCGCGGCGGCGGGCTATGTCGCCACGCGGCTGATGCGGGTGAACACCGACCTGCCCACGGCGATGGTGGTGGGGGTGATCGGCGCCGTTGTCGGCGGGATGGCGTTCCGGTTCCTGATGGCCTCGGCCGGGTGGGTGGTGATGTTCGTGATCGCGCTGATCGCCTCGATGGCGCTGATCTGGCTGTGGCAGAAATACGAGGGGCGGCGCTGAACCGGGGTGTGGCGGAGGGGCGCTGCCCCTCTGCGCGCAAAGCGCGCATTCACCCCGGAGTATTTTCGGCAAGAAAATGAGCGCGGCATCCGTGGCGGGCCGTCAGGCGCGCGGCGGACGGCTGCGATAGACCGGCAGGCACCAGCCGAAGCGCATGGAGCCTGCGCGCAGCGCGAAGGTGACGGTGGCGCAGAGCGGCAGCGCGACGGTCGGGGGCATGCCTGCAGCCGCGGCAAGGACGGCCGCCAGGGCACCGGCGAGGGCGGCGGTGGCGTAGAGTTCGCCCTTCTTCAGGATCAGCGGCACTTCGTTCGCCACCACATCGCGCATCAGCCCGCCGAAAGTGCCGGTGGCGACCCCCATGATCAGCACGACGGGCCAGCCCTGATCCATGCCCATGGCCACGCCGACGCCGGCGGCGACAGCCGCCGAAAGCGCCAGCGCATCCAGCCATTCCAGCGCCCGCAGGCGCGATTCCAGCCGATGCGCGGTGAAGAAGACCAGCACCGCCGCGGCGCAGGCCGAGGCGATCATGCCGGGATCGGCGACCCAGAACACCTGATCCCGGCCGAGGATCATGTCGCGCAACGTGCCGCCGCCCACCGCCGTCAGGCAGCCGAGGAACAGGAAGCCCACGATATCAAGTTGCGCGCGGCTGGCGGCCAGCGCGCCGGTCAGGGCGAAGACGAAGACGGCGGCATAATCGAGCCATTGCAGCAGGGTCATGGCGCGGGCTTCCCTGGCTTGAAGGGGGCCATGCCCGCGCGGGCCAGCGCATCGGCGCGTTCGTTTTCGGGGTGGCCGGCGTGGCCCTTGACCCATTCCCAGGTGACATCGTGCCGGGCCTGCGCGGCGTCCAGCCGCTGCCAGAGGTCGGCGTTCTTCACCGGCTTCCGGCCCGCGGTGCGCCAGCCGTTGCGTTTCCAGCCGTGGATCCACTGGGTCACGCCGTTCTTCACATAGGCGCTGTCGGTGACGATGGTGATGGCACTGGGCCGCTCCAGTGTTTCCAGCGCCATGATCGCGGCCATCAGTTCCATGCGGTTGTTGGTGGTTTCGGCCTCGCCGCCGGAAAGCTCGCGCTCCCGGATCACCGCGTCCCCGCGCAGCGCCTGCAACAGCGCGCCCCAGCCGCCGGGGCCGGGATTGCCCGAGCAGGCGCCGTCGGTATAGGCGACAAGCCGGGTGAAGCCAGCGGGCCGGGTCATGCCAGCGAAACGTGGCCGGGCAGCGCCGCCACCCGGTCCAGCCAGCCGCGGATCGCCGGGAAGCGCGCCATGTCGAAGCCGCCCAGCGTGTCGGCGCTGTGGGTGTAGCCATAGAGGCAGACATCCGCCACCGTGGGCGTGGTCCCCGCCAGCCAGTCCTGCGCCGCAAGGTGGTCTTCCATGACCTGCAGCAGCGCATGGCCGCGTACCAGCAGGTCGGCCAGGCGCCCGGGCGTCGCCTCGGCCCGGCGGTGGGGATAGGTCCGCAGCGCGGCCCGCACGGCAATCACGCCTTCGTGCTGGTTCTGCTCCCAGAACATCCAGGCCAGCACGCGGGCGCGGGCGGTGGGGTCTGGCGGCAGCCAGCCCGTGCCCTCGGCCAGCCAGCACAGGATGGCGTTCGATTCAGGCAGCAGCGTGCCATCGGGCAGTTCCAGCACCGGGGCCTTGCCGAAGGGCAGCCGCCCTTCGGCATGTGCGGCGGCAAGCGCGGGGCTGTCATATTCGACATCGACGGTGGCGACATCTTCGCGCCCCAGCAGCGCCAGCAGCAGCCGCACCTTGTAGCTGTTGCCCGAGGACGGCATGGAATGGAGGATCATGGCGGCACCTGCGCGCAAGGGGTCTCGGAGCCTGCGCTTTAGCCCAAGGCCAGCCCCGCCGCCAGTGCCGCGACCACGCCCGCGGTCAGGATCAGCCGCAGCCGCAGCCACCAGCGCGGGGTCAGCCCCCAGACACCGAACTGTACATCCATGACCAGCAGCACCACGAACCCGGTCAGCAACGCCCAGAGCGCCTGCGCCGCGCCACCGCCGACGAGGAAGAACGCCCAGAGCGCGGGCAGGACCGACAGGACATAGGGCAGCGGGCGGTGTTCAGCCCCGCGCGCCGCGAAGCCCCAGAGCACGCCCGCCATGAAGCACAGGATCACCGTGCCGTAGGAAATCAGCACATACGGACCGGTGAAGCGCGGGCCGAGTGTCCGCAGGGTCAGATCGGCCAGCGCCGGGAACAGCAGCGTGCCCACCCCCCAGGCAAAGGGCAGCAGACCCGCCAGCCCCAGGGCCAGCGCCGCGCGGGGGATCATGCCGGTTCGCGCAGCACGCGCGGGACCTTGAATTCCACCCGCTCGCGGGCGGTTTCCACCACCTCGACCGATGTCTCGAACCGGGCGCGGAAGGCGTCGATCACCTCGTTGACCAGTTCCTCGGGGGCCGAGGCGCCGGCGGTGATCCCCACGGCGCGCACGCCCGAAAGTGCGCGCCAGTCGATATCGGTCGCCCGCTGCACCAGTTGCGCATAGGCGCAGCCCCTGGCGCGCCCCACCTCGACCAGCCGCTGCGAATTCGACGAGTTCGGCGCGCCGATGACCAGCAGCGCATCGATCCGCGGGGCGATGGCCTTGACCGCTTCCTGCCGGTTGGTGGTGGCGTAGCAGATGTCTTCCTTGTGCGGGCCGACGATGGCCGGGAAGCGCGCCTGCAGGGCGGCCACGATTTCCGCCGTGTCATCCACCGAAAGCGTGGTCTGGGTGATGAAGGCCAGCCGCTCCGGGTCGCGCACATCCAGCCGCGCCACATCGGCGACCGTTTCCACCAGCAGCACCTCGCCCTGCGGCAACTGGCCCATGGTGCCCTCGGTCTCGGGGTGGCCGGCGTGGCCGATCATGATCATCTGCAACCCGTTGGCGTGGTGGCGCTCGGCCTCGATATGCACCTTCGAGACCAGCGGGCAGGTGGCATCGACATAGAGCATCTGGCGGCGCGCGGCCTCGGCGGGCACGGCTTTGGGCACGCCATGGGCGGAGAAGATCACCGGGCGGTCATCGGGGCAGTCGTCCAGTTCCTCGACAAACACCGCCCCCTTGGCGCGCAGCCCGTCCACCACATAGCGGTTGTGCACGATCTCGTGCCGGACATAGACCGGGGCGCCCCATTTCTGCAGCGCCAGCTCCACGATCTTGATCGCGCGGTCGACCCCGGCACAGAAGCCACGCGGGGCGGCCAGCAGCAGGGTCAGGGGGGGCTTGTCGGTCATGGCGGGACTCCTGTCGTCTGTCCCAGACCTAAGTCGCAGGGCCGCGCGGGTCCAGTGTCTTTGCACCCAAGCGGGAAGACGCGGGCGGCCCGGCCCGGGGCCGCCCGGGAGCGCTCAGGTATCGCCCACGCATTCGGCGATCTGCTGCGCCATCTGCCGCATCAGCGTGGCATAGAGGTCCGCGCCCGGGTCCAGCAGCACCCCGGCCGGGTCCAGTTCCGCGCCCACGCGCACATCAATCCCTTCGACGACCACATCCACGTAGCGCGAGGAATGGTTGACTTCGGGGAAGATGCAGGCGGCCCCGGCCTCGGCCAGTTGCGCGCGCAACTCGGACAGCCGTTGCGCGCCCGGCGCGGCGGCATCGCCCAATGCGATGGTCCCGGCGATGTTCAGGCCGAACTGGTTGGCCAGATAGCCATAGGCATCATGGAACATCACCAGGGGCGCCGCGCCCACCGGGGCGAGGATCCCGGCCACTTCCTCGGCCAGCGCGGCAATCTCGGCGCGGGCGGCTTCGGCGTTGGCGGCGTAGGTCTCGGCGTGGTCGGGGTCGATCTCGGACAGTCGGGCGGCGATGGCATCCAGCCAGAGCTTGGCGTTGCCGGTGTTCATCCAGGCATGGGGGTCCAGCCCGTCATGGCTGTGATCATGGCCGTGGTCATGCGCATGGCCGTGGTCGTCATGCCCGTGGCCATGATCGTCATCATGCGAGTGGCCGTGGTCGTCATGCCCGTGGCCGTGGTCCTCGTCATGCGAATGGCCGTGGTCGTCATGCCCGTGGCCGTGGTCCTCGTCATGCGAATGGCCGTGGT
>JAFIEE010000081.1 GCA_020832705.1 Paracoccaceae bacterium
CGCGCCGTTTCATGTTCTGGCCACCCAGAACCCCATCGAGCAGGAAGGCACCTACCCCCTGCCCGAGGCGCAGCTTGACCGCTTTCTGGTGCAGATCGACGTGGAATACCCGGACCGTGATACCGAGCGCGACATCCTGATCGCCACCACCGGCGCCGAGGAAGGCGCCGCACACGCCGTGTTCACCGCCGGGGAGCTGATCGCCGCGCAAGGCGTGCTCCGCCGGATGCCGGTGGGCGAGGCGGTGGTGGAAATGATCCTGGATCTGGTCCGCGCCTGCCGCCCCGGCGAGCCCGAAGCGCATGGCGCGGTGCGGGATGCCGTCAGTTGGGGCCCCGGCCCGCGTGCGGCGCAGGCGCTGATGCTGACCGTGCGGGCGCGGGCGCTGATGGACGGGCGCCTTGTGCCCTCGGCCGAGGATGTGATGGCATTGGCGCGCCCGGTGCTGATCCACCGCATGGCGCTGGGCTTCGCAGCCCGCGCGCGGGGTGAAAGCCTGGGCGACATCATCGACACCGTGGCCGCCGGGATCACCCGGACCGAGGCTGCCGCGTGAGCAACGCGCCCGCCACCCTGCGGCTGGACGCCGAAGCGCTTGCCGGCACCCTGCCCCCCCTGCTGGCCGAGGCAGAGCATCTGGCGGCTTCGGTCCTGCCGGGGGCGCACGGGCGGCGCCGGGCCGGACAGGGTGACGAATTCTGGCAATACCGCGCCGCAACAGCGTCCGACCCGGCGGGGCGGATCGACTGGCGCCGCTCGGCCCGGTCGGATGCACATTTCGTCCGCGAAACCGAATGGCAGGCGGCGCAGGCGGTCACGCTCTGGGTGGACCAGTCGCGCGCCATGGCGTTTTCCGGTGATGACAGACGCGCCGACAAGGCCAGCCGCGCCCGGCTTCTGGGGCTGGCCCTGGCGGTTCTGCTGCTGCGCGCGGGCGAACGGGTGGGGTTGATCCGCGACCCCGCGCCCCTGCCGCCGCGCACCGGCAAGGCGCATCTGGCCCCGCTGGCGCTGGCACTGGCCGGCGATACCGACGCGCGCGACTATGGCGCGCCGGGGCTGGCGCTGTTGCCGTCGCATTCGCGGGCGGTGTTCCTGTCGGATTTCCTGGGCGATCCGGACCCGGTCGAGGCGGCGCTGGCCAGTGCCGCCGACCGTGGCGTGCGCGGCGTGCTGGTGCAGGTGCTGGACCCGGCCGAAGAGGCGTTTCCCTACGAAGGCCGCTCGATCTTCGAAAGCATGGGCGGGGCGCTGCGCCATGAAACCCTGCGCGCCGCCGATCTGCGCGCGCGCTACCGCGAGCGGCTGGCGGCGCGCAAGGACCGGCTGGACCGGCTGTGCCGCCTCAGCGGGTGGCAGTTCACATGCCATCACACCGACACGCCGCCTGCGGTAGCGCTGATGTGGCTGTGGCACGCGCTGGCGCCCGCGGGGGCGCGCGGATGAAGGGGTGGCGGTGATGTTCCAGCTTGGCGCCATAGGCTTTGCCACCCCCGCGCTGCTGGCGGCGCTGGTGGCGCTGCCGGTGCTATGGTGGCTGCTGCGCGCGGTCCCGCCCGCGCCGGTGATCCGGCGCTTTCCGGGCGTGGCGCTGCTGCTGGGCCTGAAGGACGAGGACCGCCAGACCGACAAGACGCCGTGGTGGCTGCTCCTGTTGCGCGCGCTGGCGGTGGCGGCGCTGATCCTGGGTTTCGCCGGACCGGTGCTGAACCCGCAGCCCGAGCGCGCGGGCGACGGCCCGCTGCTGATCCTGACGGATGCAAGCTGGGCCAGCGCGCGCGACTGGCCGGTGCGGGTGGCGCGCATGGAGGAGTTGCTGACCGAGGCCGGGCGCGCCGGGCGCACGGTGGCGGTGGTGGCGCTGACCGACCTGCCCGAAGGCGACCTGCCCCTGCGGTCCGCAGATCACTGGGCCGGGCGGCTGGCGGGGATCACCCCGAAGCCCTGGGCGCCCGAGGCCGAAGCGGCCGCCGCCTGGGCCGCAGAGCTTCCCGAGGGGGTGGAATCCTACTGGCTGTCGGACGGGCTGGCCCGCGACGGGCGCGACGCGCTGCTTTCGGCGCTGGAAGCGCGCGGCCCGGTTACGGTGTTCGAGACCGACAGCCCGATCCTTGCGCTGGCGGCGCCAGAACTGATCGAGGGCAGCTTGCGGATCGCGGCACTGCGGACCCCCGCAGGCGAGGCCACGGACGCCGAGATCACCGCCATCGGGCGCGACCCTTCCGGGGTGGAGCGTGACCTTGCGCGCGGCGTGGCCGCATTCGCCAGCGGCGCGCCTGTGGCGGAACTGGAACTGGTGCTGCAACCGGAACTGCGCAACCGCATCACCCGCTTCCAGATCGCAGGCCAGCGCAGCGCCGGTGCGGTGGCGCTGACCGATGACGCGCTGCAACGGCGCAAGGTGGCGCTGCTGACCGGGCGTGAGGGCGACGAGGGGCTGTCGCTGGTCTCGCCCTTCTTCTACCTGCGCCAGGCGCTGGGGCCGGTGGCGGAACTGACCGAAAGCCCCAGCATCGACGATCTGCTGCTGACCGCGCCGGATGTGCTGATCCTGGCCGATGTCGCCGCCCTGGGCGAGGTCGAATCGGCTATGGTGCAGGACTGGGTGGCCGATGGCGGGCTGCTTCTGCGCTTCGCCGGGCCGCGTCTGGCCACCTCCGAGGTCAGCCGGGATGAAGAAGACCCGCTGATGCCCGTGCGGCTGCGCCTTGGCGGGCGCACGGTGGGTGGCGCCATGAGCTGGGGCGAGCCGCGCGCCTTGCGCGATTTCGCCCCCGGATCGCCCTTCGAGGGGTTGCGCATCCCCGCGGATGTGACCGTTTCCAGCCAGGTGCTGGCCCAGCCCGACCCGGCGCTGGCAGAGCGCACCATCGCCTCGCTTGCCGATGGCACGCCACTGGTCACGCGCAAGTTTCTGGGCGACGGGCAGGTGGTGCTGGTCCATACGACCGCCAATGCCGACTGGTCCACGCTGCCGCTATCGGGGCTGTTTGTCGACATGCTGGAGCGGCTGGCGGTGTCCACCCGGCCCGCGCAGCCGGGGGCCGAGGAACTGGCCGGCACCGTCTGGACCGCCGAGCGGCTGCTGGACGGGTTCGGCGAATTGCGCGAGGCGGGCGATCGCTCCGGCGTGCCCGGCGAAGCACTGGCCGGGCGCGCCCCGGGCCCGAAGACCCCGCCGGGGGTCTATGCCGGGCCGGGCGGGAGCCTGGCGCTCAACCTGTTTGATGATGCGGAAACCGACATGACACCTGCAACCTGGCCCGCGCGCATCCCGGTGGAGCGCGGCGGCGCGATCGGTGAAACGCGCCTGGCCGGTGCCTTCCTCAGCGCCGGGCTGGGGCTGTTGCTGGCCGATGTGCTGGCCGCGCTGTGGCTGGCGGGGCGGTTGTCCGGCCCCGGCGGGCGACGCGGTTTCGGGGCACGGGGCGCCGCCGCCGGGGTGCTGGCGCTGGCGCTGCTGGCCCTGCCCGCGCCGGGTCTGGCCGATGAGGCCGACGCAGGGTCCGACGACCGGCTGGCGCTGCTGGCGGCGAACAACGTGGTGCTGGCGCATGTGCTGACCGGCGATGCGCGCGTGGATGATGTGGCGCGGGCCGGGCTGCGCGGGTTGTCGCAGGCGCTTTACCGGCGCACCTCGATCGAACCGGACGATCCCATCGGCGTGGATGTGGAGCGCGACGAGCTGGTGTTCTTTCCCTTCCTCTACTGGCCCATCACCGAGGACACGCCGGTCCCTTCGGACGCAGCCTTCGCGCGGCTCAACCGTTACCTGCGCGGCGGCGGCATGATCATGTTCGACACGCGCGATGCGGAACTGGCGGGCCTGACCCGGACCACCCCCGCCGCGCGCCGCCTGCAGGCCATCGCCCGGTCACTGGACATCCCGCCGCTGGAACCGGTGCCGTCGGATCATATCCTGACGCGCACCTTCTATCTGATCGACGAACTGCCGGGCCGGTTCGCGGGGCGCGATGTCTGGGTCGAGGCCGCGCCGCCCGATGCCGAACAGGCCGAAGGGATGCCGTTTCGCAACCTCAACGACGGGGTGACGCCGGTGATCATCGGCGCGCATGACTGGGCCTCGGCCTGGGCGGTGGATGCACAGGGCGTGCCGATGCTGCCGGTCGGGCGCGGCATGGCGGGCGAGCGCCAGCGCGAGATCGCGCTGCGCTTCGGCGTGAACCTGATCACCCATGTGCTGACCGGCAACTACAAGTCCGATCAGGTGCATGTGCCGGCCCTGCTGGAAAGGCTGGGACAATGACCCCCGCAGGCGCGCAGATCATCCTTGACCCGCTGGTGCCCGGGCCGGTGCTCTGGGCCGCGCTGGCGGTGGTGCTGGTCATGGCGGGGCTGGCGCTGTGGCGCGGGCTGCCGGGCTGGTGGCTGCGCGGGCTGGCCGGCGTGGCGCTGCTGGCCGCGCTGGCCAACCCGTCATTGCAGTCCGAGGAGCGCGCACCGCTGGAGGATATCGCGCTGGTGGTGGTGGACGAAAGCGCGTCCAACCGGCTTGGCCCGCGCGCGGAGCAGACCGCGCAGGCCCTGGCGCATCTGGAAGCGCGGGTTTCCGCGCTGGGTGCCACCGAATTGCGCGTCGCCCGCGTGCCCGATGGCGAGCGCAACGAGGGCACGCGGCTGAAAACCGTGCTGGCCGAGGCACTTTCGGACATTCCGCGCGACCGGCTGGCGGGGATCTTCGCCATCAGCGACGGGCTGGTGCATGACCTCGATACCCAGGTCGATCCGGAGGTGCCGTTTCACCTGCTCAAGACCGGCGAGGCCGATGACTGGGACCGCCGCCTGATCGTGCGCAACGCGCCCGCCTATGCGATCCTGGGCGAGCCGGTGACTCTGACCCTGCGGGTCGAGGATCAGGGGGCGGTGCCGCCCGATGCGGGCGAGACGGCGGTCATCAACTACGCCATCAACGGTGCCGACATGCGCCGCGCCGTGGTGCCGCTGGATCAGGACATGGACATCCGCGTCACCCTGGACCAGGGCGGGATGAACGTGCTGCAGTTCGAACTTGAGGCCCCCGAAGGCGAGTTGACCGACCGCAACAACGCCGCCGTGGTGCAGATCAACGGGCTGCGCGACCGGCTGAGCGTGCTGCTGGTCTCGGGCGAGCCGAACGCCGGGCAGCGGACATGGCGCAATCTGCTGCGGTCGGACCCGTCAGTGGATCTGGTGCATTTCACCATCCTGCGCCCGCCGGAAAAGCAGGACGGGGTGCCGGTGAACGAGCTGTCGCTGATCGCCTTTCCCACGCGCGAGCTGTTCGTGGACAAGATCGACGAGTTCGACCTGATCATCTTTGACCGCTACAAGCGGCGCGGCATCCTGCCCAACGCCTATTTCGAGAACATCCGGCGCTATGTGGAACAGGGCGGTGCGCTGCTGGTGGTGGGCGGGCCGGAACTGGCGGGCGCGGACAGCATCTGGCGCTCGCCGCTGGGGCAGGTGTTCCCGGCGCATCCGACATCACGCGTGATCGAACGGGGCTTCACGCCGCTGATTTCGGAACTGGGCGCGCGGCACCCGGTGACGGCGGGGCTGGAGAGCCATGCGCCGGGCGGGAGCGAGGGCGACGGCCCCGGCTGGGGGCGCTGGTTCCGTCAGATCGACCTGAGCCCCGATGTCGGGCAGGTCGTGATGGAAGGCGCCGAAGGCGCGCCGCTGCTGGTGCTGGACCGCGTCGGCAACGGGCGGCTGGCGCTTCTGGCCTCGGATCAGGCGTGGCTGTGGGATCGCGGGTATGAAGGCGGCGGGCCGCAACTGGAACTGCTGCGGCGGCTGGCGCACTGGATGATGGGCGAGCCTGACCTGGAAGAGGAAGCCCTGACCGCGAGCGCCGAGGGGCAGTTGATGACGGTGACCCGCCGCTCGCTGGGGGACGGCGCGGCCCCGGTCACCGTGACCGCACCCGATGGCAGCGAAACCGACCTGGACCTGACCGAGGCCGCCCCCGGCGAATACCGCGCCACATGGGAGGCGCCGGATATCGGGCTTTACCGGCTGAGCGACGGCACGCTGGATACGGTGATCGCCCTGGGCCCCGCCGCGCCGCGCGAGTTCGAGGAAACCATCGCCACGCGCGAGCGTCTGGCGCCGCTGGTCAATGCCACGCGCGGCGGGGTCGCGCGGGTCGAGGACGGGATGCCCGATCTGCGGCAGGTGCGCGAGGGCCGCGCCGCTGCCGGGCGCGGCTGGCTGGGCCTGACGCCCCGCGACGCCCATGTGACCACCGACCTGCGCGTGGCCACGCTGCTGCCCGCCTGGGCCTGGCTGCTGCTGGCCGCCGGTCTGGTGCTGGGCGCCTGGCTGCGCGAGGGGCGGCGCTAGAACGCCCGCGAGAGGCCAGACGGCAGGCGGGGGTGCTCCCGCCCGTTGCTGGTGGCATCAGGGATGCCCCCGCGCCCGTTGGGCCGGGCGCGCGCAGAGCGCGCGCGGATGCGCCCTGAACAGGGCCGCCCTCCCCTCATCCGGCCCGATGCGCGGCGCGTTCACGCGCCCGGCGCCCTTGTCCTGATGCGGTCCTGTCGCGGCCCTGTCGCTGACCTTGCGGGGCGGGCGCTTGCGCACGGCGGGTCTGGGGCCGGGCATGGCCGCGCGCGGGCGTCGGGGCTGCGCGGGTGGCTGCGTCCGGGCCCGCCGCGACGCCCTTGCCATCATGGGCAACGAGGCCACCGCTACGGGAAGCGTGCAATGGTGACACGCTTCGGAACGCTCCGGCAGCGCCATGCCTGGTGCGCCGGGAAAAGCGCCCTCGGGCCGCGCCCCCCCCCCCCCCCACACGCCCCGAAGGCCCCCCCCGCCGGGGGGCGCCCCGCGGCCCGCCCCCCCCCCCCCCCCCCCCCCCCCCTGCCCCCCCGCCGGCGGCGGGGGCGCGGGCCGGGGGCCTGGACCGTGACGGGGCAGCGCACCTGCCGAAGGGATGCCGGATGTGCCGATGCGCGCGGATGCCCCAGGCATCAGTCGCCAAACCCTTCGGTTACGCCCGGCGGCGGCGTCAGCCGCCCAGACGTGCCCGCACCAGCGGTCCGGCGGCAGAGAAATCCATCTGCCCGGCGTATTTCGCCTTGAGCGCGGCCATCACCCGGCCCATGTCGCGGATCGATCCGGCGCCCAGCGCGGCGATTTCGGCGTCGATCGCCTGTGCCATGGCCTCGGCGTCCAGTTGCCTGGGCAGGTAGCGCTCGATCACCGCGATCTCGTCGCGTTCCTCCTGCGCCAGTTCCAGCCGCCCGGCCTCTTCATAGGTGCGGGCGCTTTCGGCGCGCTGTTTGATCATCCGCGCCAGGATCGCCAGGATTTCGGAATCGGGCACGGCCGCATCATCGCCCGCGCTGCGCGCGGCGATGTCGCGGTCCTTGATCGCCGCGCTGATCAGGCGCAGCGTGGACAACTGCTGGCTGTCCCTGGCCTTCATCGCGGACTTCATGTCGGTGGAGATACGGGTGCGCAGGCTCATGGGCAGGGTCATCGCCTTGTTGGTCGCGCCCAGCTTAGCGGCTCTGCCGATGGCTCACAATCCCCGCCGGAACCGGGCGCGGCCCGCGCCCGGTTCACATTGCGCGCAGCGCCGGGCAGGCGGGCTTGATTCCGCCCGCGCCTGCCAGTAACACCCGCCAAACTTCTGCACGAGGTGTCCCCATGTCCGCTGCGCATTCCCGCCCCACCGCCTGCCTGGCCCTGGCAGACGGCACGCTCTTCCACGGGCGCGGCTTCGGCGCCACCGGCGAGACCGTGGCCGAACTGGTCTTCAATACCGCCATGACCGGTTATCAGGAAATCATGACCGACCCGTCCTATGCCGGGCAGGTGGTGACCTTCACCTTTCCCCATATCGGCAACGTGGGCGTGAACCCGGACGACGATGAAACCGCCGATCCGGTCGCCGCCGGCATGGTGGTCAAATGGGACCCAACGGCCCCGTCCAACTGGCGTGCCGCGGGGCCGCTGGTGGACTGGCTGACAAGTCGCGGGCGCATCGGCATCGGCGGCGTGGACACCCGGCGGCTGACCCGCGCCATCCGGCGGCAGGGCGCACCGCATGTGGCGCTGGCCCATGACCCCGAAGGCCGCTTCGACATCGAGGCGCTGGTGGCGAAGGCCCGCGCCTGGAGCGGGTTGGTGGGACTGGATCTTGCGAAGGACGTGACCTGCGCGCAAAGCTACCGCTGGGATGAAATGCGCTGGGCCTGGCCCGAGGGCTACCGCCCCCAGACCGCGCCGCAACACCGGGTCGTCGCCATCGACTACGGCGCGAAACGCAACATCCTGCGCTGCCTCGCCTCGGCGGGCTGCGCGGTGACGGTCCTGCCCGCCACCGCCACCGCCGAGGATGTGCTGGCGCTCGACCCCGATGGCGTGTTCCTGTCCAACGGGCCGGGCGACCCGGCGGCGACGGGCGCATACGCGGTGCCGATGATCCGGGGCGTGCTGGCGCGCGACCTGCCGGTGTTCGGCATATGCCTGGGCCACCAGATGCTGGCGCTGGCGCTGGGCGCGCAGACGGTCAAGATGAACCACGGCCACCACGGCGCCAACCACCCGGTCAAGGACCTGGACACCGGCAAGGTGGAAATCACCAGCATGAACCACGGCTTCACCGTGGACAGCCAGACCCTGCCCGCGGGCGTGGTGGAAACGCATGTCAGCCTGTTCGACGGGTCGAACTGCGGGATACGGGTGGCCGACAGGCCCGTGTTCTCGGTCCAGTATCACCCCGAGGCCAGCCCCGGTCCGCAGGACAGCTATTACCTGTTCGAGCGTTTCGCCGAAGCCATGGCGGCACGAAAGGCCGCCTGAAACGCCACCGGGGCCGCCCGGCCCTGCGGGCGGGGGTTGAACTGCCCGCCCGGCTGGCCGCATACTTGCCGCCAAGCCACCCCGACCGGGCAGCAATCAGGGGTGGCAAACAGGATGGGCATGACACAGTCCCCGGCAATCCAACATATCGAGATCGGCGCCGAGGATGCGCCGCGGGTGGTGTTTGCCCATGGCTGGGGCCGCAGCCATCGCGACTTCATCCCCGCCGCCGAAGCGCTGGCACCGGTGGCGCGCTCCGTGCTTGCGGACCTGCCGGGGTTCGGCGCCTCGCCCCGCCCCAAGGCCGCCTGGGACACCGCCGATTACGCCGATGCGCTGGCCGAGGCGCTGCGCGGCGGGCTGATGCGCGGGCCGGTGGTCTGGGTGGGGCATTCCTTTGGCGGACGGATCGGGCTGCGCATGGCGGTGCGGCACCCGGAGCTGCTGTCCGGGCTGGTGCTGGTGGCGGCGGCGGGCATTCCCCGCGCGCAATCGGTCGCCGCGCGGCTGCGCGGCGGCTGGCGGTCCTGGCGCTTCCGGCGGCTGAAGGCGCAAGCGGCGGATGACGGAGCGCTTCTGGCGCTGGAAGAACGCTTCGGCAGCGCCGACTACGTGCAAAGCCGGCGCGACGGGCTGCGCGACATCTTCCTGAAGACCATCGCCGAGGACCAGAGCGCCGATCTCGCCCGCATCGCCGTGCCCACCACGCTGATCTATGGCGGGCGCGACACCGAAACCCCGCCCGAAATCGGCCACCGCATGGCGCACGCCATCCCCGGCGCCGAATATGTCGAACTGGCGCCCTGCGACCATATCTCGGTGCTGGACCGGGGGCGCCATCAGATCGCACTCGCGGTGAAGGAAAAGCTGCGTGCTGCGCCGGGTAAGGCGGCATGATCGGCGTGCTGGCCTTCATGATTGCGCTGGCCGCGCTGGTGCATGTGCGGCTGGGCACGCTCCTGACCTATTTCCAGCAGGAGGAATACACCGCGCGCCGCTTCCTGTCCGCGATCCCGCGCGTGCGGCTTTATGACCTGCGCGCCTCGGGGGTGATTGTGCTGGCGATGGTGGCGGGGCCACTCAGCGGGCACTGGGCGGTGGTGCTGGTGCTGGCGGCGGCGGCGCTGGCGGGCATCGCCTGGAACGAGGGGCGCTACCCGTGGAAAAAGCCGCTGGTGATGACCGAGCGCGCGGCCCGCATTCGCGGACTGGCCGCGGTGCTGGCGCTGCCGGGGCTGGTGGCGGCAGCGCTGCACCCGGTCTGGGGTCTGGTGCTGCTGCATCTGCTGCCGCTGCTGCTGATTGCCGCCAATGCGGCGCTGCAACCGTTTCAGGCGCGGATCAACCGCCGCTATGTCGCCTCGGCCCGCGCGAAGCTGGCGCGGCTGGACCCGGTGCGGATCGGCATCACCGGATCCTTCGGCAAGACCACGGTGAAGCATATCCTGGCAGAATTGCTGGAACTCTCCGGTCCGGTCTTCTACAGCCGCGGGTCGATCAACACCGAACTGGGCCTGACACGCCATATCCGCCAGCGACTGCAACCCGCGCACCGCTATTTCGTCGCCGAGATGGGGGCCTATGGCATCGGTTCGGTCCGGCGGCTGTGTGGTTTCGTGCGCCCGCGCTACGGGATCGTGACGGCGGTGGGGGCGGCACATATGGAGCGGTTCGGCTCGGTCGCCGCGGTGGCGCAGGCGAAATCGGAACTGGTGGAAGCGGTTTGCGCGGCGGGTGGGCTGGCGGTGATCAACTCGGAGCTTCTGGAGCACGCGCCCTTCAAGGCACTGAAGGACGCTCACCCCGAGAACGTCCTGACCGTGGGCGCGGGCGGGGACGTGGCGGTCGCGTCCGGATTGCAGGGCACCGACTGGCAGATCACCCTTTCGGGCGCCGGGCTGGACATCACCTATGCCCTGCCGCTGCTGGGCGAACACAACATCCTGAATTCGGCGCTGGCAGTGGTGCTGGCCGCCCGGCTTGATCCGTCGATCATCGACCGGCTGCCGCTGGTGACACGGGTGGTGGAACAGGTGCCGCACCGATTGCAGAAGCGCGAAGTCCCAGGCCAGCCGCTGGTGCTGGACGATGCGTTCAATTCGAACGAGGCCGGCTTCGCCAATGCCCTGCGCGTACTGCGACAGGTGGCGGATGCGCGCGGCGGGCGGGCGATCCTGGTCACGCCGGGGATCGTCGAACTGGGGCTGGAGCATGACCGCGTGCACGCGCGGCTGGGCGCACTGGCCGCCGAATGCTGCGACGAGATCCACGCAGTCAACCCCGGCCGCATCGAAAGCTTCGTGCAGGCAGCGCGGGACGGCGGCGCAACGGTCCACGGCGCCGACACGCTGGGCAGTGCGCGGGCGGCGCTGAAAGGGGCGGCGCCCGAGGATGTGATCCTCTATGAAAACGACCTGCCCGACATTCTGGAAGAAAGGCGGCGGCTGTGAGCGGGGGCGAAGCGGGGCATGCAAGGGGGCGCCTGAACGTCGCCGTGATCTTCGGCGGCGCCAGTCAGGAGCATGATGTCAGTGTGGTCAGCGCACAGCAGTTGATGGACGCCGCCGACGCGCGGGCGATCAATGTCATCCCCGTCTACATGGATTTCGAAAACCGCCTGTTCACCGGCCCGCGCCTGCGCGATGTCGCCGCCTTCCGCCCCCGTCCCGGGGGCCTGCGCGAGGTGCGCTTCGCCTGGGGCGAGGAAGGGCCGGAACTGCTGGGGCCGGGCCTGCGCCAGCCTGTCGATTGCGCCCTGCCGGTGATGCACGGCCCCTTTGGCGAGGACGGCCGCATCCATGGCGCGCTGGAACTGGTGGGCGTGCCGGTGACGGGGTTTTCGGCCTCCGCCTCGGCCATCGCCATGCGCAAGGACGCGACCAAGACGCTGGTGCAGTCGGCGGGCGTGCGGGTGCTGGACCATGTGGCGGTGACGCGCCAGCAGCGCGGCGCCCTTGGCGCGGCGCTCGACGAGGTGGAGGCGCAGCTGGGCCTGCCGGTGGTGGTGAAACCCGCGAACCTCGGGTCCTCGATCGGGGTGGGGCTGGCGAAGGCGCGGGCGGATATCCCGGCGCTGGTGGAATATGTGCTGCGCCAGGATGATCTGGCGCTGATCGAACCGCAAGTGCCGGACCTCGTGGAATACAACATCGCCATGATGTGGCGCGACGGCGAGGTGGTGTTCTCCGCCATCGAACAGCCCAAATCCGGCGCCGAATTGCTGGATTTCCGCGAGAAATACCTGTCCTCGGGCGGGACCAAGGGCGCGCTGCCGTCCGAGGGGATGCTCTCGCTCACGCGCGAGATCAACCCCGACCTGCCGGGCGAGTTGCGGGCGCGCATCCACGATCAGGCGCGCCGGGCCTTCGTGATCCTGGGCGGACGAGGTGCGCCGCGGATCGATTTCATGTGCAACCGGGCCACCGGCGAGCTGTGGTTCAACGAAATCAACCCGATCCCCGGTTCCTATGGCTTCTTCCTGTGGGAAGCCGCCGCAGCGCCGCTTCTATACCCGGAACTGATTGCGCATCTGGTGGACGAGGCCATGCGCGGCACGGTCAAGCGCTTCGATGACCCGGTGCCGCAGGATGCCTGGCTGCTGCCACGCTGAACCTGCCCACGACCCTGCCCGCCCGGCAGCAAGAAGCCCCGGCCAGGGGACCGGGGCTCTGGCAATGCAATTTCGGTGCAGGTCAGAAGCGGAATGCCGCCCCCACATAGCCTGAATAGGCGTTGACGCGCTGACCACTGGTGCCCACGCTGCCAAAGCGCGAATACAGGATTCCCGTGCGCAGCATGATGCTGTCATCAACCAGATGATCCACCCCGGCGCCAACGCTCAAGCCAAGCGCGTTGCTGGTGACGCCCTGTTGATCCCGGGTGCGCACCCATGCCGGCCCGGCGCCGGCATGCACAAGCGTGCGCCCCTCTGCATCGACCTTCATACCGACCGAACCGGTGAGCGACACCCCCCAGCGCAGCGTTTCACCGCCGCTGCTGAAGTTGCCGAAAACCGATGCCGGACTGACCGTCAGATCCACGCCGGCCACGGTGTCGCCCATGTCGTACTT
Organism: Paracoccaceae bacterium; assembly: GCA_020832705.1. GTDB lineage: Bacteria > Pseudomonadota > Alphaproteobacteria > Rhodobacterales > Rhodobacteraceae > Rhabdonatronobacter. Next base: position 12,885 of record JAFIEE010000081.1, read on the forward strand.
GTAACCCGCGAATACGTTGCCGATCGCCGAGGTCTGCGTCTGGTTCGGCGACGACGCGCGCCCGACCCCGAGCGACGCACCGGCATAGGGCCCGGTCCAGTCGATCCGCGGGCGGGGTGCGGGTGCCACCGGCATCACCTCGACAGGGGCCTTGCTGGCCACCCCGTCGCCATGCCCGGCGCCATGGGAAACCACATCCGACGCTGCGGCAGGCACTGCAGCAAGGCCGAACACGGCAGCCGCAGCAACGGATTTCAACAAGCTCGACATCGAATTACCTCACTTCAAGAGCACCGAATGATCCTGGTGCATCGGATATGTTTTCTGCGGAACGCGGGGCACACACCTCGTCTGGACCGCTTCTGTCTCGTATGAAGTTTATATGCCCCATTGCAGCACGTCAAATGAACCCTGCCGCGCGGGGGCAAAGAAGGCGCTTTTATGCCACCCTGTTGCCGGGTTGCATCTTGGGCGCGTCAGGCCAACGCGGGCCGGGTCTCAACTCCGACGGATGAAGTAGGCAATCGCCTCGTCTTCAAGCGATTCCTGGCCAAGAAAGGCATGACCGGATTCGTTGCAGAAATGTGGCACATCCACGATTGCCGCCGGGTCGGTGGCCAGTAGCCGCAGCACCTCGCCCGGGGCCATGGCCCGCAGGCGTTTGCGCGCCTTCAGCACCGGCAGCGGGCAGAGCAGCCCCCGCGCGTCCAGTTCGCCATGCCATTCGGTTTCATGTGTCATGGTGCCTCCGCGCACTGAAATGGTCCGCGAATGTGACGGCGTCAAGCGCCAGGCACCAATGCAAACCGCCCCCCGACCGGGCCGGGGGGCGGGCGTACCTGTCACGCCGTGCGATGCACAATCAAGGCAGCGCGGGAATTTCGATCTTCGGCATGTCACCGGTCAGCGCGTGCATGAAGGCCACCAGCGCATCCAGTTCATCCTCTTCGAAATCCTGGCCCAGCATCTGCTGGCCCATCAGTTGCACCGCTTCGTGCAGCTCCGCAACCGATCCGTTGTTGAAATACGGGTAGGTCACGGCGACGTTGCGCAGCGTGGGTGTGCGGAAGGCGAACATGTCGGCCTCGTCCCCCGTCACCACGAAGCGCCCTTCATCGGTGGAGCCGGGCAGCTCGAAGCGATGGAAGTTGCTGTCGGTCAGCGCCGGGCCGTTGTGGCAGGCCACGCAGCCTGCATCGACGAACAGCTTCATGCCTTCGACCTGCTGGTCGGTCATCGCCTGCACGTCGCCCACAAGGAACCGGTCCAGCGGCGAATTCGGCGTGTTCAGCGTGCGCTCGAAGCTGGCAATGGCATGGGCAACGTTCTGCGGGTTGATCGGATCCGGATCATCGGGGAAGGCCGCGGCGAAATGCTCGCGGTAGATTTCGAACTCATTGAGCCGCGCAATCGCCTCTTCCAGGGTCATGTTCATTTCGATCTCGGCCTCGATCGGGCCCAGCGCCTGGCCTTCCAGATCCGGCTCGCGCCCGTCCCAGAACTGGGCCTCGAGGAAGCCCGAGTTCAGCACCGTGGGCGTATTGCGCTCGCCCACCTGGCCGTCGTGGCCGGTGGCGCGCGGGATGCGGTCGGCCCAGCCCAGCGCCGGGTTGTGGCAGGTGGCGCAGCTGATCACACCCGAGGCCGAGATGCGCGGCTCGAAGAACAGCATCTTGCCCAGCTCGATCTTCTCGGGGGTCAGCGAATTGTCCGCCGGGATCGGCGGCAGCGCCGGCAGCGGCTCGAAGAAGTCCATGTATTCGGCGATATCGGCGCTGGCTGCGCCTGCCGCAAGGGCGATCGCCGCAGCCGAGGCGAGGATCGTCCGTGGGCGGGATGTGGGCATGGCAGGTCTCCTATTCCATAGTTCGCCCGCAGAAGAAACATGCTTCCGCTTTGCATGAAAAAGCGAACGTTTTCAGTGTATTCGAGTCGCGAACTGCGGATATTGATCTGGATCAAGATATGGAACGATTCCAGATGCGCCCCGGCATGAACCCTGTCGACATGCGCGCGGCCGGTCCCTCAGCGCTCCGGCGGCCAGGGGCGGGCACCCTCGGCGGCGATCCAGGCCGCCACCCAGCCGGGCAACGCCGGGCTGTCGCCTGCGTGGCCCATCGCGGCGGCCACCTCGGGCGGGGGCACGATCCCGTGCCTGCCGGTGACGGCGCTGCGCAACAGCATCTGGTTGAGGCATTCGCCCCCGTCCCAGAGTGACTGATCCAGATAGAAGAACCGCGCGTCCCAACCCAGCACCCGCGAGCGCATCTCCACCCGGTGAAAGGCCCGGATACGCCGACGATAGCGCACCGACACGCCCGCCACCGCCATGCCCCAGCCGTGCCGGGCCGCGACACCGGTCAGCCCCATACGCCGCGCCATCGGAATACGCCCGAGGTCATAGAGGGTGAGGGTGCGCCCGTTGTTGAGTTCCATCCACGGGTCCAGATCCCAGGGCCAGCAGATGTGGTGCGAGACATGGGTCCCGCCCAGGGCCAGCGGCGGGGCGCTGCGCTGGCGCAGGATTTCAAGCGACAGACGGAAGAACGGATACATGGGCACAGCCTCCTTGCACCACCGGCCTGCATTGCGGCGCAGACGGGGTCAACCCGTGACCCGGCGTCCGACAACGGAGGAGGTCAGCGGAGGAGGTCAGCGGAGAGGGTCAGCGGAGAGGGTCAGCGGAGAGGGTCAGCGGAGAGGGT
>JAFIEE010000082.1 GCA_020832705.1 Paracoccaceae bacterium
CTCCTGGCACCAGGGCCCGAACCAGCTGGTGACCTGGATCGACATCACGAAGACCAACTCTTTCCACCAGTATCTGTTCGAGGCGCCGGTGGACGAGAACAACACCCGTATCTTCTTCGTCAACATGCGCAACTGGATGCTCGAAGACAAGTTCGACCAGCGTATCGAACAAGTGACGCTGCAGATCGTGCACGAGGACATCGATGTTCTCGAGCGCCTGAACCCGGTGCGCACCCCCGAGAACAACTCCAAGGAGCTGCTTGTACCCGGCGACTACGCGGTGGTGCGCTACCGCGAGTGGCTCGAGGAGTGGGAGGCCAAGGGCTGGCGCATCGACATGAAGACGCTTCGCGAGAAGGACGGAGACGTCGCCTACGCTATCCCGTCCCCCGCGCGCCGCGAGTCGGGCAACTGGGTGCTGGATACGGTCCCGCTGCTGCCAGCTAAGGAAAAAGCCGCCTCGCGGACGAAGAAGGCCAGCTGACGCCCTGCCTCGCATTTGGCGCTGTCCGGCGTGTCCGGGATACCGGCACCGGACGGCGCCTACTGGCGGCGCCAGAAGATCAGGCCCTGACAGCTCCCTTCCCGGTCGGAACCTTGAACGACGACTGCGTCCACTCAAAGTCCGGGTTCTCCGGCGCCACGTCCTGGGCGTAGGCCTTCCAGGTGTCGACGCGGGAGTTGTCCTCATTCCAGTGGTCCGGCACCGTCAGGGATTCCGGCGCGTGCTTCTCGACGTAGGCCAGCACCTTGGGCGGCACGTCGCCATAGCCGGGCAGCCCCTTGTGGCTGAACATGCGGCCGAACAGCACCGCATCCGCATAAGGCGTACCCCCCATTTCCATGAAGGGCCAGCACGGCGATACCCGCGTGAACCCGGCCTGGAAGCGCAGGCTCGGTAGACTGCGGTCCTCAAGCTCGTTACGGCTGAAGCTGAACGTGAAATGCTCGGAAGGCGTGATCCGTCGACCTGTCGAGGAGCGCGGCCAGCCCTCAGGCGAGACCGGGTTCGTGTACTCGTGCGTGTAGTCCCAGGACAGGAGCATGTCGTCACCGTAGGCCTGGAACGGCAGGATGAACGGGTAGCCCCCGCTCGCGTCGGGGAACACCGTGCCCTCGTTCATCAGCGTGGGGCTGTCGCCCTCGACGCCAAAGAAGAAGCGCGGGATTTCCTTGCGCACCTTGCCGACCAGCACATCGTTATAGAAATGGTAGACAGGCACTGTTCGGTCGGTGAACGGGTTGTGCCAGGTTTCGAGAATGTCGCCGGTACGCAGGTCCGTGAAGTAGCCAGTTTCCCGCGACTTGAGCCAGAGGTCACCGTTCTCGTCGATCTTCGCGTGCATCGCGCCGGTTCCCGTGTACCCGAACACCGGCACCATGCGCCGGTCACCGATGCGCACGTACATCAGGCCATGGAACGCACCGATCACGGGGTCATCGTACCCGGCCCAGATCTTGCCGAAAGCATAGAGGTTGTCGACAGGGTCGGCGTAGTCGAGGCTCCGGCCGCGCACTGGAGTGCCCGCCGCCATCGCCTGGCCCCGCCCGAGGCCCAGCACCGCGCCCAGCCCCAGTCCCAGCGAGGCCTTGAGTGTGCTGCGCCGATCCCAGGCCAGGTCGTTGACGAGACTGGAGGACATGGCTCGGCTCCTGCAGGGTACCGCGCTTCAGTTTACGCCTTTGCCGCCGCAACGCCAGTTCCATGCCGGCCCGTGGACGGTGCGCCGATGCCTGCGGCATGCATCGGCAAGCGGCGCTAGTCTTGCTGCCTGATCTGGCAGCATTGGCGGAGTGCGTGATGGAACTTGAACTGATCCTGGAGCCTGATCTCACGCCCAGGCAGGTGGCCGAGCTCGCCGTAGCGGCCGAGCGTCATGGTTTCCGCAGCCTCTGGCACTCCAACTACCACCAGAACCGCGATGCCTTCCTCGCGCTGGTGCCGGCAGCGCTGGCAACCAGCCGGATACGGCTGGGCGTGCTCGCCCTCTGCCCCTGGGAGATGCATCCACTGAAGATCGGCAATGCGCTGCAGACGCTGAACGAGCTCAGCAACGGCCGTGCCCAGGTCGCGATCGGCGGCGGCGGTTCTGTGCTGGGCGCGATCGGCATGAAGCTGGACCCAAGGGCCAACCGCATGGTCCGGGCAGTCCGCGAGGCGGTGGAGATCGTCCGCGCGATAGCGTCCGGCAAGTTCCACCATGGTTACGAGGGGGAGGTCTTCCGGGTGAGCCGTCCGTTCCGGCATGACTGGATGACGCAGCCCCCGCCCCTGGTGCTCACTTGCTCGACAGCCCGCCAGATGCTGCGCATGGCCGGCCGGGTCGCCGACGGGACGCAGATGAGTGACGTGACTCCGGAGAAGATCACGCATCACATGGAGTGGCTGCGCGAGGGACTCGCCGAGCGCGAAGAACCGGCCGCTGATTTCCGCGTCGGCAACTTCTGGGCCTGGCACGTCAAGCCTGACCGTGAACGGTCCCTTTACGAGGCCCGCCGGGAGCTCGTGTTCCGCGGTGAGCTCATGCCGCCCCACTACGACATGGAGCCTTATGTCACGGCCGAGGAGAGGCAGCTGGTCATCGACAACCGCCAGAACTTCGTCAAGGCCTTCTGGACTCGCTCGGGCATCGTCGAGGACGTACCCGAGTCGATCGTCAGCCGGCTGGTCGCGGCCTGCTCCTCGGCCGGCGATCTGTCCGACATCGAGCGCGAGATCGAGCGCCTGCGTGTGTTCGAGGACGCGGGCCTGACTGAGCTCGCGATAAGACTGTTCGACGACCCCATGGAGAGCATCGGTCTGCTTGCCGAGCACGTGATGCCCAGCTTCCAGCGGGCCTGAGCGGGCAGCGTATAATCGGGATGCCACCCGCCGCTCGAGAGCCTGATCATGAGACATTTCATCCTTTTCGCCCTGCTGGGCCTCGCTGTCCCCGCGCTGTCTGCCGACCCGATGCGCGAGGCGCTGGAGCAGCTGCAGCCCCCCCCACCCCATGTGGGGGGGGGGCGGCGACCAACTTCACGCATTGACGAACCTGCCCCACGCGTCCCGCTTCCGCAGCACACAGGCACGAGGAGCGCTCAAACGGGGTTGCTGAAGTCGTCAGGTCTGCGTTTTTGCCTGAGCCTCTCATTTCGTTGGCACCTCATGATTGCGGCGCAGCATGGCGGGCCTGTCCGCCGCATGGGCGCGTGCATGGCGCCGCGCTGTTTGATGCCCGGCACCATCGCGCGGTCCTGACGCAGCGCGCACCAGCGCTCCGCACCCACAACGAGGCGCCCCAGCGGGCAGACCAAGGCTGTGCGCCATCGACTGCCGGACCGGCGTGCCGTCGACGACACTGTCGGCTGTCCAGGCCAGCCCAGCCGCCGCATCGGACCGTGACAGCTGCGGAGTCTTCCGAGACAGCACGCGAATCCTCCGGCATGAGCCCGGGGGCCTGCACGCGTCCGCCAGGCGTGCGACATCGCCAAAGATTTGCGCAAAAGGCCCTGCAGGTGGCGCGAAACTGGACGTGACTGTCGCGTTTGGCGACTGGCACTCACGGCGCGCTGGCATAGCGCCGCCGGCGCTCCTAGCGAAAACGTATCCGGCGGCCGCGATCCTGGAAGATGCCGACCACCGGATACTAGCAACAGAAACCTGCTGCAGGCCCGTAGCTGAGCAGCAGATCGACGCATCTACAAAGTTTCGCGTTCATCCGATGCTTTATGCTTCCCTTAGTAATTGAAAGTGAGCCAAGGTTGCCTCTTTGTGCCTAAAGGGGGTCAAGTTTACGCTTTCTGCGCAGACGAACGTCTGGAGCGACGAGCGCCAACTCATAGTTTGATGCGAACGCGACCGTCCGCTTTGGGCCGTTCGCTCCCCCCCCTCACAACACATACCGACTCAAATCCGCCGACCGGGCCAGGTCGCCGAGGTTGGTCTCCACGAAGCCCGCGTCCACCGTCACCGTCTCGCCCGCCCGGTCCGGCGCGGTGAACGAGACCTCCTCGAACACCCGCTCCATCACCGTATAGAGCCGCCGCGCGCCGATGTTCTCGACCGCGCGGTTGACCTCGGCCGCGATCCGGGCCAGCGCGGCGATGCCGTCCTCGGTAAAGTCCACCGTCACCGCCTCGGTGCCCAGCAGCGCCGTGTATTGCCGGGTCAGCGCGTTGTCGGTCTCGGTCAGGATACGGACGAAATCCGCCTCGGTCAGCGCGCGCAGCTCCACCCGGATCGGCAGCCGCCCCTGCAGTTCCGGCAACAGGTCCGAGGGTTTGGCGATGTGGAACGCTCCGCTGGCGATGAACAGGATGTGGTCGGTCTTGACCGGACCGTATTTCGTGGAAACGGTCGTCCCTTCGATCAGCGGCAGCAGGTCGCGCTGCACGCCCTCGCGGCTGACATCGGCGCCGCGCGCGTCCGAACGGGCGCAGACCTTGTCGATCTCGTCCAGAAACACGATCCCGTTTTCCTGCACCGCTTCCAGCGCGGCGCGGTTCACGGTTTCGTCGTCCAGCAGCTTGTCGGCTTCCTCGCCCACCAGCAGGTCGTGGCTTTCGGCGACAGTGATGCGGCGGCGGGTCTTGCGCCCGCCAAAGGCCTTGCCGAAGATGTCGCCCAGGTTCACGCCGCCCGCGCCCTGCGGCATCCCCGGCATCTCCATCATCGGAAAGGGGCTGGAGGTGTCGGTAAGTTCCACCTCGATCTCGGTGTCGTCCAGCGCGCCGCTGCGCAGCTTCTCGCGGAAGCGCTCGCGGGTGGCCTCGCGGGCGTCCTGACCGACGATGGCGGCGATCACCCGGTCCTCGGCGGCGGCCTGGGCGCGGGCCTTCACGTCCTCGCGCATGTGCTCGCGGGTCATGGCCACGGCGCTGTCGGCCAGATCGCGGATGATACTGTCCACATCGCGGCCCACATAGCCGACTTCGGTGAACTTGGTGGCTTCGATCTTGATGAACGGCGCACGCGCAAGTTTCGCCAGACGGCGGCTGATCTCGGTCTTGCCGACGCCGGTGGGGCCGATCATCAGGATGTTCTTCGGGTACACCTCCTCGCGCAGGTCCGAAGGCAACTGCTTGCGCCGCCAGCGATTGCGCAGCGCCACGGCGACGGCGCGCTTGGCGTCCTTCTGGCCGATGATGAACCGGTCCAGTTCGGAGACGATCTCGCGCGGGGTCAGGGTGGTCATGGGCAAGCCTCTTGCCGGGAACGGCGGCGCATGCGCGTTCACGCCGCGGCGATGCTCTCCACCGTCAGGTTTCCATTGGTATAGACACAGATCTCGGCCGCAATCGCCATGGCCTTGCGCGCCACCGCCTCGGCGTCCAGATCGCTCTCCATCAGCCCGCGCGCCGCGGCCAGCGCGTAATTCCCGCCCGAGCCGATGGCCGCCGCATCATGCTCCGGCTCCAGCACGTCGCCCGCGCCGGTAATGACATAAAGCTCCGCCCCGTCGGTGACGATCAGCATGGCTTCAAGCTTCTGCAGATACTTGTCGGTGCGCCAGTCCTTGGCCAGGTCCACCGCCGCGCGCTGCAACTGCCCCGGCGCGGCCTCGAGCTTTTTCTCCAGCCGCTCCAGCAGGGTGAAGGCATCCGCCGTGGAGCCCGCAAACCCCGCCACCACCTCGCGCCCGCCGGGCGAGAGCCTGCGCACCTTGCGCGCCGAGCCCTTGATCACCGTCTGGCCAAGCGACACCTGCCCGTCCCCGGCCACCACCACGCGCCCGCCGCGGCGCACCGCCAGGATCGTGGTTCCGTGCCAGCCCGGAAAGTCGCCCACGCCCGCCCCCTTCATCTTGCCGAAAATACTCCCGCCGGAGGCACCCGCCGTCAGGCGGGTTCCCCCGTGGGGCGCGGGTCACACCGCGCCGTCGATCCAGCTCTGCAGGGCCGACTTGGGCGCGGCGCCGACCTTGTTCGACACCACCTGCCCGTCCTTGAACAGGAACAGCGCCGGGATCCCGCGAATGCCCATCTGCGCGGGTGTGCTGGGGTTATCGTCCACGTTGACCTTCACGATCTTCACGCGGCCTGCATACTCGTCCGAAAGCTCTTCCAGCGCCGGGCCGATCTGCTTGCAGGGCCCGCACCATTCGGCCCAGAAATCGACGACGACGGGAATATCCGACTGGCGCACTTCCTGTTCAAAAGTGGCATCGGTGACGGCAACGGTAGCCATGAGCGAATCTCCTGTGTTCCGAGGTTGAAGCCTAGGTATGAAGCCCACCCTTCGCGGTCAAGCCTCGCCGTCCATCCCCGCCCGCGCCAGCGCCGCCGCCATCAGGGGCCCTGGCAGGTCCATCAGCCGTGCCGCACGGGTCCAGAGCAGGGCACAGCCCACCGCGCGGCCCGGATAGACCTGCGCCAGCGCCGCGGCATAGGCCCCCATCTGCCGCAGCAGCCCCTCGGGCACGTCATCGGCGCATTCGGGGATCACGCGGTTGGATTTGAAATCCACCGCCAGCACCTTTTCCGGCGTGACAATCAGCCGGTCCACCGTGCCCAGCATCCGCCCCGCCCCCAGATCGGCGGCGATATCCACCTCGGCCAGCGTGCCGGGGGCAAAGACCGGCGCCAGTTCCGGCGCGGACAGCACCGCCTCGGCCTCGGCCAGCAGGTCGCGCCAGTCGGCGCGCACCCCGGCGCCGCCCGCCGCCAGCAGGTCCCGCGCCAGGGGCGCGCGTCCTTCGACTGGCCACGCCGGCAGGTGCTCCAGCAGCAGGTGCAGCGCGCTGCCCCGTTCCAGCGCGTCCGGGTCCGCCGACGCCGCTTCCGGGTCGGCCTCGCCCCCCAGCGCCTTGGCCCCGCCCAGGTCCGAGGGGCGCACGAGCACCGGCGCCTCCGGCGGGCGGGGCACCGGCGCCTCCAGCCAGCCAGGCAGGGTCGCTGCGTCCGCTTTCGTCGCGGCTTCCTCGATGACCGTCGCTGGCCAGTCGCCATGCGCGAAGCACAGCCCCGGCCCGGTCGGTGTCTCGCATCGCACCGCCCCCACCGCCTTCATTCCCTCGGCCACCCGGTCATGCCAGCACGCCCCGTCCCCGGTCTTGCCCGCGGCCGCCACGATCAGCCATTTCTCGGCCCGGGTCATCGCCACATAGAGCAGCCGCGCATCCTCCTCGGCCTCGCGCGCCCGTGCGTCCTCGCGCGCGGCCTCGATCGCGGGCGCGTTGGCCCCGCTGGCCCGCCAGCCCACGCCCCCCTGCAGCGCATAAAGCTCCGTGCGCTCCCGGGCCTGCCGCACCGCCGTGTCGGGCAGGATCACCAGCGGTGCCTCCAGCCCCTTGGCGCCATGCACGGTCATCACCCGGATGCGCCGCCCGGCGCTGTCCAGTTGCCGCTTGATCTCCACCGCGCCGGAGTCCAGCCAGGTCAGGAACCCGGTCAGCGAGGGCACCGCCAGCCGCTCGTAGTTCAGCGCCTGCACCAGCAGCGCGTCGATCCCGTCCTCGGCCTCGGGGCCCAGCCGCGCCAGGAGCCGCCGCCGCCCGTCATGGCGCGTCAGCACCCGCTCCAGCAGCTCGTAGGGCCGCAGGAAATCCGCCTGCCCCATCAGGTCCAGCAGCATGGTCCGCGCCGCGCTGTCGCCCCCGCGCAACCGTTCCCACAGGAACGCGCGCCCCCGCCCCTGCGCCAGCCGGAAAAGCGCATCCTCGGACCAGCCGAACAGCGGCGAGCGCAGGGTGGCGGCCAGCGACAGGTCGTCCTCGGGCGTGGCCAGCACGCGCAAGAGCGCCGTCAGGTCGCGCACCGCCATTTCGCCCGCCAGCTGCAGCCGGTCCGCCCCGGCGATCGCCAGCCCGGCGCCCTTGCAGGCGCGGATGATCTCGTGAAACAGCCGCTGGCGCCCGCGCACAAGGATCAGCACATCGCCCTCATGCAGCGCGCGCGCGCCGCCCGCGTCCGGGATCGGCGTGCCCGCATCGATCATCGCGCGCAGATGGGTGGCGATGGCACGGGCCAGTTGCCGCGCGTGATGCTCGTCGGGGATCATGTCCACCGGGTCCGCCCAGTCGGCGGCCTCGGGGTCCGCCACCGGCGCAACCGGCGGCCACAACTCCACCCGCCCCGGCATCGCGGCATGAAAGGCGATATGCGCCACACCGCCCCCCAGCCCCAGCCCGCGCTGGTCGTCGAATGTCTGGTCCACCAGCCGCAGCACCGCGTCCGAGGAGCGGAAGGAATGCGCCAGCTCCATCTGGTTCAGCCGCACCCCCACGGCCTCCAGCGCGGCGGCAAACCGCAGGCGCATGTCCTCGAATACCCGCAGATCGGCGCCCTGAAAGGAATAGATCGACTGCTTCTTGTCACCGACCACGAAGAGGCTGCGCTCAAGGGTCCCCTCGCCGGCGGTGAATTCCTGCGCCAGGAGTGCGATCACTTCCCATTGCGCCGGCGCCGTGTCCTGCGCCTCGTCAACAAGGATATGATCCACCCCGCCATCAAGCTTGTAGAGCACCCATTGCGCCACGCCCCGGTCGCGCAGCAGGTCGCGCGCCCGGGCGATCAGGTCGTCGAAATCCAGCCAGCCGCGCGCCGCCTTGGCCGCCGCCAGCCGCGGCAGGAACGCTTGCGCAAACACCCCCAGCGCCCGCGCCCGCGCCGCCGCGGCCAGCGCGATGCGCCGGGGCCGCGCCGCCTCCACCCGTCGCATCAGAGCGTCCAACTGCGGGCCCAGCGCGCCCAGCTTCGACTGCACCCCCTTGGTGGGCAGGGCGCCGATCCTGGCGCTGAACGGCGCCTTCGCCCCCGCCCCGGTCAGCAGCAGCGCTTCCAGATCCGGCAACACCCCCGGCCCCGGCATCCGCGCCGCCAGCGCCTGCATCCGGGCCGCGTTGCGCTGGTCCGTCACCTTGTCCGAGCCGGCCATGACCCCGGCCACCGCCTCCAGCAACGCCCCCTCGCCGCCCAGGAACACCGCGCCCAGCAACGCGGCCTCGTCATGGCCCGGGGACAGGTCGAACAGCGCCTCGGGCATCCCGTGCGCGAAGGGCTGCACCAGCACTTCGGCATGGGCGCCGATGGCGCGCAACAGCGCGTCGATCTCCGCCCCCGTGTGATGCTCCACCACCCCGGCCAGCGCCGCCCGCGCGTCCGCGTCGCCTTCGGCCATGTCTTCCAGCACCGCCGCGCGCAGGGTCCGGGCGGCACGGTCATCCATCTCCACGAATTGCGGACTGACCCCGGCTTCCAGCGGAAACCGCCGCAACAGCCCCGCACAGAAGGAATGGATGGTCTGGATCTTCAACCCGCCCGGCGTTTCGATCGCGCGCGCGAACAGCCGCCGCGCGCGGGCCAGCGCCTCGGCGCCCCGCGCCGCCTCACCGATCCCGGCCAGCACCTGCGCCAGTTCCGCATCGGGCTTCATGGCCCAGTCGCCCAGCCGCGCGAACAGCCGGTTCTGCATCTCCGCCGCCGCCGCCTTGGTATAGGTCAGGCACAGCACCCGCCCCGGCGCCACCCCGTTGAGCAGAAGCCGCGCCACCCGGTCGGTCAGCACCCGCGTCTTGCCCGACCCCGCATTCGCCGACAGCCAGGTCGAGGCAAACGGCTCCGCCGCCGCCACCTGCCGCGCGCTCGCCTCATCCCGATGCACGTCCATGCCCCATTTTCTTGCCCAAAATACTCCGGGGGAGCCCAGCCCCCTTGCGGGGCTGGGCGGGGGCAGCGCCCCCATGCAACGCAGGCGTCATGGCATCCCCCCCACGCGCAGACGCACCGGCGCGTCCTGCAGCGCCCATTCGCCATGCCGCGCCAGATGGTCGTAATCCCCCGCCTCGCGCTCGGAAAACAGCGCCCGGCGTGCGGCATAGCCTTGATCCGCTTGCCCATAGGCGGCGATCAGCCGCTCCAGCCCGGCGCGGGTCTCGGCGTTCAGTTCGGGCGTGATATCGGTGTCCGAGACCTTCGGCGTTGCCCCCAGCCCGATGTAGCTGACCCGCGCGACCGCGCGCGGTCCCAGCGCCGCAAAGCCCCCGGCCTCGGCCATCAGCGCCTCCAGCAGCAACTGCTTGTCGAAATGTTCCTGCTGCTTGCTCGAAGGCGGATTGCCGGTCTTGTAGTCGAGGATATGCAGCCGTCCGTCGGGCCATTCGTCGATCCGGTCGGGCCGCGCGGTCAGGATGAAGCCCAGGCCGGGCAGGGCCAGCCGCCCGCTGCGCTCGGTCAGCACCGGCGTGCCGGGCAGGTCAGCATCGAGTGCCAGAAACCAGTCGGCCACCCGCGCCAGCCGCGCCGCCCAGAGCGCGCGGGCCGCCGCCCAGGGCACTTCGGCTTCCAGCACTTCCGCCGCCGTGGCCATCAGCGCCGCGCGCGGATCGCAGCCCGGGTCCTCCAGCGCCTTGAACCGCTCCAGCACCTTGTGCAGCACCGTCCCGCGCAACAGCGCGTCCGGTTCGGGGTGCAGGGGATCAAGCGCGCGCAGGCCCAGCACGTAGCGCGCATAGACCGCATAAGGGTCGCGGATCAGCCGGGAAATCGCCGTTACCGGCAGTTCATCGGGCCGCACTTCGACCGGCGGGCAGGGCGCGGGGCGGGGCGCGGGGTGGCGGTCCCCGGGCGGGATGTGGCGGAAATCGGCCTCCAGGGCGCGGGCCAGCGCCAGCCACTGTATCCCGCGCGCGCGCATCCCCGCCAGCGCGGCTGTCCCGCCCTGCGCGGGCAGCCCCTCCATCAGGTTGACCAGCCGGTTGAGCCAGCGCGAGGGCACGGTCTGTGCCTCGGCATCGCGCACGGCGCGGGTCAGCACCACCTCGGGCGCCGCCACGGCCTGCTGGAAGTCATGCGCGGCGAGGCCGATCTGCCGCTCGGGCAGGAGCAGGCGAAGATCGGCGCGCATGGCGCGGTTCAGCCACGGGTCCGGCGCCGGGGCAGCGGGCCACACCCCTTCGTTCAGCCCGCCCAGGATCACCAGATCGGCGCCCTGAACGCGCGCCTCCAGCGTGCCCCAGATCATCACCCGCGGGTCCGGTGTCACCGGTTCGCGCACCTCGCGCGCAGCCATCAGTGCGGCGACGAACGCGGCGTAATCGGTGGCGGTCATGGCGGCGCCGTGCGGCGCCTCGCGCGTCAGATCGTCCATCAGCGCAAGCGCGGCCTCGCCCGCGGCCTGGCGCCACAGCTCGCCCGTGCTTTCGGCCCCCGTGCTTTCGGCCCCCGTGCTTTCGGCCCCCGTGCCCTCGGCGCCGGTCCCTTCGGCGCCGGCTCCACGCGCAAGCGCCTCGGCCAGTGCCCGGTGCCGGGCGACCAGCGCCTCCAGCGGTTGCGGTGTGGCGTCGGGGCTGCCGGGCAAGGTCGTGGCCAGCCAGTCGGCCCAGGCCGCGCGGGCGGGGTCCGGCGCCGTCCCCCGCGCACCCCATGCACACAGGGCCTCTGCCTCGGGGAAGGCCATGCCGCGGCGGCGGATGTGCAGTTCCAGATCGCGGGTGTGCAGCAGATGGGCGGCCCGTCCGCCCGCGCTGTGGGTCAGCGGGTGCTTGAGCAACGTGACCAGCGCTTCGGCGCTCAGCCGCTCGGCCATCAGCGCGGCCACATGGCGCAGGAAGCGCCCCGGAGCCGAAAGCGCCAGCGGGCGGCCCGCGCTGTCATCCGGCGTGATCCGCCAGCGCTCCAGCGTCGCCGTCACTTGCCGCGCCAGTGTGCGGTCGGGGGTGATCAGCGCGGCCACCTGCCCGTCGCCCAGCGCCTTGCGCAGCCGCAGCGCGATGGCCAGCGCCTCGGCGCGTGGCGAGGGCGCCTCGATCAGCGTCATGCCTGCCGCCGCTTCGGCCAGACCGCTCAGCCGCGCGCCCTCGGCCATCCACTGGTCGGTCACCGGCGCGGGCCGCAGCGCGAGCGAGACCAGCCGGTTGCGCGCAGGTGCGGGCGCGGGCGCGTCATCCCAGCGCCGCACGTCACCGGGCACAAGCTCCATCCGGTCCAGCAGCGCGCGGAAACGGTATTGCGGGTGATCCTCGGCTTCCAGTGCGGGGCCCATGCCGTCCCAGACCGCTGGCGGCATGTCGAAATCGAAGCCGGGCAGCACCACCGCGCCCTGCGGCAGCCGCGCCACCGCCTCCATCAACAGTGCCGTGGTCCCGCGCGAGCCGGTGGAGCCCGCCACCAGCACCGGATGCTCCGGCGGCGCAGCGCGCCAGCGCGCGGCAAGCGCCTCGACCACGCGGCGCTGGCGGGCCTCGGGGTCGGGGGCGTCGCCCTGCGGCAGGGCCTGCACCAGCCGCAGGAACCGCAGCGCGCGCGCCCAATGCGCGGCGTGGCGGTCCACGTCCAGTGCCTCAAGCGCTTCCGGGGCCACGCCTTCGCCCTGCATCTCGTCGCCCAGTCGGGCGAGGCTGTCGGCGAGGTCATGCAGCGCGCTGCGCGGCGCAAGGTCGGGTTCCGCGCGCAGGAGCGCATCGACCAGCCGCGCCAGTTCCAGTCGCCGCCGCAACGGCGGCACCGGCGGGGCGACGCCGGGCAGCGCCACATCGCGCGCCAGATCGGTGACAAGGGTAATGCGCGGCAGCAGCCGCGCGCCGCTTTCCGACAGCAGCGCGCGCAGGCGCCGCTGCATCCGGCGGGTGTTCACATGGATGACCACGCGGGCCAGCGCCTCGGGCGGGTGGCCGTCCATGCGTGCCAGCACCCCCGCCGCCAGCCGGCGCGGGAAATCGGCGCCAGGGGGCAGGGCAAAGAGGCGCGGACGGTCGGTTGGTCGGAACATGGGCGGAACCCCTGACGGCGGCACGGAATGCACCCTAGACCAGTCAGGCGCCGGATGGGAAGGACCGGGCGCCGCGCAAGGGCGGGCAAGGTGGCGGCGGTGGCCTGCGGTCGCCATGGTGCGGCGATGCACGCCGGACCGCGGCCGGAAAAGCGCCCGCTCAGCGCCCCGCCCGACCCACCCATGGCGCTTCGCGGGCGCCGCCCGGCGCCACGGCGCCGGACGCTGGCAGCGTCAGGTGCATCGCACTGGCGGCGCCCGGCCGCCGCCCGGCGCAAAAGGTTCGTTCAAGCTTGAAATACTCTTTGCCTCATCCCCGTCGCTTTGCTAGCGTTGACGAAACGCGGCGATCCGGCGCAAATGATCGGACCAACCAACGGGGAGAGGCACGATGAAGGGGAAATTCACCACCGCGCTTGCGGCACTGGCGCTGTCCACCGGCATGGCGCAGGCCGATCAGGTCACCGTGGGCATGATCACCACGCTTTCGGGCGGCGGCGCCGGGCTGGGCGTCGATGTCCGCGACGGGTTCCAGCTTGCGCTCGACATGGCGGGCGAGCACAACATCCGGCTGGTGGTCGAAGATGACGCCCAGCGCCCGGAACTGGCGGTGCAGATTGCCGAGCGGATGATCCAGTCCGAACGTGCCGATATCCTGACCGGCATCATCTGGTCGAACCTGGCGATGGCGGTGGTGCCCTCCACGGTGGCGCAGGACATCTTCTACATCTCGCCCAACGCCGGGCCGTCGGCGCTGGCAGGTGCGAACTGCCACCCGAACTATTTCAACGCCGCCTGGCAGAATGACATGCTGCACGAGGCCGCGGGCGCCCATGCCAACGAGCTGGGCTATGAAAACACCTTCATCATGGCGCCGAACTATCCGGCGGGCACCGACGCGCTCAACGGGTTCAAGCGCTACTACGAAGGCGAACTGGCGGGCGAACTGTTCACGCAGGTCGGCCAGACCGACTATGCCGCCGAGATCGCGCAGATCAGGGCCTCGGGGGCGGATTCGGTGTTCATCTTCCTGCCCGGCGGCATGGGCATCAGCTTCATGCGCCAGTATGAAGGCTCGGGCGTGGACCTGCCCATCATCTCGGCCGGGTTCAGCTTCGATCAGGACGTGCTGCCCGCCATGGGACCGGCGGCGCTGGGGGTGATCAACACCAGCCAGTGGTCGCCCGATCTGGACAACGATCTGAACGCCGAATTCGTGCCCGCCTTCCGCGAGGCGTATGGCCGCCTGCCGTCGCTTTACGCCAGCCAGGGGTTCGATACCGCGAACCTGATCCTCTCGGCCATGGCGCAGGCCGATGTCTCGGACATGGATGCCTTCCGCGAGGCGCTGCGGGCCGCCGATTTCACCTCGGTCCGCGGGGCGTTCGAATTCGCCGCCAACCATCACCCGATCCAGACCGTCTATGTCCGCGAGGTGGTCGAGGTGGAGGGTGAACTGACCAACCGGATCATCGGCACCGCCTTCGAGCGTCATCAGGACGTGCACGGCGAAAACTGCCCGATGTAAGCGGTGTCGGGCACCGGCACGCGTGCCGGTGCCCCTTGCCTGCCCCTGCCCCCGACCGATAGGCCACGCCCATGTCGCTTGCGCTGGTGCTTGAACAGTTGCTCAACGGCGTGCAGTTCGGGCTGATGCTGTTCCTGATGTCCGCCGGACTGACGCTGGTGTTCGGGGTCATGGGGCTGATCAACCTGGCGCATGGATCGCTCTACATGATCGGTGCCTTCCTGTGCGCCGCGGTGGCCGGGGCGACGGGCAATTTCTGGCTTGGACTGATCGCCGGGATCGCTGCGGCGGCGGCGGCAGGCGCGCTGATCGAGGTGACGATCATCCGGCGGCTTTATGCCCGCGACCATCTGGATCAGGTGCTGGCGACCTTTGCGCTGATCCTGATCCTGTCCGAAGGCGTGCGGATCATCTTCGGCCCCTTCCCGCTGTATCTCAACGTGCCGGATGTGCTGCGCGGCACCGTGGACCTGGGCATCACGCGCTACTCGCTCTATCGGCTGGCGCTGATCGGGTTCGGGGTGGCGGTCGCGGTGGGGCTGTGGCTGCTGATCGCGAAAACCCGGCTGGGCATCCAGATCCGCGCCGGCGAATCCGACCGCGAGATGATCGCCGCGCTGGGGGTCAATATCCGCTGGCTTTACACGGTGGTCTTTGCGCTGGGCGCGGCGCTGGCGGGGCTGGCGGGGGCGCTGGTCGGCGCCATCCAGTCGGTGCAGGTGGGCATGGGCGAGCCGGTGCTGATCCTGGCCTTCG
>JAFIEE010000083.1 GCA_020832705.1 Paracoccaceae bacterium
CCCCCCCCCCCCCCCCCCCCCCCCCCCCCCCCCCCCCCCCCCCCGCCCCCCCCCGGGGGGGGGCCCGGCCCCCCCTGTCCGGGGGCGGGAGCACCCCCCCCTACCACATGCTTGCGCGCGCCCGGTCGGGCCATTCGGCGTCATAGGTTGCGCCGTCGAAGCCGCCCGCGGTGATCTCGGCCAGGAACGCGCCCGCGGTGGGCAGACCGTCCGAACAGTCGCCGTTCCGCCACAGCCCCGAACGCAGCAGCGCGCGGGCGCACTGGAAATAGACCTCGGCGATGGTGAAGGTGATCACGCTCGCCGGTGCCACGCCTTTGCGTGCGAAACTGGCGCAGAGCGCTGCCTCCACGCTCAGCCGCGCGGTGCCGTTGCAACGGATCACGGTGTCGGACCCGGCGATCATGAACATCAATGACGCCCGCCCGTCGCGGACGATGTTGCGCAGGCTGTCCAGCCGGTTGTTGCCGCGCCAGTCCGGCAGAAGCAGTGTCTGCGGGTCGGCGATGCGCACCACCGGCCCGTCATCGCCGCGCGGAGTGGCATCCACGCCTTCCGGGCCCACGGTGGACAGGATGCAGAACCGCGCCCGCGCGATCCATTGCGCATAGGCCGGGGTGAGCGCGGGCGTCACCTTGGTCAGGCTCGCCCCCGCGGGTGCGTCATAAAGCGCTTCCAGCGCGGCGATATCGGACACGTAGCTCACGTCGCCCCCCGCTCCTTGACAAACCCCGCCTCGGCCATCAGCCGGTCCGAGTTGGCCTCGATCACCCGCTCCAGGTCGGCCATGAATGCGCGCGGCGCGCGCCCTGCCGGGATCGGGTCCAGAAACTCCACCACGGCCAGCCCCGGCTTGCGGTAAAGCCCGTGGCGCGGCCAGAACACGCCCACATTGGTGGCCACCGGCACGCAGTCCTGCCCCAGTTCCTGATACAGCACCGCCGTCCCCACCTTGTAGGGCAGATGCGCGCCTGGCGCCACCCGTGTCCCCTGCGGGTAGATGATGATCTGACCCGGCGCCTCGGACCCGGCCTCGACCCGGGCCAGCATCTCGCGCACCGCCGCGCCGCGCTTGCCGCGGTCCACGGGGATGCAGCCGACCTTGAGCGCATACCAGCCCAGGATCGGCGCCCAGACCAGTTGCTTCTTCATGATGAAGCGCGGCCGCGGCAGGGCGCCGAAGATCATCAGGATATCCAGGAATGACTGGTGCTTGGCCGCGACCAGCACGGCGCCATCGGGCACCCGGCCCCGCACCTCGGTGCGCAGGCCCACCATCCAGCCGGCGGTCCAGCGCACCCAGCGGCAATAGGTGTGGCAGGCGATCAGCGCGTATCTGCGGTGCACGAAGACCATCGGCGTGAAGACAATCGCCAGCACCAGCATCGCCAGATACATCTGCCCGATGAACACCAGCGACCGGGCCATTTGCACCGCGTATCCCATCACGTCACCCCCCGCAGCACCCGGAACGCGGCGGCGCGCGTCGCCGCCCAGGCCACCACTGCCGCCAGCGGCGGCACCGCCAGCGGATAAAGCCATTCCGGCCCGGCAAAGCCAAGCCCCGAAAGCAGCCCGCCGCTTTCGCCCGTATCCGGCATGGCCAGCAGCGCCGCCATCCCGGCGGCGGTCCCCAGCGCGGCGCCGATCAGCGCGCGCAGGGTGAAGCGGCGGACAAAGGCGCGGGCGATGAACCGGTCGCGCGCCCCCACCAGCCGCAACACCGCGATCACCTGCGCATTCGCCGCCAGCGAGGCCGAGGCCGCCAGCGTCACCATCGCCGCCGTCGCCCCGCCGATCAGCACCATCGACAGCACCGCCAGCCCGCGCAGCCGCGCCGCCGCCTCGACCAGCGGGCGGCGCCAGCGGGTGTGATCGTCCAGCACCGCGCCCGGTGCCTCGGCCGCCAGCCGCAGCCGCAGGCCCATGGCGTCGAAGCCCTCGGGCGTTTCGGTCACTTCGACCAGCCGCGGCAGCGCCAGCAGGTCCAGCGGCAGGTCGGGGCCGAACCACGGCTCCAGCAGCGCGCCCTGTTCGTCGTCCGGGATCAGCCGGGCCGTGGCCACGCCAGGCGTGGTGCGCAGCACTTCGAGCACGATCGCCGTCTGCTCGTCCATCTGGGTGGGCGGGGCCGAGATCCGCACCGTGGCGGTGCGCGACAGGGCCTCGCCCCAGCGCGCGGCCAGCCGGTCGGCGGCCACCGACAGGGCCAGCGCAAAGACGCACAGGAACGCCATGGCGCCCGCGATCAGCAGCGTCAGCCAGGCGCTCTGCCCCGCCGGGGGCACCACCCGCATTGCGCGGCGGTCCCGGCGGGCGGCAGGCGCGGGTTCGGCCGCGCCGCTCACAGCTCCGCCCCCGCCAGATGCAACCTGCGCCCCGCAATCCGCAGCACCCGCGCCGAAACCTGCGCCTTGGCCGCGCGGATCAGGTTCAGGTCATGCGTGGCAATCAGCACCGCCGTGCCCATCCGGTTCAACTCGATCAGCAGCGACAACAGCCGCACGGACATGTCCCAGTCCAGGTTTCCCGTGGGCTCGTCCGCCAGCAGCACCTCGGGCGAGGTGATGACCGCACGCGCCAGTGCGGCGCGCTGCCGCTCCCCCCCGGACAGCGACGGCGGCAGCGCCTGGACGTGGCCCTTCAGCCCGACCCAGGCCATCAGGTCGTCCACATCGCGATCCGGCACCGGGCGCTCCCCGGCGATCAGCGGCAGCGCCACATTGTCGCGCAGGCTCAGATGATCAAGGAACCGGCAGTCCTGATGCACCACGCCGATCCTCTGGCGCGCAAAGGCCAGACCGTCGCGGCCCAATCCGCGGCGATCCTGTCCGAAGAAGCGGACAGTTCCACGCGTCGGCACCAGTTCGCCATAGCACAGCCGCAGGAGCGTGGTCTTGCCGGCGCCCGAAGGTCCGGTGAGGAAATGAAAACTGCCGTCGCCAAGCTGCAGGGTCACGTCGCTGAAAAGCTCGGCGCCATCATAACCATGGGCCACAGTTTCCAACTCGATCATCGCACTGTCCCGTTACGGCTTGGAGATGCCTTGCCCGCTTGCTACAACATGGCGTGCAAAGTGCCAATGACGGATGCTTTGCGAAAGGGAGCGCCCGGTATGCGGTTGGTCTGTCCAGGCTGCGGAGCACAATACGAGATCGACGCTGCGCTGCTGCCGGACACCGGGCGGGACGTGCAGTGTTCGGCCTGCGGGCATGTGTGGTTCCAGCATCCCGCCGACCCGGCCCCTTCGCCCCCGCGCAAGCCCCCCGCCGAACCGGCACCGGAGGACACCCCCCTGTCGGATGAGGGGATCGACAGCGAAACCGACCCCGGCCCCGCACCCGCTCCGAAACGCGAGATCGACCCCGGGGTGCTGGATGTCCTGCGCGAGGAAGCGGCCTATGAGGCCGACCAGCGCAAGCGCGAGGCCGAGGCCCTGTCCAGCCAGCCGGAATTCCCGCTGGACCCGCCGCAGGCGCCCTCGCCCAGCGTCAAGCGCGCACACCGCCCTGACCCGGCGGCCGAAAACCGCGCGCCGTCCCCGCAGGCGTCCGGACCGGACGAGACCGCGCCCCCGGACCGGGGTGCGGATCCCGGCCCCCGCAGCGGTCTGCTGCCCGATATCGACAGCATCAGTTCAACCCTGCAACCCGATGCCATGGCCGCAGGCAGGTCGCAGGCCACCGCCGCGGCGCACGCCGCGCAGGGAAGCGAGCGCAGCGGCTTCCTGCGCGGGTTCACACTGGTCATCGCGCTGGCGATCCTGCTGTTTGCGCTCTACATCGGCGCCCGCCCGCTGGCCGAGGCCGTGCCCGCACTCGACCCGGCGCTGGCGCGCTATACCGAGGTGATGGACACCGCCCTTGCCTGGACCGCCGAGCAGGTCAACGCCCTGGTCGCCATGGTCAGCGGCGACTGACGGCGCCGCCACCCCCAATGACGCCGCCCCGCTTTCGATGGCGCAGGCAGCCTGATGCCAGTGCGCCCGCGCGGCGTGCGGAGTGGTTGGGCGGGACACGCCCCGAGGGGCGCCATCCGGGGTGGCGGCATGCGGTCTCAGCCGGTCCCGGCGGCGTGCCCGGCAATGCGCGCGCAGGCGGTTTCCAGCACCGCGTCGTCCACGGTCAGCGCCACGCGCACCCAGTCGGTCAGCACCGCACCGAAGGATGCGCCGGGCATCACGGCAACGCCCGTTGCCTCGACCAGCGTTTCGGCAAAGCGCGTGCCGTCGCCCCGTCCTGCCCCGGACACATCGATCAGCGCGAACATGCCGGCCTCGGCCCGGTGCACGTGCAGCCCGGCGTGCCCGTCCAGCGCCACGTGCACCAGGTCCAGTCGCCGCCGCAACCGCCGCCGCAGCCCCTCGGCCACCAGATCGGGCGCCCGCAGCGCCGCCGCCGTCATGTCGGCGATGAAGGGCTGGTTGCCGAACAGCATGGTCTCGGCCAGCGGCAACAGGCGGGCGCAGAACGCCTCGGGGCCGGCGCACCATCCCGACCGGAACCCCGCCGCCGCATGGCTTTTCGACAGGCTGTTCGTGACCACCACCCGCTCGGCATCCAGCGCGAAAGGAGACACGAACGGCGTGTCGCCATAGACCAGATCCTCGTAGACCTCGTCCGAGAGCACCCAAAGATCATGCGCCCGCGCCAGATCGAGCAGCGCTTCGATCTCGGACCGGCGCAGCACCGCACCGGTGGGATTGTGCGGCGTGTTCAGGAACAGCACCCGCGTGCGCGGCGTGATCGCACGGGCGACATCTTCGGGTTGCATGCGGAATCCGTGTTCCGGGCGCAGCGGCACCGCCACCGGCGCCGCCCCGCAGGCGCGGATCACCCCTTCATAGGTGGCATACATCGGGTCGCCCACCAGCACCTCGCACCCGTCCTCGGCCATGGCCATCAGCACCGCAAAAAGCGCCGTCTGGGTGCCGGGAAAGGCGATGAAATGCCCGTGTCCCAGCGCGCGCCCCAGCCGCGCGCTGTAACGCTCGGCCAGCGCGTCCAGCAGGTCGGACTCGCCGCGCCCGTCGGCATAACCGGTGCGCCCGGCCCGCATGGCACTCTCGGCCACCTCCAGCAACGCATCAGGCGCGTTCACGTCCGGCTCGCCGATGGTCAGCAGGATCACCTCGCGCCCTTGCCGTTCCAGCTCGCGGGCGCGGTAATGCACGGCCCATTTGGCGCTGCCCAGATCAGCCAGACGTTCGGTCACCGGGGCGTAGCGCATGGGGGTCCTCCTTTGGCGGGTTGCCCCGCGCCTGTGCCAAGCCCGCGCGCCGGGCGCAAGGGCAAGCGGTCCGATTGTCGCGTGAAAGGGGTTGCAATTTCCCGCGCGCCCGGTGCCAGTATGCGCGCGAGAATGACAGGAGGGAGCGCCCATGCCATTGACCATGAACCGCGAGGTCTTCATCACCTGCGCCGTGACCGGATCCGGCGGCACGCAGGACCGCAGCCCGCATGTGCCCCGCTCGCCCGCCCAGATCGCCGATGCCGCCATCGACGCGGCCCGCGCGGGGGCGGCGGTCGTGCATTGCCATGTGCGCGACCCGGAAACCGGCGCGCCCGCGCGCGACCCGGCGCTGTACCGCGAGGTGACGGAACGCATCCGCGAGGCCAATGTCGATGTGGTGCTGAACCTGACCGCCGGGATGGGTGGCGATCTGACGCTGGGGGGCACCGACAGCCCGCTGCCCCCCGTCACCGGCACCGACATGATCGGCGCCGCCGAACGCGTGCAGCACGTGCTGGACTGCCGCCCGGAACTCTGCACGCTGGACTGCGGCACCATGAATTTCGCCGAGGCCGATTACATCATGGTCAACACGCCCGGCATGCTGCGCGACATGGCCGCGCGCATGGTCGAAAGCGGCGTGCGGATCGAGATCGAGGCCTTTGACACCGGGCATCTGTGGTTCGCCAAACAACTGGTGGCCGAAGGGATCATCCCCGACCCGGTGCTGGTGCAGCTTTGCATGGGCGTGCCCTGGGGGGCGCCGGATGATCTGAACACCTTCATGGCGATGGTGAACAATGTGCCCGCGGGCTGGCACTGGTCGGCCTTTGCCCTGGGGCGCAACGAGATGCCCTATGTCGCGGCCTCGGTCCTGGCGGGGGGCAATGTGCGCGTGGGGCTGGAGGACAACCTGTATCTGGACAAGGGCGTGCTGGCCACCAACGCGCAACTGGTCGAACGCGCCGTCACCATCGTTGAAGCGATGGGCGCCCGCGTCATCGGCCCTGATGCGGTGCGCGCGCGGCTGCAACTTGAAAAACGCGCCCCTGCATGAGGGCGCTTGCGGTCCTGGCGCTGGCGCTTCTGGTCGGCTGCGGCACGGTCTGGCGTGATACGGGCGCGCCCATGACCCCTGTGGCGGAACTGGACCTCGACCGTTACGCAGGTCGCTGGCATGAGGTCGCGCGCTTTCCGGTGCCGTTCCAGCGCGGCTGCACCGCGACAACGGCAGACTACGCAGTGCAGGCCGATGGCACGATCTCGGTCGTCAACACCTGCCGCCGTGACCGCCCCGACGGCCCGGTCAGCCGCATCGCGGGCAGCGCCGAAGTGGTCGCCCCCGGGCGGCTGCGGGTGCGGCTGGGGCGTATTCCGTTCGCGGGCGCCTACTGGGTGCTCTGGGTGGCACCCGACTACGGCACCGCCGTCGTGGGCGTGCCCTCGGGGCGCGCGGGATGGATCCTGCACCGCACCCCCGACATTCCTCCCGAGCGGCTGGCACAGGCGCGCGCCGTGCTGTCCGCCGCAGGCTATGACCTCTCGCACCTTCTCATGACGGAGCACTGAATGCCCAAGGCAGCAATCATCGGCGGCGGCGTCATCGGCGGCGGCTGGGCCGCGCGCTTTCTTCTCAACGGCTGGGATGTCGTGGTCCATGACCCCGCCCCGACCGCTGAAAGCGCCATGGCGCAGGTGCTGGACAACGCCCGCGCCGCGCTTCCCGCACTGTCGGATGTGCCCATGCCAAATGCGGGAAAACTGACCTTCGTGGCCAGCGTGGCCGAAGCCGTGCGCGGCGCCGATTTCATCCAGGAATCGACCCCCGAGCGGCTGAACCTGAAACATCGCGTCCTGTCAGAAATCCAGCAAGTTGCGCCGGAAACGCCCATCGGAAGTTCGACTTCGGGCTACAAACCATCCGAATTGCAACATGGCGCGCGAAACCCGGCCACGATCCTCGTGGCACACCCGTTCAACCCGGTCTATCTGCTGCCGCTGGTCGAGATCGTGCCGTCTCCGGCGAATGATCCGGCGATTGTTGCGAATGTGTCAGAGTTGCTGCGCGGCTTGGGCATGTTCCCGCTGCATGTCCGCAAGGAGATCGACGCCCATATCGCCGACCGTTTCCTTGAAGCCGTCTGGCGCGAGGCGCTCTGGCTGGTCAAGGACGGCGTCGCCACCACCGAGGAGATCGACGAGGCCATCCGCATGGGCTTTGGCCTGCGCTGGGCACAGATGGGGCTGTTCGAGACGTTCCGCATCGCCGGGGGCGAGGCCGGGATGCGCCATTTCCTGGCCCAATTCGGCCCCTGCCTGAAATCGCCCTGGACGCGGCTGACGGATGTGCCCGAATTCAACGATGCGCTTGTCGACCTGATCGCCGGGCAGTCCGACGCGCAGTCCGGCGCACATTCCATCCGTGACCTGGAGCGTATCCGGGACGCCAACCTTGTCGGCTTCCTGCGGGCGCTGAAGCTGCGCGACTGGGGCGCGGGGCGGGTGCTGAACGCGCAGGACGCGGCGCGGCGCGGGCGCGCGGGCGACGGTCCGCTGTGGCACGGCACCGTCCTGCCCGGCTGGACCGACAGCGCCGGGGCCTTTGCGCCGATCCATTGCCTGACCATCGCCACCGAAACCGCCGCCGCCTTCCTGCGGCTGCACGGGATTGACCCCGCGCTGACGCCGACCGGGTGCGAAACGCGCATGCTGGGCACCGCCCGGCGCGGCGATCCGCTGACGGCCAGCGCCGAACGCGGCAACGATGCCCCCCTGACCCTGCGCGTCACCATCGCCAGCCGGGACCGCCCGCTGGCCGTGATCACGCTGCACCTTACGCCCGGGAGCCAATGATGCATTTCGCCATGACTGACGAACAGCGCATGATCGTGGACACCACGCGCGCCTTTGTCGAAACCGAACTTTACCCGCACGAGGCCGAAATCGAACGCTCCGGGCATCTGCCCATGGACCTGATCCGCGAGCTTCAGGCCAAGGCCATGGCCGCGGGCCTCTACGCCGCCAACATGCCCGAGGATGTCGGCGGCGCCGGGCTCGATACCCTGTCCTGGCTGCTCTATGAAAAGGAACTGGGCCGGGCGAATTACGCGCTGCACTGGACCTGCGTGGCGCGCCCGTCGAACATCTTGCTGGCGGGCACGCCCGAACAGCGCGAGAAATACCTGATGCCCTGCATCCGGGGCGAGACCTGGGACTGTCTGGCGATGACCGAACCCGGCGCGGGCTCCGACCTGCGCGGCATGTCCGCCAGCGCCCGGCAGGACGGGACCGACTGGGTGCTCAACGGCACCAAGCATTTCATCAGCCATGCCGATATCGCAGGCTTCACCATCGCCTTCATGGCCACGGGCGAGGAGGACACCCCGCGCGGGCGCAAGAAGAAGATCACCGCGTTCTTCGTCGACAAGGGCACGCCCGGCTTCACCGTGCGCGAGGGCTATCGCAATGTCAGCCACCGTGGCTATACCAACGCCATCCTGGAATTCGACAATTGCCGCATCCCCGCCGAAAACGTGCTGGGCGAGGTCCACAAGGGCTTCGAGGTGGCGGGCAAATGGCTGGGCGCGACCCGGCTGCAGGTCGCGGCCACCTGTCTGGGCCGCGCCGACCGGGCCTTGCATCACGCGCTGCACTGGGCGGCCGAGCGGCGCCAGTTTGGCCAGCAGATCGGCAAGTTTCAGGGCATCGGCTTCAAACTCGCCGATATGGCCATGGAGATGAAGGCGGCGGAGCTGCTGACCTGGGAAGCGGGCTGGAAATACGATCAGGGCAGCGTGACCGAGGCCGACATGGCCATGGCCAAGCTGAAAGCCACCGAAATGCTGTCCATGGTCGCCGACGAGGCGATCCAGATCCATGGCGGCATGGGGCTGATGGACGAATTGCCGCTGGAACGCATCTGGCGCGATGCACGTCTGGAACGCATCTGGGAAGGCACCTCGGAAATCCAGCGCCACATCATCAGCCGCGAGATGCTGCGCCCGCTGGGCGGGTAACGGGCCTGACCGGGCGGACAACCCGCCCGGGACCGTCAGCCGCGCCGGTCGCTTTCGATGGCCTTCTGCGCGGCCGCCAGCCGCGCCACCGGCACCCGGAAGGGCGAGCAACTGACATAGGCAAAGCCCGCGTCCCGGCAGAAAGCGATGCTGTCCGGATCGCCCGCGTGTTCGCCGCAGACGGACAGGGTCAGACCCGGTTGCGCCCGGCGCCCCCGCTCGGCCCCCATGAGCACCAGCTCGCCCACACCGTCGCGGTCAAGCACCTGGAACGGGTCTTCGGCAAAGACGCCAAGCTGGACATATTCCGACATGAACCTCCCGGCATCATCGCGCGACAGGCCATAGGCCATCTGCGTCATGTCATTGGTGCCGAAGGACAGGAAGGACACATGCTGCGCAATCTCGCCCGAACGCAGGGCGGCGCGCGGCGTTTCCACCATCACCCCCAGCCGATAGCTGAAATCGACGCCCGTTTCGGTGCGAACGGCGGCGGCAACGGCCTCGACGCGGGCCTTGACCATCTCGACCTCGCGCACGGCGGAAACCAGCGGGATCATGATCTCGGGCACCACCGGGTTGCCGGTTTCGCGCTGGACGGCGGCGGCGGCCTCGAAGATGGCGCTGGCCTGCATGTCGTAGATCTCGGGCACCGTGAGCCCCAGTCGCACCCCGCGCATGCCAAGCATCGGGTTGAACTCGGACAACGCCTCGGCGCGGCGGGTGATGACCGAAAGCGGGCGGTCCAGCGCATCGGCGAGCCCGCGCATGCCTTCGCGCGTGTGCGGCAGGAATTCGTGCAGCGGCGGGTCGAACAATCGGATGCAGACCGGGCGGCCCTGCATGATCGCGAACATTTGGGCGAAATCGTCGCGCTGCATGGGCAGGAGCCTTTCCAGCGCCGCGGCACGGTCCTGCGCGGTATCGGCAAAGATCATCTCGCGCATGACCAGCAGGCGGTCATCCTCGAACAGCATGTGCTCGGTGCGGCACAGGCCCACGCCCTCGGCCTCGAACTCGCGGGCGATGCGTGCGTCGGCGGGGGTGTCGGCATTGGCGCGCACGCCGATGTCGCGGCGCGCATCCGCCCAGGACAGGAGCGTGCGAAAGCTGTCGTCCAGCGCCGGTTCCAGCAGATCCACCTGCCCGACCAGCACATCGCCGGTGGACCCGTCAAGCGTGATCACATCCCCTTCGCGCAGCACCCGGTCGCGCGCCGTCACGGTGCGGTTGCGCATGTCCACCCGCACGCCCGAGGCCCCCACCACGCAGGGCAGGCCAAGCCCGCGCCCGATCACCGCCGCGTGGCTGGTCATGCCGCCGCGCTCGGTCAGCACGCCCGAGGCCGCGTGCATGCCGCGAATGTCCTCGGGTGTGGTTTCCCGCCGCACCAGAATGCAGGGTTCCTCGCGCGCGGCACTGGCCTGCGCCGCCGACGAGGTGAAGACGATCCGCCCCTGCGCCGCGCCCGGGCTGGCGGCGATCCCGCGCGCAAACAGATCGCGCTGCGCCCGCAGATCAACCTGGCGGTGCAGCAGGTCGGCGACGGCCTTGGGCGGCACCCGCATCAGCGCCTCGTCACGCGGGATGATCCCGTCCTCGGCCAGCGCCACGGCAATGCGCACCTCGGCCCGGCTGGAGCGGGTGACCGGCACCGCGTCGAGCACCGCCAGTGCGCCGTCATCGAGGGTGAATTCGATCTGCATTTCCTCATGCAGCCGGGCGCGCGCGATCTCGCCATGACCGAGCAGCGCGGCAAAGGCTTCGGGCGCGCGCTCTTCCAGCGAGGCACCGCGCGGGTCACGGGTCAGAAACAGCGTGCCCTCGCCGTTGTCGAGCGCCTCACGCCCCTGACCGCGGGTCTTGAACCGACCGGTGGGGCGGCGCTCGCCGGTATCGGGGTCAATGAACTGGATCACCCCGGCACCGCTGACGCCGGCGCCGAATCCGCCGGCCATGGCCTGCACCACCAGCCCGAGCCCGGCCTCGGCGGGCGCACCGCGCGCCTGGCGCAGGAGCCGCGCCGAGGTCCCTTCCCACGCCCGCGCCATGGAGCGCAGGACTTCGGCCAGTTGCACCGCAGGGTCCTGGGGGAAAGGTTCCTCCATCTCGGTCTCGTAGTCGTGCAGCGCGGCTTGCAGCGCGGGCAGACATGGCTCGGCGGCGTCAAAGAGATCCGGGTCCAGCCGCGCCACATGCTGCGCATAGGCCTGCACGAAGCGCAGATACAGCCGGGTGGCCACCGGCTCGCCGTGGGCGCTGGCGATTTCGGCGTGGCGGGCGTCGTTCATGCCGATGTTCAGGATCGCCCCCGGTCCGCCCCAGCCGGCCTGCTCGGGGCTGGGACGCACGGAGACAAGCTGCCCGGGCTCGAACCGCTGGAGCATGCGCGCAAGATCCGGCATGTGCCCGGCGGCGATGGCGCGCACGGCGGCAAAGGACAGCGCCACCGTGCGCGGCACCGGCATGTCAAGCCGGATCAGCCGCTGCAGGCATTTCGCGCGCCAGCCGTGATGGTTCTGCCGGATCACGGCGGAATGCGTGATCTCGCTGTAATCGTTGCGGCTCATGTGAATCGGCATCGGCGGACCTCCGGGCGCGGACCGAAGACAGCACCGGCCCGCAACAGCGGGCACCATACGCCGATTGCGCGCCGCTTCAAGCATGGCGTCGCCGCAGTGCCGCATCGGCAGCGGGCAGGGGCGCACGGGCCGGGTCGGCGGCGGGTCGGCGGCGGGCGGGGCACGCGCGGCACGGGGCCTTGCCGCGCTCCCGCGCAGGCAGTGGCAGCACCCGCGAAGGGTGCAGGGGCGGGCGGGCACCCTGAGCGGGTGCTTCCCCGCCGCTGGCCACGCCAAACCCCGTCGGATCGCGCGCTGCGCGCCGTCGGCAGGCCAGGTGGCTGGGAATCAGGTCGCAGGGGGCTCCCGCCCGTCGCCGGACGCATCAAAAAAACGCCCCCCACCCGGATGCCGGGGCCGCCCGAGGCGCCGGGCGAAACAAAGAGGCGCCCGCTCCCGTTGGGCCGGGCGCGCGCGTGCCGCGCGCGATCACGCACCACGCGCGGCCTGCGCGCGATCAGGCTTGCGTTGACGCGCATCATCCCCCTTGCATCCACGACACAGGCGCCGTTCTATGGCGGCGAGGTGGCGCGCAGGGAGGGCCGGGCATGACCAGCGAGACCGAACGCAAGCGCAGGATCCGGGGCTGGTGGATGTTCGACTGGGCCAACCAGCCCTATAACACGCTGCTTCTGACCTTCATCTTCGCGCCCTATTTCGCCTCGGCCGTGGCTCCCGATCCGGTGACCGGGCAGGCCATGTGGGGCTGGATGCTGGCGATCTCGGGCGTGCTGACGGCGCTGTTCGCGCCCGTCCTGGGCGCCATCGCGGATAACGCGGGCCGCAAGCGGCTGTGGATCCTGTTCTGGTCGCTGCTCTATGTGGCCGGATCCTTCGCGCTGTGGTGGGCGGTGCCCGATGCCGATACCGCCACCATCATCCTGATCCTCGTGGCCTTTGCCATCGGCATGGTGGGGCTGGAATACGGGATCGTCTTCACCAACGCGATCCTGCCGACCCTGGGCAGGCGCGAGGAACTGGGCCGCATCTCGGGCACCGGCTGGGCGCTGGGCTATATTGGCGGGCTGGTCGCGCTTGTCGTCATGCTGCTGCTGCTGGCCGAGAACGAGGCCGGGGTGACCCTGATCGGCATCGAACCGATCTTCGGCCTGGACCCCGACGCGCGCGAGGGCACCCGCGCGGTGGGGCCGTTCTCGGCGCTGTGGTATATCGTCTTCGTGATCCCCTTCTTTCTGTGGGTGCATGAACCGCCCACCCCGCAGCAGGCCCGCGGCGCCGTGAAACGTGGCATCGCCGAACTGAAGACCACCCTGCGCGCCCTGCCGGGACGCAAGAGCCTTTTCGCCTATCTCGGCTCCTCGATGATCTATCGCGACGCGCTGAACGGCATCTACGCTTTCGGCGGCATCTATGCCGCAGGCGTGCTGGGCTGGTCGATCATCCAGATCGGCGTGTTCGGGATCATCGCGGCGGCGGTGGGGGCGCTGGGCTGCTGGGTCGGCGGCAAGTTCGACTCGCGTCTGGGTCCGAAGCCGGTGATCGTGGCCGCGATCGGGCTGCTGATCGTCGTCTGCACCATCATCGTCGGCACCGACCGGACCATGGTGCTGTTCATGCCCGTGGCGCCGGGTTCTTCCCTGCCCGATATCATCTTCTACATCTGCGGCGCGCTGATCGGCGTGGGCGGCGGCTCGCTGCAGGCGGCCTCGCGCACGATGCTGGTGCGGCAGGCCAACCCCGAACGCATGACCGAAGGCTTCGGGCTCTACGCGCTCTCGGGCAAGGTGCTGAGCTTTGTCGCGCCGGGGCTGATCGCGCTCGCCACCACGCTGACCGAAAGCCAGCGGCTGGGGGTCACGCCGCTGATCGGGCTTTTCGTGCTGGGGCTGGTGCTGCTACTCTGGGTCAAGGCCGAAGGAGAACCCGAATTCCGATCCGTCCCGCATCCCGCGCCCTGATCGCCGCGTTCGTGCTGGCGCTGCCGATGCCGGCGGCGGCACAGTCGCTGGCCAACCAGTTGTTCGGCGCACAGCCGCAGCCCTCGCTGCAGGCGCCGCAGGCCATCGGCTCCTACGCGCGCGGCTGCGCGGCAGGGCTGGTGCGGCTGCCGGAAAGCGGGCCGACATGGCAGGCCATGCGCCTGTCGCGCAACCGCAACTGGGGCCACCCCGAAGCCATCGCCTATGTCCAGGACCTCAGCCGCGAGGCGGTCCGCATCGGCTGGCAAGGGCTCTACGTGGGCGATATCAGCCAGCCGCGCGGCGGGCCCATGACCTCGGGGCATGCCAGCCACCAGATCGGGCTGGATATCGACATCTGGATGCGCCCGCCGCACCGGCTGGACCTGTCGGTGGCCGAACGCGAATCGATCAGCTCGATCTCGGTGCGCAGCGCCGACCAGCGCAGCGTCACCCCCCACTGGACGCGCGCGCACCACGCCCTGCTCCGCGCCGCCGCCTCTGACCCGCGGGTGGACCGCATCTTCGTCGCCGCCGCCGTGAAGATCGAGATGTGCCGCACCGCCACCCGCGCCGATACGCCTTGGCTGCAGCGGATCCGCCCCGCCGTGGGCCACAACTACCATTTCCACGTCCGGCTGCGCTGCCCCGCCGGATCGCCGCACTGCGAGACCCAGACCCCCACGGTGGCGGAGCTCTCCAACGGCGGCAACGGCTGCGATGACACGCTGATGTGGTGGGTGACCGATTTCCTGGACCCGCCCCGGCGCGAACGCACCGAACCCGCCCCGCCCCGGCGCCGCCACCCGCGCGAATTCACCATGACCGACCTGCCGGCCCAATGCGCGGGGGTGCTGAATGCGCCGTGACCTTGTGCGCCCGGGTCCGACCGGGCACAGCGGCGGGGCGGGGCGGGGCCCCCCCCCCCCCCCCCCCCCCCCCCCCCCCCGGGGAAGAAACCCCCCCCGGCGGGGGGGGCCCCCCCCCCCCCCCAAAACCCCCCC
>JAFIEE010000084.1 GCA_020832705.1 Paracoccaceae bacterium
GTCTATCTGTTCATGTTCCTGCCGGTGGCGGTGGTGGTGCTGCTGAGCTTCAACGCCAGCCAGTTCGGCGCCTTTCCGATGACCGGGTTCTCCATGCGCTGGTTCGTCGCGCTGTGGGAGAACGACGCGGTGATGCGCGCCTTCCGCACCTCGCTTGCGCTGGGGCTGCTGTGCGCGCTGATCTCGACCACGCTGGGGGTGCTGGCCAGCCTGGCGCTGGTGCGCTACCGGCTTCCGGGGCGCAACCTGATCACCACGGTGCTGATTGCCCCGATCCTGGTGCCCGAGGTGGTGCTGGCGGTGGCGCTGCTGCTGTTCCTGAACTTCATCGGCATCGGAAAGAGCTTCGCCATGCTGCTGGCGGGGCATGTGATCTTCACCCTGCCGTTCGTGATCCTGGTGGTGCAGGCGCGGCTGGTGGGCATCCGCCGCGATGTCGAGGAGGCGGCGCTGAGCCTCGGCGCCTCGCCGCGCCAGACCTTCTTTGCCGTCACCCTGCCGCTGCTGATGCCGGCGGTGGCGGCCGGCGCGCTTTTCGCCTTCACCATATCCTTCGACAACATCACCGGCACGCTGTTCTGGAAACCCGGCGGGGTGGAGACCGTGCCGACCCAGATCTTTGCCATGCTGCGCCATTCGATCAGCCCCGAGATCAACGCGCTGGGCACGGTGATGATTGTGCTGACCGTGGGCCTGCCGCTGCTGGGCGCGGCGCTGGCCCGGCGGCTGGCCATGAAAAGCGGCGTCTGAGAACCGCGAGAAACCCCCAACTCTGCAAACCGACAAGGAGATGAAAAGATGGACAATACCAAACGTTATGAACGCCTTCTGGAGCGCTATCGCAACGGCGATCTGGAGCGGCGCAGCTTCCTGGGCCTGATGGGTGCGGCCGGTCTGGCGTATGGCGTGCAGACCCCCTTTGCCCGCATGGCCATGGCCAGCGACGTGAGCCAGGTGCGCTTCGACGGCTGGGGCGGCGTGGTCTCGGAAGCCTTCCGCCGCCATGCCTTTGATCCCTATACCGAGGCCACGGGCATTCGGGTGGTGGATGCCACCTTCTCGGGCGCCGATGAATACCTGGCGCAGGTGCGTGCCTCCAGCCCCGGCGAATACAACATCGCGCATCTGTCCGGTGCCTTCGACTACGCGCGCTATCACAACTTCGGCCTGACCACGCAGCTCAACCTCGACAACATTCCGAACATGGAATTCGTCATGCCGCGCCTGACCGAGGTCTACTGGTCCATCACCCCCGACGCGCTGAGCGCCGTGCCCTACAACTACGGCACCACCGGGCTGGCCTACAATCGCGCCGTGATCTCGGACGAGGAGATGCGCGAGAAAGGCGCGCGCATCCTGATCGATCCGGCCTATGAGGGCCGCATCGGCGGCTGGGGCGAGTGGCGCACCCGCATCTGGTACGGCGCGCTGCAGACCGGGCAGGATCCCAACAACATCGAGGACATGGAGGCGGTCTGGGATGCGATCCGCGCGCACCGCGATCTGGCGCTGAAATACTGGAGCTCCGGTGCCGAACTGATGAGCCTGCTGGCCGAGGAGGAGATCGTGGTCACCGAGGGCTGGTCCGGCCGGATCGCCGCGCTGCAGGAGCAGGGCCACGACATCGGCTATTACGACCCGCCGAACGGCTATGGCTGGGAGGAATGCCTGTTCGTCATCGCGGGCTCGCCGGTGGAGGCCTGCGAGGAACTGCTGAACTTCATGCTCGACCCCGCGACCTCGATCGCCGTGGCCGAAGGGCAGAACTACCCGCCTGCGCTGGACCCGACCAAGGTCGACCTCGGCGAGAAGGTGCCGACCCTGCCGGCCTTCGACCCGACCGGCACGCTTGAGGGGCTGACCTTCGCCGTGCCGGAGTACTGGAACGGCAACGAGGCCGAGTGGTCCGAACAGTTCAGCCGCGTGCAGCGCGGGTTCTGAGCGCGCCCGGTCCGGGGGCGGACCCCGGACCGGACGGCAAGCCGGGGGGCCAGCCCCCCGGCCCAAGAGATACGCCGGGGGGGGCGCCCCCCCCCGCCCGAGCGAAGGGGGGGGGGGGGGGGGGGGGGGGGGGGGGGGGGGGGGGGGGGGGGGCGCCCCCCCCCCCCTCACAAAACACACCGCGGGGGGCCCCCCCCCCCCCACGGTTGGCAACGCCGGGGGGCCAGCCCCCCGGACCCCCCGGAGTATTTCCGGCAAGAAAATGAACATGGGTCTGTTGCGGGGGCGTGCGGCGGGCGCGTTCATTCACGCGGTGAAAGCGAATGAGAGGGGCGCGGCATGGGTGCGGTCAGTCTTGAAAACATCGTCAAGCGGTTCGGTGCGTTCACGGCCGTGGAGCAGACCTCGTTGACGATCCCGGAAGGGACCTTCACCACGTTGCTGGGGCCTTCGGGCTGCGGCAAGACAACGACCTTGCGGATGATCGCGGGGCTGCTGGATCCGAGCGAGGGGGATATCGTCATCGGCGGGCGGCGCGTGAACGACGTGCCGATCCACAAGCGCAACCTCGGCCTTGTGTTCCAGAACTACGCGCTGTTTCCGCACAAGACCGTGGCCGACAACGTGGCCTTTGGCCTGCGCTACCGCAACGTCGCCCGCGCCGAGATCGCCCGCAGGGTGCGCGAAGCGCTGGAACTGGTGCAACTGCCGCATCTGGCCGGGCGCTATCCCAGAGCGCTTTCGGGCGGGCAGCAGCAGCGCATCGCGCTGGCGCGCGCCATCGTCATCGAGCCCGAGGTGCTGTTGCTCGATGAGCCCTTGTCGGCGCTGGACGCCAACCTGCGCGAGGACATGCGGGTGGAGCTGAAGCGCATCCAGGAGCGGATCGGCGTGACTACCGTTTTCGTCACCCATGACCAGTCCGAGGCGCTGGCCATGTCCGATCAGATCGTGGTCATGTCCGACGGCCGGGTCGAACAGGTGGGCGCCCCGGAAGAGGTCTACAACACGCCCGCCAGCGAATTCGTGGCGCGGTTTCTGGGCGCGTCGAACATCCTGGACGGGCGCTGCCTGTCGCGCGGTCCCGCCGGCGCGGAACTGGAGGTGCCGGTTTTCGGCAAGGTCATGGTGCCTGCCACCCGCGCCCCGCATCTGGGTGGCGAAGGCCCGGCCAAGCTGGTGATCCGGGCCGAACGGTTGCTGCTGCGCGCCGCCCCGCCCGAAGATGGTGCCTTTTCCGCCCCGGCCACGGTGGAGACCGTGGATTACCAGGGCCAGTCGGTGCGCTATTTCGTCCGCGCGGGCGAGACGCAGTTGCAGGCCATCAACATGATCGACGAACGCCCCTTTCCCGTGGGCGCGCAGGTGCATATGACGCTCAGGCCGCAGGATTGCGCGGCGCTGCCGGGTTGAGTGCGATGTCCCACCTGTTTTACCAGACCGGCCAGCGCCGCCCCGTGCTCGAGCAGGCGCGCGGGGTCTACATGTGGGATGTGGATGGCAGGCGCTATCTGGATGGCTCCTCGGGTGCCATGGTCTGCAACATCGGGCACTCGAATCCGCGCGTGCTCGAGGCCATGCGGCGCCAGATGGAGAAATCCACCTTCGGTTACCGGCTGCATTTCGAGACCGAGGCCTCGGAACGGCTGGCTGCGAAGACGGCGGCGCTCTGCCCGGAGGGGATGAACAGGGTGTTCTTCGTCTCGGGCGGGTCCGAGGCGGTGGAATCGGCCATCAAGCTGGCGCGCCAGCACGCGCTGGCGGTGGGGCAGGGGGCGCGCTGGAAGGTCATCAGCCGCCGCCCCAGCTATCACGGCTGCACGCTGGGCGCCTTGGCGCTGACGGGTTATGCGCCGCTGACCGCGCCCTTCGCACCGATGATGCGCGAAATGCCGATGATTCCGGCGCCGCGCGCCTATCTGGACGGGCTGGACCCGGCCGATCCCGCCACGGGGGCGTATTATGCGGCCATGCTGGAGGCCGAGATCATCGCGCAGGGGCCGGAGACGGTGCTGGCCTTCATCGTGGAGCCGGTGGGGGGGGCTTCTACCGGGGCGCTGGTCCCGCCCGAGGGCTACATGGAGGCGGTGGCGGAGATCTGCCGTCGCCACGGGGTGCTGCTGATCCTGGACGAGGTGATGACCGGGGCCGGGCGCACCGGGGCGTTCCTGGGGCTGGAGCACTGGGGGCTTGCGCCGGATATCGTGGTGCTGTCCAAGGGGTTTGCCGCCGGTTACGTGCCGCTCGGCGCCATGGCCGCGCGCGACGATCTGGTGGCGGCGGTGCTGGAGGCGGGTGGCTTCCTGCACGGGTTCACCTATGCGGGCAATCCGCTGGCCTGCGCCGCCGGGGCCGCGGTGATCGACGAGATTGCGCGGCAGGGGCTGGTGGCCAATGCCGCTGCCATGGGTGCGGCGCTGAAGGCGCGGCTGGAGGAATTGATGGCGCGCCACCAGATCATCGGCGATGTGCGCGGCAAGGGGCTGCTGCTGGCCTTCGAGCTGATGGCCGACCGCGAGACCGGGGCGCCGCTGCCCGCGCATCTGAACGCGCATCAGCGGCTGGTGGACATTGCCCATGACATGGGGCTGATCGTCTACTCGCGCCGCACGCGCGACGGGGTGGCGGGCGATCACATCATGGTCTGTCCGCCGCTGATCGTCCACGAGGGGCATCTGGACGAGATCACCGAGGTGCTGGACGCCGCCCTGACCCGGCTGGTTGGCGATCTGGCCCTGGCGGAAATGGCGTGAGGGCGCGATGGCGGGCATCATCATCACCTGCGCGCTGACGGGCTCCATCCACACGCCCAGCATGTCGCCGCATCTTCCGGTCACGGGGGGCGAGATCACCGCACAGGGGCTGGAGGCCGCGCAGGCGGGGGCCGCGATCCTGCACCTGCACGCGCGCGACCCGGCGACGGGGCGCCCCTCGGCGGCGCCGGAGCATTTCAGCGGGTTTGTCCCGACGCTGGCCCGGGGGTGCGATGCGGTGCTGAACCTCTCCACCGGCGGCAGTGCGGTCATGACGCTGGACGAGCGCCTGGCCGCGCCCCTGGCGGTGGCGCCGGAAATGGCGTCGCTCAACATGGGCACGATGAATTTCGCGCTCTACCCGATGCTGGGCAAGGATCGCGACTGGCTGCATGACTGGGAAAAACCGTTTCTGGAGGGCACGGATGATCTGGTCTTCAAGAACACCCCGCGCGATATTGCCCGTATCCTGACCGCCTTGGGCCGCGAGCGCGGCGCGCGGTTCGAGTTCGAGTGCTATGATCTGAGCCATCTCTACATGCTGCGCCATTTCGCGGACCGTGGCCTTGTGCAGCCGCCATACTTCATCCAGTTCGTCTTTGGCGTGCTGGGGGGCATGGGGCCGGACCCTGAAAACCTGTCGCATATGGTGCGCATGGCCGACAAGCTGTTCGGGGGGGATTACCTGTTTTCGGTGCTGGCGGCGGGGCGGTTCCAGATGCCGCTGGTGACCATGGCGGCGGCGATGGGCGGGCATGTGCGCGTGGGGCTGGAGGACAGCCTGACCATTGCCCGCGGCCAGCTCGCACGCTCGAACGCCGAGCAGGTGGTGAAGATCCGCGAGATCGTCGAGCGGCTGGGCCGGGTGGTGATGACGCCCGATCAGGTGCGCGCCACGCTGGGGCTGAAGGGGGCGGGCCAGATCAATGCCGGGTGAGGTGGTGTTTGCGCCCGTGGCGGATGCGGCGGGGCTGGCGCGGCTGGACGCGGCCCTGCGCGCGCTCAGCGCGGATATCGCCGAGGACTACGCGACCGACCGCGCGGCGCTGGAGCGCGCGGTGCTGGGGCCTGTCCCCGCCGCGCATGGCTGCCTGGCGCTCAACGGCGCGGACACGGTCGGCGCGGCGCTCTACAGTCCGAACTTTTCCACCGTGCGCGGGGCGGCGGGGATCTATGTCTCGGACCTGTGGGTGGCGCGGGCGGCGCGCGGGCAGGGGCTGGGGGCGCGGCTTCTGGCGCAGGTGGCACGCGCGGGCGGCGCGTGCTGGGGCGCCACATGGCTGCGGCTGGCGGCCTATCATCACAGCCGCGACGCGCTGGCCTTCTATGCGCGCCTGGGCTTCACCCCGGCCGATGCACAACAGGAACTGCGTCTTGATCCCGAGGCCACCGAAACACTGATCCGGAGGGCCGGATGAAAGCCGTCTTCGACAACCGCCAGCGCCTGCATGACCCGCAGCACTTCATGGCCAATGGCCGCACCTATCCCAGCCCCGAGGCGCCCGAGCGCATCACCCGGCTGATGGCGGGCGCGCAGGCGGCGGGCTGCAGCTTCGCGGCGCCGCAGGACGCGGGTCCGGGCCCCATCGCCGCCGTGCACAGCGCCGAATACCTGCATTTCCTGCAGACCATCCACGCCCGCTGGCAGCGCATCCCCGATGCCGGGCCGGAGGTGATCCCCAACATCCACCCCGCCACGCGCGGCGACAATTACCCGAAATCCGCCGTGGGGCAGGCGGGCTATCATCAGGCCGACACCGCCTGTCCCATCGGCGCGCAGACCTGGACAGCGGCGTACTGGTCCGCGCAATGCGCCATCACCGGGGCCGATCTGGTCGCTGGCGGCGAACGTGCGGTCTATGTGCTCTCGCGCCCGCCGGGGCATCATGCCTTTGCCGATCTGGCCGGGGGGTTCTGTTTCCTGAACAACTCGGCCATCGCGGCCGCACGGCTGCGCGGCCATGGGCTGCGTCCGGCGATCCTGGATATCGACGTGCACCACGGCAACGGCACGCAGGGTATCTTCTATGCCCGTGACGATGTGCTGACCCTGTCGCTCCACGCCGACCCGGACCGGTTCTATCCGTTCTTCTGGGGCGGCGCGCAGGAACGCGGGGAGGGGCGCGGGATGGGCTGCAACCTGAACCTGCCGCTGCCGCGCGGCACCGATGACGCGGGCTATCTGGAGGCGCTGAAGGTGGCGTTGGCGCGTATCCGGGCCTTTGGCGCCGATGCTGTGGTGGTGGCGCTGGGGCTGGATGCGCATGTGGACGACCCGTTCAAGGGGCTGGCGGTGACGACCGAAGGCTTCCACGCCATTGCCATGGAAATTGCCGCGCTCGACTTGCCGTTGGTGCTGGTGCAGGAGGGCGGCTACGTCTCGGACGCGCTGGGCGCCAATCTCACCGCCTTTCTGAAAGGGATTGCATGAAGATCGCATTTCACGCGCGCTACCTGAAGAAGCGCTTTCCCCTGCGGATCGCGCGCGGGGTCTATGAGGGCGGCGAGAACCTGTTCGTCTCGGTCACCGAGGGGGCGCATGCCGGCTGGGGCGAGATGGCGCCCGGTGCCGCCGAAGGCGCCGCCACCGTGGCCGAGGGGCAGGCGCAGTTGCAGGCCTTCTGCGAAAGCGGCCTGAACGGCGCGATTCATGACATATGGGCCGCTGCCCGCGCCGCCGGTGTGGGGGCCTGCGCGCTGGCGGCGCTGGACATGGCGCTGTGGGATCTGCGCGCCAAACAGGCGGGGATGCCGCTTTACCGCCTGCTGGGGCTGGCGCGGCGGGGGGTTGTATCCTCGCTCACCGTGGGCATCAACCCGCCAGAGGTGGTGCGCGCGCGCGTGCCCCTGCTGCTGGCGCAGGGCGCGCGGGCGCTGAAGGTGAAGCTGGGCAGCCCCGAGGGGGTCGAGGCCGACAAGGCCATGTTCGCCGCCGTGCATGAAGCCGCGGCGGGCAGCGGCGCGGTGCTGCGGGTGGATGCGAACGGGGGCTGGTCGCTCGATCAGGCGCGCGCGATGATGGACTGGCTGGCCGCGCGCGGGGTGGAATATGTCGAACAACCCCTGGCCCATGGCGCCGAGGACCAGTTGCCCGCGCTGTTCCGGGGCCGCGCCTTGCCGATCTTCGTGGACGAATCCTGCTGCTTTGCCAGCGACATCCCCGGCTTTGCCCATTGCG
Source organism: Paracoccaceae bacterium (assembly GCA_020832705.1). Classification (GTDB taxonomy): domain Bacteria; phylum Pseudomonadota; class Alphaproteobacteria; order Rhodobacterales; family Rhodobacteraceae; genus Rhabdonatronobacter. The sequence continues at coordinate 7,873 of JAFIEE010000084.1, forward strand.
TGGACGGGGTGAACCTGAAGCTGATGAAATGCGGTGGCGTGACCGAGGCGCTGCGCATTGTCGCCACCGCCCGCGCGCACGGGTTGCAGACGATGATCGGCTGCATGGGGGAAAGTTCGGTCTCCATCGCGGCCGGGGCCTCGCTTTCGGCGCTCTTCGATTACATCGACCTTGATTCGCATCTGAACCTGGACCCGGACCCGGCCAGCGGCGCGCCCTTCGAGGGCGGCGTGACGCTGCCTGCCGACCGGCCCGGCCACGGAGGCATCCTCAATGCTTGAACCGCACCAGCCCATCGCGCTTTTCGCCGAGGCCACCATGGGCAGCCTGAACGCCAAGATGGCCGAGGGCATCCTGCGCTATGGCCGCAATCCGGCGGTCGCCGTAATCGACAGCACGCAGGCCGGGCGGCCCCTGCGCGACCTGTGCGGGATCGAGCGCGATGTGCCGGTGGTGGCCACGCTCGATGAAGCCCGCGCGCTGGGGGCCGAGGTGCTGGTGCTGGGCACGGCGCCTTCGGGCGGGCGGCTGCCGGAGGCATGGGTGGCGGTGCTGGACGCGGCGGTTGCGGGTGGCATGTCGCTGGTCAACGGCATGCACGACCGGCTGCACCCGCGCTTCGCCGACCGGCTGCGGCCCGGACAATGGGTCTGGGACCTGCGCGAGGCGCAGGGCGGCCCGCCGCCCATCGGCATGGGCCGCGCCGCCGCGCTGGGCAACGCCCGGGTGCTGATGGTCGGCACCGACATGGCGGTGGGCAAGATGACCGCCGGGCTGGAACTGACGCGCAGCCTGCAGGCCATGGGGCAGGACGCGGCGTTTCTGGCCACCGGGCAGACCGGTATCGCCATCACCGGGCGGGGCATCCCGCTGGATGCGATCCGCGTGGATCACGCCAGCGGGGCGGTTGAACGCATGGTGCTTGAGGCGGGCGGTCATGACATCGTGGTGATCGAGGGGCAGGGCTCGCTCCTGCATCCGGGCAGCACCGCGACCTTGCCGCTGATGCGCGGCAGTTGCCCCACCCGGATGATCCTGTGCCACCGCGCGGGCATGGACACGCTGGACGAACTGGCCGGCGTGCGTATCCCGCCCCTGCGCGATGTCATCGCCCTGAACGAGGCCGTGGCCCATGCCGCCGGTGCCCTGAGCAAGGCCCGGGTCGTCGGCATTGCGCTGAACACCGCGCGCCTGTCGCCCGCTGCGGCACAGGCCGCCGTGCAGGCCACGGCGGAGGCGACCGGCCTGCCGGTGGCCGACCCGGTACGTCAGGGCGCGGATGCCCTGGCCGCCGCGGTGCTTGACTGATCCGGCCCTGCAGCGGGCTGGCATGTGACCGCCAGCCCGCCATTGCGCCCCCGCAGGCCGCGCACGGGCGCGGCGCGCTCACTCCGAAGCCAGACCCTGCAGCAGCGCGGTCCAGCGCGCCGTGGTCTCGGCATCGATGCGGGACCGGCCGTCGCCCAGCAGATACCGCCGCACGCGCCGGGCAAGCTGCGCCCGCCAGTCCTGCGCCAGGGTGATCCCCTCCGCCTCTGCCCAGGCGAGCGCCTGCGCGACAAAGGGGCGGGCCGGGTCCACGCCGTCGGCCATCAGCCGCTCGGGGCGCCGTTCGACGCGGTCAAGCTGGGCTGCCAGCAACTCCCCCGGCAACAGGTCCTCGAGCGTTGATCCGGTCAGCCCGGTGACTGCCTGCAGCTTCAGAACCCGCGCCGTGCCCGCAGGCGCGGTGCGGTGCAGCAGGGCCGCCATGTCGCGGCCCTGCGCGCTGTCATCTAGCAGCAGCGGCGGGGGGCCGGCGTCGTCCTCGCCCAGCATCCGGGCCATCACCTGCATGATCGAGGCCGTGCAGGCCGGGGCGAAAACCATGTCATGGCGGGGCCGGAACTGCCCGGCCGCGATGCACAGCGTCTTGATCAGGCTCATGTAGCACTGTTCCACCGCACCCTGCACCAGCACGGTCCGGGCGCCCTGCAAGCTGGCCTCGGCCACGGCGAGGTTGAGCGCCGCGCGCACCGCAAAGCCCGCGCCGCGCTGGGTGTCGGTGCCTTCGGCCTGCAGCAGGTCGCCGCTGGCGCGGGTCGATCCGTCCGCATCGACAAAGACCTTGCGCGCGCGCGCCAGCCGGTCGGCATCGACCAGGAAGGGCGAATGCGTGGTATAGACGATCTGGTTCTCCGCCCCCAGCCCGTCGAAGAACGCCGACAGGTCGCGCTGTGCCAGCGGGTGCAGCGAATGCCCCGGTTCATCAAGCAGCAGCACGCAGTTCTCATGCGCGCCTTTCGCCTCTTGGAGGAAGACCAGAAAGAAGCTCAGGAACCACTGCAGCCCGGTCGAGCGGTGCTCCAGTTCCACCTCCTGCGGGCGGCGGCTGTCGGCCACCCAGATGCGGAAATGGTTCCCGTCGGCCTCGAACCGGAAGCGGTAGTCGCCCTGCTTCCACCATTCGGCGAAGCGCTCGGTCAGCTTGGTGCCGGCCGATTGCAGCAGGATGGAGCGGGTGCGCTTGGCTTCGGCGATCCGCGCCAGGGTCGCGGCATCGGGCTGATGCTCCTGCCCGCGCGCGCGCATCCACAGGCTGCGGGCCAGCCCGGTGCGGCCCTGTTCGGCGATCATGCGCGCCTCGGCCTCGTCGCGGATATCGCGGAAATCGCGGCCCAGTTGCAGGATCTCGGGCGCCTGCAGGCCGACGAAGTCGAACAGCACCCGCAGGGTTCGCGCCTTGGCGCCTTCCTTGGCGCCCAGATCGGCGCGGGCCATGTTCTCGACCACATGCGGCAGATAGATCTCGCTGTCCAGATTGCCGTAGTTCGAATAGTAGACGAAGCGCGGCAGCCGCTCCAGCACCGCGCGGCGCAGGCTGTCATTGCTGGCCGGATCCGGCTGGATCATCGCCGCCATCGCCTGCCCGAGTGATTTCTGCAGGCCGCGCAGCAGCGCGATGACATGGCTGGTGGCCGGCGGGTCGGCGGGGATCAGGGCGGCCACGCGGTTGCGGGCCAGCCGCAGGTCGTTGCCCGTCACCGGGTCCGGGCCGTCCAGATCGCCCAGCAGCACCGAGACCAGTTTCGCGGCCTCGGCCTGCAACGGGTCGTCGAGTTCCGCCAACGCGTCGCGGGCTGCGACCAGCGCCGCAAGGGCGCGGGCATGCGCGGCTGCGCCGTCGCGGGCGAAGTCCGGAAAGGCGATCCGGTAGCCGCCGTCATAGAGCCGCGCGACCGAGACGCGGCGCGCCTGTGCCGCGGGGATACCGGCCATTTCGGCCAGGGCGTCCGCCTGCGCGCCGGTGTCGAACTCGGCGGTGATGAACTGGAACTGGCCGGGCGCGTTGCGGATCGTGGCGAACAGCGCCTTGGGGTAGTCCGAGATCGGCACGATCTCGCCGCCGCTGGCCGGGTTCAGTTTCCAAAGCGGCAGCAGCAGGTTGGTCTTGCCCGATTCATTCACGCCGATCAGCGCCGTCACCCGGTCCAGCGTCAGCCAGCCGGAATCGATGACCGAGCGGAAGTTGCTGACCCGGAACCGGGTCAGCGTGAACCCTTCGGCGCGGGCTCCCTGCACGGGTGCCGCAGCCCGCTGGTCGGTATCAATCTGAAATTCGCTCACGTGGCGCATCGGTATCCTCCATCTGCGTGCCCGGCGCTGACGCGGGCGTGTCGGTGTCCGGCTCCTCGGGCGCGGGCAGGCCAAGCTGCACGGCCGGGGTGGTGATCCGAGCCTCCCGCAGGGTGGCCGCGCCCTCGACCATCAGCACCGCTGCGATCAGGGCCGCCACCGCCGTCTGTCCCAGCCGCCAGCGTTCGGCGCGGGCCTCGAGGATGCGGGGCACCGCATACCCGACCCGCCGCGCAGCGCGCCGCTTGAAGGCCCACAGGCTGCTCATCTGACTGGAAAACGCGCGAAACGGCGCTGTCATCCCTGCCACGAACTGACGAGGGCCGATTTTCCGTGCATGCGCCGTGATCGCCGCCGCCGTGGCGATGGCCGCGCCCAGTGCCACGGGCCAGACGGCCCCCGGCGTGGCGGCCAGGACCGGCGCGGCCATCGACGCATCCAGCACCGGCCAGATTGCGGGCAGCGCCAGCGACAGGCCCGCAAGCGCCAGGAACGGCAGGGCCAGCGCCTCGGGGCGCGCGGGTGGCGCTTCTGGCGGGGTCAGCCAGACCAGCGCCAGCGCGCGCGCCATCAGGAGAGCCGTGGCCACGCCCGAGAGGGTCAGCGCCAGCGTCAGCCAGGGCAGCCACACCGGCGCGCCATTCGTGAGCGCGGCCTTCAGCGCCTCCTTGCCGAAGCCCCCCGAGGTCGCGGGCAGCCCCGCCAGCACCAGCGCCGGGGCCAGCAGCGCAAGCGTCACCAGCGCGCGGCCCAGCCGCCCGGCCTGTGCCGCCCAGGCCCCCACGCCCAGAAACAGCGCGCCCTTGGCCAGCGCGTGATGCGCAGCCAGAAACACCAGCACCGGCGCGATGGCGGGCCAGGCCGCGGGGCTCATCAGCCCCATGCCCAGCCCCAGCGCGATGATCCCCATCTGGCTGACGCTGGAAAAGCCCAGCACGGTCTTGGCGCTGCGCTCCTGCACGCCCAGCAGCAGGGCGGCGAAGATCGTCACCATGCCCGCCGCCATCACCACCGTTCCATGATCGGCATGGGCCGCCACCCCCAGCGGCACCGCCGAGATGATCCCGAACAGCCCCGCCTTGATCATCGCGCCCGAGAGCACCGCGCTGGCCGGGACGGGGGCGGCGCCATGGGCGGGCGGCAGCCAGAAATGCAGCGGCATCACGCCCAGCTTGATGCCGAACCCCGTCAGCAGCAGTGCCACCGCGAGCCCGGACAGCTTGGCCGTGCGCAGATCGGCCAGCAGGATCGAGTCCGCCTGCGTCGCCGCCAGCACCAGCCCCGAGAACAGGATCAACTCGCCGATGACCACAAAGGCGATGTAAAGCCCCGCCGCCCAGCGCGCGCCCGCGTCCCGTGTGTGGATGACCAGCCCGTAGGAGGCAAAGCTCATCAGCGCGAAGGCCGCGTAGAACCCCACCGCATCCTGCGCCAGGATCAGGCCCAGATTGCCGCTCATCGCCATCAGGAACACCACACCGAAGGACGTCGCGCGCGGGTCTTCGCGCATCCAGTGGCGCGCCGCGCTTCCGGCCGCGATCCAGAGCGCGGCCGTGAAGATCAGGAACAGCCGCCCGGTTGCATCCAGCCCCAGCGTCAATCCCAGCACGAACCAGTCGCCGCGCACCGACACCGGGTCGGTGACCAGCAGCCCCAGCATCAGCGCCGGAAGCGCGGCCAGCGGCATCATCCGCCACAGGATCGGGCGGGCCGCCGGGCTCAGCAGCGCCAGCGCCATGATCAGCGGCCAGCCGATAGCGAACAGAAACGCCGAAAGGGTCATGGGCGGTTACTCCTGATACTCGATGGCGACAACGAAGCGGGTCCACTCCAGCGGGCTGAACGGGGCATTGGCGAACCCGCCGACCACCAGCACCAGAAGCGCGGTGGTCATGGGGGGGGCGGCCAGCATCCAGCCGATGCGCTGGCGCGCGGGGGCGGTGTCCGCGTCCACACTGTCGCGGAACCACGCGCGGTAGAGCATGGGCAGGAAATAGACCGCATTGAGCAGGCTGGAGCCCAGCAGCAGCGCCACCACCCAGACCGCGCCCGCGTCCAGCCCGCCCTGCGCCAGATACCATTTGCTGACGAACCCGGCGAGCGGCGGCAGACCGATCATCGCCAGTGCCGCCGCCGAAAAGGCGAGCATGGTCCCCGGCATCTTCTGGCCGACCCCGTTCATCGCGCTGACACGCTTGACGCCCAGCCCTTCGGCCAGATTGCCCGCGGCCATGAACATGGTGATCTTCATCAGCCCCTGATGGATCAGATGCGCCAGCGCCCCCACGGCGGCGATGGGACTGGCCAGCGCCACGCCCAGCGTGATGTAGCTGACCTGGCTGACGGTCGAATAGGCCAGCCGCTTCTTGATGTCGTCCTGGGTGATCGCCCTGAGCGAGCCATAGATGATCGTGATCCCCGCCAGCGCCGCCAGCGGAGCGGTCATGCCCAGCGCCTGCGCGGTGTCGATCCCGAACACCTCGTAGACCACGCGCATGATTCCGAAAGCCCCGGCCTTGACCACCGCCACGGCATGCAGAAGCGCCGAGACCGGGGCAGGCGCGACCATGGCGATGGGCAGCCAGGCATGGAAGGGCACCAGCGCGGCCTTCACCCCCAGCGCGCCGACCAGCACCACGAACAGCACCTGCGCCGCCAGCGGGTTTGCCGCCACCACCTCGGCCAGTACCCCGCCGGGCACGAAATCGGTGGTGCCTGCCAGCACCCACAGCCCCAGCGTGCCCAAGAGCAGCACCAGCCCGCCCGCCAGCGTGTAGATCAGATAG
>JAFIEE010000004.1 GCA_020832705.1 Paracoccaceae bacterium
CCACGCCTTCGGGGGCCTGGCTGATCTTGTGGTAGCAGAAGGTGCATTTCGACACGACGCCCTTGGGCTGGATACCGATACCCTTGGAGGCATCCTCGTATTCGTCGGGCATCTTGAAGGGCGGGTTCCAGCTTCGCCGACCACTGGCCGGAAAAGCCTCGCGCACATCCGGCTCCACCACCGGTGCTTCATCCATGTAGAAGCGCACGCCATACGGGCAGGCGACCATGCAGTATTTGCAGCCGATGCACTTGTTCCAGTCGATCAGCACGACGCCTGTTCCCTCGTCCTTGTAGGTCGCCTTGGTGGGGCAGACCGACACGCAGGACGGGTTTTCGCATTGCATGCAGGGCCGTGGCAGCCAGGACAGGTTCAGGTTCGGGTATTCCCCTTCCGAATAGAAAAGCACGTCCTGCCAGTTCTCGCCCGGAAGGCGGTTGTTTTCCATCGCGCAGGCCGTGGTGCAGGCCTGGCAGCCGGTGCAGGTTTCAAGGTCGATGACCATTCCCCATTTGGGCATGTCGGTGTTCCTCCCTTACGCCTTGGCCACGCGGACCTTGGTCGAATAATACATGCACTGCCCCGTCACCCGGTCGGACTGGTTGACGGTGCAGTCGCCCGAATGGCCCGTGGGCACGGCATTCGACCAGCGCCCCGAGGCCCAGTGCCCGTATTCCATGGGCAGAACGATCGTGTCAGGCCGCGTGCCGTTGAAGATGCGGCAGCGCGCCTCGATGGACCCAACCTCCGAGGTGATGCGCACCATGTCGAAATCGCTGATACCGCGCGCGCGGGCGGTTTCGGGGTGGATTTCCACAAAAGCCTCGCCGCGCCCGCCGACCGTGGGTTGCAGATGCGCAATCACCATCGGGATGTTGGACCCGCGCCCCTCGGCGTGCAGCGCCACCTTGGGGGTGCTGAGATACAGGTCCCCCCCGCCCGGATGCACCGGCGGCTCCCAGATCGGGAACATGACGGTGGCCGGGTCGCGCCCGGTCATTTCGGCGATCCATTCGGCGTGTTCCTCCAGGCGGCCCGAGCGGAACTCGAACTTGCCCGAGGGCGTCCGCAGAAGCCGGGTCTTGACCTCTTCGGCATCCATGGGCCGGGCGTAGTCGATCCCGTCCCATTCATAGAACGTGCCGTCACGCAACTGCCACATATACGGCTTTTTGTACCAGATGCCCTTTTCAACCCAGGCTTCCCAGCCGTCGACGCCATTGTCGCCGGGATTGGCCTCGAAGCCGCGGGCCATGTGGCGCAGCACGTTTTCCGAATTATCGAGGATTTCGAAATACTCGGCCATGCGCCCGCCCATGCGCTTGCCGATCTCGATCAGCACATCCCCGAAATACCTGGTGTCATGGATCGGCGCGATTGCCGGGACGCGCAGATGGGCGTGGGCCCAGCCTTCCAGCGGCATGGGGCCGCAATCCTGATAGCGCTCCAGATAGGTGTGATCGGGCAGGATCAGATCGGCGAAATGCCCGGCCTCGGACGGGAAGGGCGAGGTGTCGATGACAAACACCTCTTTCATCGCCTCTTCCCAGACCTGCCCGTTGGGCGCAGTCCAGATGGCGTTGTTCTGGTAGAACAGGATCGTGTCCAGCTTGTAGGGCGTGCCTGCAAGACTGTTCGGCCCCACCTCTTGCTGCATGTTGCGCGCCAGCAGATAGCCGTCGCGGTTGCCCTGCATGTCGATGCGGGGTTGCTGGCGCCAGGGGCCGTTCTCGGCATAGTCGTCGCGGTAATCGGCGACATTGGCGGGAAGGGCGCCATAGCTCGGCCCCATCTGATACATCATCCCGCCCTTGGCGAAGACCGCGCCGACCAGACCGTTGAGCGCATGGATCGCCATGGCGTTGAAGACGCCGTTGGTATGGGCATGCGCGCCGCGTTCGAAGATCGCCATGGCCGGACGGGTGGAGCCGAATTCGCGCGCGACAGTGCGGATCATCTCAGCGGGAATATCTGTGATCTCGGCCGCCCATTCCGGGGTGCGGTCCTTCAGCTCGATGTTCCACCAGTCCACCAGACCATGCGTCCAGCGCGGCACGAAGCCCTCGCCCTCGATTGCAGGCGTGACCATCTCGCCGGTTTCGGGGTCTTCGACCGGCTCGGGGACCGCGGCCTCGGACACATCTTGGCCGGCCACGAAATGGTTAAGCCGGTCGGCGAAATCGCCGACAAAGCTCTTCTCCCACAGTCCCTCGGTCAGGATCACATGGGCCATGGACAGCGCCAGCGCGCCGTCCGTGCCGGGCTTGATCAAGAGCGCCCGGTCAGACGCCGCCAGCGTGGTGTTCATATGCACATCCACCGCCGTCACCCGCGTCTTGGGTGTCTTGCGGCCTCGCATGTAGCCCCACATCTGCATGTTGTAATTGTAGGGGCGGAAGGCTTCCAGAAAGCCGCAGCCGAACATCATCAGATAATTGCAGTTGCGGTAGTCATGGGCGTTGTAGCTGTCGTTCCCATCGGTGAAGAACCGCGCCTTCATCGATCCGTCCGAGCACATCGAGGAATGCCCGATATTGCTGTTGGGCGTGCCGTAGAGCGACCCGAACTGCCCCATCATCCCGATATCCGTGGTGCCCCAGCCACGCCCCGAGAGCATGGCGAAGCGGTGGCTTTCGCCGCGCTCGCGCAGACCCTTCAGCCGGTCGGCGACCATATCCAGCGCCTCGTCCCAGCTGATCGGCACGAATCCAGGATCGACATCGCGGCCCTTCGCCGGGTTGGTGCGCCGCATCGGGCCGCGCCAGCGGTCGGGATCATACAGGATATAGACACCCAGCGGCCCCTTCGGGCACAGCTTGCCGTTGGCGATGGGGTGGTCGGGGTTGCCATGGATCGCATGCACCCGCCCGTCGGTGGTATAGACATCAATCCCGCAGCGCGCCGGGCATTGGTGGCAGATGTTCTTGGTCACAACCGTATTCGGCTGGCGCCGCGCGGTCTGGGCCTCGGCCGTGCCGCTGTCGGGTCCGGCACCGGGAACGGTCAGCGCCACAGTTGCTGCAGCCCCAGTCACCCCGGTTGCCTGCAGGAACCTCCGCCGACTGACATTGGTGTTGATTTCGTCCATCAGGTCTTTCCTCCCCCTCGCGGTGGTCGTTTCAAGTTGCGTGCCGCCGCAGCCCGTGGGCCAAAGCGACAAGTTCGGTGTCGCGCGCGCAGCCGTCGCAGGTGGTTTCCTGCGCGCGTGGTGAAAAGCGGGCCTTGCAACGGGTGCAGGTGGCGCGCGGTCGGGTGATCAGGGTTGTCGGGCTGTCCAGAGGCCCTTGTGGCGCAGTCTCCGGCGCCAGCGCCCCGCTCTGCGTGCAGTCGCCACAGGCGATGCAGGCAACCGCGTCAAATGTCAGCACCACCGCGTCGTCGGATTCGGTGATGCCGAGCGCCCCGGTCGGACAAAGCCGGGCCAGCGCTGTCAGGTCGCGGGGGTGCCCTGCAACGCTCAGCGCGGGAAACAGGATCGCAGGCAAGGCCGCACCCTGGGCCAGCGCGGCAAGTTGTGCAGCCCGGTGACGGGGGCCGGGTGTTGTGACAGGGGCAGGGAGCCCGGCCAGCGGGTCTGTCGCGGCCACGCGCTGCCCTGCCTGTGCCATGCGGCTGAACAATGCCCGGCGGGCAGGATTGTCGCTGCGTTTGCGGGGTGCTGCGCCTGCGCGCCAACTGGCCAGCGGATCGCGGCGCACCTGAACGCGGGCCGCAATCCCCAGTGCCTCGGCCTCGGCGTTCACCGCGCGCATCGTGCCTTCCCACGGCGCCGCCTGCGCATCCGAGACAGGGCAGGCCGCACACCAGCCACGGTCGATCAGAGTGACATCGCCGCCTGCCAGCGCGTCGCGCAGCGTGGTAGCCGTCAGCCCGCCGAGGCAGGGCACGGATTCCGCCCCATTGTCAGCCCGGCGCACACGCGAACATTCGTAGAGGTCAGACGCAGGGATGGCAGGAAGCGAGATTGCGTCTGTGGGACAGACGGTTGCGCACCGCCCGCAGCCGCTGCAAGCGGCGGGGTCGATATCAACCTTGCGCTCGGTGACGCGGATCGCGCGCTCGGGGCATGCGTCGGCGCAGGAGGTGCAGGGCAGACCCGGACGGCAGGCGGTAAGGCAGGCGTCAGGCGACAGATGGGCCATGCCCTGCTGTTCCGCACGTGCTGCGCTGACCCTCACTGAATTCACGACACCCCCCTGGCTGCAACGCCCAAATGGTTTGTGGACGCGGCTGGCTCGGTCTCCTCCGGGGATGACGATATCAGATGGTATGCAGCGCCATACCGGGATTCTGGCCCAGCTTTCTGCGCCTAAATATATGCTTTATAATAATAATTTCCGCCGTCCGGAAAGCCGGACATTTGATGCGGCGCGCTGTCCGGATTTCCGGACGGCGCGCCCAGGCCTCAGCCGCGCCCGTCGATACCCAGCTTCTGCATCTTTTCCCAAAGCGTCGAGCGGCCGATCTGCAACAGCTTTGCCGCCTCGGTCAGCGATCCGTCGGCGCGGTCAAGCGCGCCCCGGATATGCGCACGTTCCGCCGCGTCGCGCACATCACCAAGGGGCAGGAAATCGGTTGATGCGTCCGGCACTGCACCCGGCACCCCCTCGGGGAACAGATCGACGGGCAAGATCGTATCCCCCTTTGCCATCGCCATCGCCCGCATCAGCCGCGCACGCAACTCGCGCCCGTTGCCGGGCCAGTCATGGGCGCGCACTGCCTGCTCGGCCTGCGGCGAGATCCCCCGGAACGGCACCGCCCGGCGCGCGTTCATCCCTTCAAACAGGCGCGACATCAGCCAGACAGCATCCTCTGGCCGGGACCGGAAGGCCGGGATGGTCAATGTGAGGATCGACAAATGGAAATACAGGTCCGGGCGCAAGCTGTCGGGCTTCAGTTCGGCGCCGTCAGTCGCTATCAGCCTTGGCCCCGATGCGCCGTTACTGGCCCACAGGGCGGCCAGCAGGCGGGCCTGCAAATCGTCCGATGCGCGACTGATACGCTCGATCAGGATGATGCCTTCACCTGCGCGCGCAAAGGCACCAGTGTCGGGCTCGAGGACTTCGCGCGCCATGTCATCTGGCGACAGGCGGGTCAGATCAACAGCGACGAACGGCGCGGCCTGCCTGTCTGACAGGCTGTGCAGGCGCTGCGCGACCAGGCGTTTGCCCGTGCCACTGTCCCCCATGATCAAAACCGGCTCGGCACGTTCGGCAAGACGGGCCAGATCGCTGTCCAGTGCCTTGGCCATGGGCGAAATGCCGAACCACGGTCCCTTTCTTGCCGAGTCCTGCGGCGTGATAACCTGCGTCAGGCGCTCAAGAAACTGCGCCATGTCAAAAGGCTTCGTCAGGTAATCCGCAGCGCCCGAACGCAGCAGGCGCACGGCCTGATCAGCGCCCCCCTGACCCGTCATGAACAGAAACGGCGGTGGCGCGCCATGCTCGCACAGCTTGTTGAACAGCTCTTCCCCGGACCTGTCCGGCAGGCGGATATCGCAGACCACGGCATCAAAGGGCGTGCGCGGTGTGCGCAGCGCACCAACGGCGCGGTGGATCGTCTTCAACCAGACCACCCGCGCGCCTTCAAGCTCCAGCCGCTGCAGGATAGAGCCGCCCATGATCTCGTCATCCTCGACCAGGGCGATGTGCAGCCCTTCAAGCATTCTGTCCCTCTTTGCGTGGAACCCGCACGCGCACTTCGTTGCGCCCGTCGGGCGACAGTCCAAGTTCGATGGCCCCGTCCAGGGATTTCACCAGTTCCCGCACCAGGCGCAATCCAAGGCCGCCGCCGGGCTCGACCGGTTCATCCGACATAAGCCTTGGCCGCATTGCCTCGGCAAAGCCGGGGCCGGAATCCCAGACACACAAACACAGGTCTTCGCCATCCGGACAGACACGCAAGCCAAGCTCGCCACCGGCTGGAGAGATTGCGGCGGCATTCAGCAACAGGTTCAACGCGATCTGACGGATCGGCCCGGCGGGAAGGCAGTTGCAACAGGACATGCCGGCCTCGATCTGCCAGTCCAGACTCTGGGCCTTGCGGTCGATCTCGGGGCGGATCAGCAAATCCAGATCGTCGAAATCCTGCAAGGCCAGCCGCGCCGTGCTTTCAGCCGCGCCATCGCCGCTGCGGTGCAGGTCAAGCGTGGTGCGCGAGACATCGCGCAAATGCTTCAGGCCGCGATCCAGAAGCTCTGCGCTGTTGCGCACGACATCCGGGCGATCTGCATAGGTGCGGATCGTATCGACCGTGTTCAGAAGCCCGCCCAGAGGGTTGTTGATCTCGTGCGCCAGCCCGCCCGCCAATCGACCAAGGCTGACAAAGCGTTCCCGCTCGGCCAGCCTGCGTTCGGCGGCGGTGCGCGCCTGCAACGCGCGGATCAAGCCGTTATAGGTCTGGTACAGACGCGCAAGCTCGGCATCCTGCACCGGTATCATGTTGTCCGGTATCAGTTGCGGCGTGCCCGCCGGTTGTGCCATCTCGCGGGTCAGGCGCCGGATCGGCGCCAGCACGCGCCGCATCACGGCATATCCGCCGATCGACAGGACCAATATGGCCGCCGCATTCCCCAAAAGCAGGGTCCACAGGGCCTGGCTGCGCTCGGCCGCGAATTCCTGCACGTCGAAGTCGATCACCAGTTGCCCGACAGGCCGCCCCTGCCACACCACTGTATTGCGGACTGAAATCTGCTCGGATGCAGGTTCGTAGCGGATATGATCGAGTTGGATCGCCTGCTCGATCAACGCCACCCCATTGCTGCCGATCGGATAAACCTCGGGCCGGGTCGATACGATCACACGCCCGCGCGCGTCGATGAGCGCTGCCGCAGTCGGACGAAAACTCCCATCACGCAGGGTGGCCCGGTCCAGAATATCGAACATTTCCTAGATATCATCACGCTGAACATAGGGTCCAAGCGAGGTGGATAGCGCGCGAAACTCGATTTCGGCCAGATCGGTCAGCTGGCGGACCTGCGCCCGGTTCAATGCCGACAGAACCAACTGCGATGCGACAATCCCCATCAGGACCATCAAGCCCGCCACCAGCAGGGGCACGCGCAAGCTCAGCGGGAGCGTGATGGCGAACCGCATCTGCTAACCTCGCTCGGAAACAAGCCGCATGAGCCGGGCGATGCTGTCGAAACTGTCCGGTTCGGGGCGCGCGAAACCATCAAGCTGAAGCATGCGCAGCACGTCCCGCCCCGCTTTAGTGCGCGAGATGTCGAACAGCGCCTGCGATAGCGCGCGCACGACAGGTGATGCGCGCACCTCGCTTGCCACGACCACGGGCGGGAAGGCATGCCACTCCGAGCGCCAGATCACCCGCGTCTGCGCGACAAGGCCGGGTTCGGTGAGCGCGACGGCATCATAGACATAGCCGTCCACGCTGCCCGATTGCGCAAGGCGTCGCGCGACCGCACGCACCACGTTGCGATGCCCGAAGGTGAAGAAACTGCGCGCGAAGAATGACTCCGGGCGCTGGCCCTTCTCCAGCAATCGCGCCACGGTGACAAGATGGCCCGAGTTGGAATCCGGGTCAGAATAGGCATGAATATCGCCACGCAGGCTTGTCAGATCCTCTGCATCGCGATCATGCGCCGCGATCAGATAGGCCTTGTAGAGTGGCTGACCCTGCCAGACCGGTATCGCAATTGCGTCCAGCCTGCCGGGGTGTTGCAAGAGAGGATAGCCGCAAAGCCACGCTGCGTCGATCTCGCCAAGCAGCAACAGGGCGACAACTTCCTTGTAGGTGCGCCGCTGGACGTATTCCACGTGGCGGCCTGTTGCTTCAAGGATATGCGCCCCCAGGCGCTCCAGGAGTTGCCAGTCGTTGTCAAGGAATACAGGTGTGAGACCAAAGTGAAGTGGCGCCAGCGCATCTGCGGCGACCAGTCTGGTCGTAGCGAGTGCTGCCCCACCAGTCACCAGCAATCGCCTGCGCGTCACCCCTGCACCTGACAAATGACCCTCCTCTCACACGCTCTCATTCCAGGGCATCTGCGATATGCACTGTCCCTCAGCAAGCCCGAGATGCCCCCCAAGTTCTTGCTTAAAGCAGAAAGCTGACAATTAACGAAGCGCGTTTTCACAACCCTACCAGGTCGCTGACACAGTTCCCGTGCCGGAACGCGGTCCCTTCATGAGGGTGGGGTCGCGTGATTGCGATTTCTGTTGGCGCGTTCGGCGTATGCGCCGGGGGCTGCTTCTTCGCTTCATGCGGTCAGCAACCGGGGCAGTCTTGCGAGGTTGTTGGCGACTATTGTCATCATGAACCGCGACCGGACGCGTTCGACGCCGCGATACAGGGGCTGGGCCATGCCGCCGACGGTTTTTGCCCAGCCGGATGCCTCTTCGATCCGTTGTCGATGCTGCTGTGACAGGCCATAGCCCTCATGCCGGTTTGTTCGGCCATCAATCGCTGAGTATCGCGCCTTCGCCGTCAACGCGGTGTGCCCGGAAAACAGATTTCGCCAGATCGATCCCGCGTGTGGTAACCTTGCCCATGGATGGCTTCCGTTGTTGGCTGTTTCACAGCACCCAACATGGCACATTGCGATGCCGGAAGCGGGAGGCATCCACTCCATCAGTGGCGCCTCAATGGCTCACTCCACGACCAGCCGCTTCTTGCGCAACGGGTGGCGCGTGGCGATGCGCCCTTCCAGATCGACATACCTGAACAGTGACCCGCTCGACTCATCCGTCCCGCGCATCATCCCCCCGCTCATGCCGTGCGAAGGGGGAGTCATGTTCTCAAATCGTTGTCGAGACGGGACTATTTCAGCATCCTGGCAAACACCTGGGACGAGCCCGGTGCCGAAGTCTGGCGCCGCGGCGCCACGCCCGTGGAGCGCCTGCACTCAAGGCTTCGGAACCACAGGCAAGCGCGCCCGCCAGTCCCCGGCCTGCGTGCCAGAGCGCGGGGCAGGGCAGGATTGACACCGGGGGGTGGCCCTCGCATCCTTGCCCCCGACCGATCATCCCTGACCACAGGAGCACGCGACGTGCCATCCCAGACACCCCTGCAGGGGGTCCGCATTCTGGACCTGACCAATGTGCTGTCCGGGCCGCTGGCCTGCTATCAACTGGCCAGCCTGGGCGCCGAGGTGATCAAGATCGAACCCGTCGGGCGCGGCGATCTGGCCCGCCAACTGGGTGAGGTTCCGGCCCAGAATGACAGCGCCATGGGGGTGTCCTTTCTGGCGCAGAACGCGGGCAAGAAATCGGTGGCGCTGAACCTGAAGGACCCGCGCGGCGCCGATATCCTGCGCGTGCTGGTGCGCGGCGCCGATGTGCTGGTGGAAAACTTCCGCCCCGGGGTGATGGCGCGGCTGGGGCTGGATTACCCGGCGCTGAAGGCCGAGAACGCCGCGCTGATCTATTGCGCGATCTCGGGCTTCGGGCAGGAGGGGCCGTGGCGCGACCGGCCCGCCTATGACCATATCATCCAGGGCGTGGCCGGGGTGATGTCGGTCACCGGCGAGGGCCCGGAGCGCCCGTTGCGCGTGGGCTTTCCGATGGCAGATTCCATTGGCGGGCTGACCGCGGCCATGGCCATCAGCGCGGCGCTGAACGCCCCCGAACGGGGCTGCTTTCTGGATGTCTCGATGATGAACGCCGTGCTGTCCACCATGGGCTGGGCGGTGTCGAATTATCTGGTGGCGGGGGTGGAACCGGCGCCGGTGGGCAATCGCAACGTGACCTCGGCGCCCTCGGGGACGTATCGCTGCCGGACCGGGCTGATCAACATCACCACCAACAAGCAGGAGCAATGGGAGTTGCTGGCCCGCCATCTGGGGCTGGAGCACCTGCTGACCCGCCCCGAATTCGCCACCCGCGCCGCGCGCAAGACCAACCGCGAGGCGCTGGACGTGCTGGTGGCCGCGCAGCTGGCCACCCGCGATGCGGAAATCTGGGCCACCGAGCTGTCGGCCCTGGGCGTCCCCGCAGGCGAGGTTCTGACCGTCCCGCAGGTGCTGGCGCATCCGCAATTCGCCACCCGCGACCAGATCGCCGAATACCCCGGCGTGCTGGCCGATGGCGCCCCCCTGCGGGTGCTGCGCCCCGGGTTCATGGTGGACGGGCGCACCCCCGGTGCTGGCGTCCCCCCGCCCCGGCTGGGGCAGGATACCGATACTGTTCTGGGCGAACTGGGCATGGACGCCCCTGCGCTGGAGGCCCTGCGCCGGGACGGGGTAATCTGAAGCGCCCCCGGTTCAGAGGGTCAGCACGATCTTGCCCATATGGGTGCCGCTGTCCATGTGGCGCTGCGCCTCGGCGGCCTGCTCCAGCGGGAACACCCGGTCGATCACCGGGCGCAGGGTTGTGGTCGCATGGGGCCAGACATGGGCGCGGAGGGCTTCGGCCAGCGCGGCCTTGCGCGCCAGCGGCAACCCGCGCAACAGCGCGCCCGTGACCCGCGCGCGCTTGGCCATGATCGCCCCCAGCGGCACGCAGAATTCGGGCGGCGCGGGCGACAGATGCACCAGCCGCCCATCAGCGGCCAGCGCATCGATATTGCGCGCCGCATACTGCCCGCCGACGGTATCGAGGATCATGTCCGCCCCGTGCCCGTCGGTGGCGGCCCGGACGCGGGGGACAAAATCCCCGGTCCGGTAGTTGATGGCCAGATGGGCGCCGTGGGCGGTGGCGCGGGCGCATTTGGCATCGGACCCGGCGGTGACCAGCGTGTGCGCGCCCAGCAGCGCGGCAAAGCGAATCCCCGCCATGCCGATCCCGCTGGTGCCGCCATGGATCAGCAGCCAGTCGCCGCGGCCCAGCCCGCCCAGTTCCACAAGGTTGAGCTGCAGGGTGAACAGGGCCTCGGGCAGGGCGGCGGCCTCAACGGCGCTCAGTTCCTCGGGCCAGTCCAGCAGCAGCGCAGCCTCGGCCAGGGCGAAATCCGCATAGCCGCCGCCATCGGTCAGCGCGGCGACCCGGCGGCCCTGCCAGGCCGGGTCCACGCCCGCGCCGATGGCTTCGACCGTGCCCGCCACCTCCAGCCCCAGGATGTCGGTGCTGCCTTCGGGGCCATGCCCGCGCTTGCGCTGGTTGATGTCATGGCGGTTGATCCCGGCGGCCTGCACGCGGATGCGCACCTGCCCCGGCGCAGGCTCTGGCACCGGGCGCTCCAGCATCTGCAGAACCTCGGGGCCGCCGGGGCCGGTGGGAATGACCGCCCTCATGGTCGGGCCCATGCTGGCCAAAGTGCGCGCCGGAGCCCAGTCGGTGGCCGGGAGCCCAAACCTCCGGTCATGGTTGAGTAAGCATTAGTCATTTCGGCGCGCCTCCGTTTTCCGTCACAGTGAAGCAACCGAAGGCGAATGGAGCACAGAGAACTGCTGAAATCCAGCGCCAACAGCGACTAATGATAAAAAATGTCATTATTTGACATTTCGCCTTGTTATTTGACATTGCGCGGAGGGCACTGTCAGATACCCTTGACCGCAGATGAGGGGTCAGCCCCGCACCGGCAGGACACAGGACACAGGGCACAGGGCACAGAACCGGAGGAGCCGTCCGCATGACGGGCAAGCTGATCTATGAAACCGTCGCCGCGGCCTTTCACGCCGAAGGGGTGCGCACCGTGTTCGCCCTGACCGGTGACGGCAACATGCATTGGGAGGCCGCCCTGGCCGCCCTGCCCGGGGTGCGCAGCATCCATGTGCGCCATGAACACGCGGCCTGCGCCATGGCCACCGCCTGGGCCAGAGCCACCGATCAGGTCGGCGTGGCCTCGGTCACCTGCGGGCCGGGGCTGACCCAGATCATGACCGCGCTGGCCACGGCGGCGCAGGCACGTATCCCGCTGGTGGTCTTTGCCGGCGAAGACCCGATCAACGCGCCCTGGTACAACCAGCGCATCGACCAGGCGCCGCTGGTCACGGCCACGGGTGCGCTTTATGTCGCCGCCCGCAGCGCCAGACTGACGGATCACCATGTGCAGGAGGCGTTCCTGCTGGCACGCAGCCGCCGCCTGCCGGTGGTGCTGGGCATGCCGCTGGACCTGCAGAAACAGGCGGCACCTGACAGCAGCTATGTCCCCTCGCGCGCGGTGATGCCGGACATCGGCCCGCGTTACCCCCACCCCGATCAGGTGGCCGCCGCGGTGGCGCGCATTGCCGCCGCCCGGCGCGTGCTGGTACTGGGCGGGCGCGGCGCGGGGTCGGACGCCGCGCGCGCAGGCTGCATCCGCCTGGCCGAGCTCTGCGACGGCGCGCTCAGCGAAACGCTGCCCATGCGCGGCCTGTTCCATGACCACCCGCGCTACATCGGCGTGGCCGGGGGCTTTGCCCATGAAGTCACGCGCGAAGTCTTTGCCCAGGCCGATCTGGTGGTCGCCGTGGGCACCAGCCTGACGCGCCATACCAGCGATCTGAATACGCTCTTCACCCCGGATCAGGTCATCCAGATCGATGACGACCCGCCGGTGATCCGCCACGGCCAGGTGCCCGCGCGCCAGCATGTCGTGGCCGATGCCGCCCTGGCGCTGACGGCCATCTGCGACGGGCTGACCGCGCAACAGACCGCGCAACAGACTGGCGACTGGGATGTGGCCGCATACCGGCGCCGCGTGCGCCATGAGCCCGCCGACACCCACCCCCGCCCGGATGCCGACAGCGCGGTGCTGGACCCGCGCGCCGTGGCCGCCGCCCTGTCGCAGCACACCCCGCCCGCATGGGCGCATGTGGGATCGGCGGGGCATTGCTCCTACTTCGCGACCCATATCCAGGGCCGTGGCCCGCATCAGTTCCTGACCATCCGCGAATTCGGCGCCATCGGCAACGGGCTGTCCTATGCCATCGGCCAATGGGCGGCGGACCCGGACCGGCCGGTCATGCTGACCGAAGGGGACGGCGGGTTCCTCATGCATGTGCAGGAGCTGGAGACCATCATGCGCTACCGCATGAAGATCCTGGTCTGCATCTTCAATGACGGCGCCTTCGGCTCGGAAATCCACAAGCTGCGCGCCGACGGCGTGTCCGACCATGGCGCGATCTTCGGTTTCGGCGATCTGGCCGCCATTGCCCGCGGCTTCGGGCTGGCGGGGCATGTCGTCACCGATCTGGCGCAGATCCCCACGCTTGCCCGCTCCTTTGACGAAGGAGAGGGCCCGGCGCTCTGGGATATCCGCGTCTCGGACCGGGTCATGGCGCCGACCATGCGGCGCCAGACAATGCGCACCCCCTGACCGGGGGGCGGGTTGCAGCCGGGCCGGGAGGAGGCCGCCTGCAACCAGAAACTGCAACCAAGGGAGGAAAGACCAATGAAACGTATCCTTACAGCCACGGCACTTGCCGCGCTGATGTCGGCAGGTCCGGCACTGGCGCAGGACTACCCCACGCAGACGGTGACCATCGTCGTGCCCTACAGCCCGGCCGGATCGACCGACCCGGCCGCGCGCTTCATCGCCGGAGAGCTGCAGGAAAAGTGGGGCGTCAACGTGGTGGTCGAAAACCGCCCCGGCGCCGGGTCCACGATCGGAACCGCCCATGTGGCGACCACGGCGCCGGATGGCTATACTATCCTGCTGACGACCTCGGCCTATACCACGGCGCCTGCGGTCTATGATGATCTGCCCTATGATCCGATCAATGACCTGCGCGCGGTGGCCATGCCGTCCTCGGCGCAATTCGTGGTCACGGCGGGGTCCAGCATCGAGTCCGAAACGCTGGACGCCTTCCTCGAGAACGAGGCCGCTGAGCGCGACATCTTCATGGCCACCGCCGGGCTGGGCAGTTCCACGCATTTCGCGGGCGAATTGCTGGTCGCGGCCACCGGCATGGAGGCCGTTGCCGTCCATTACAGCGGTGGCAGCGATGCCATGGTGGACCTGATCGGCGGGCGCGCCGATATCTATGTGGGGTCGATGACGGCGGTTCTGGGCAATGTGCAGGCCGGCCAGATCAAGGCGCTTGGCGTGCTGGGGTCCGAGCGTGCCCGCGCGCTGCCCGATGCCCCCTCGACCGAGGAGCTGGGCATCGAAGGGGCCAGTTCGGGCTTCTGGCTGGGGGTCTTTGCCCCGGGCGGCACCCCGGATGACATCATCGAAAAGCTCAACGCCGATATCACCGCGGTGATGACGTCCGAGGCCGGGATGGCCTACCTGGAGAATCTCGATTCCGACGTGGGCACCATGTCGGCGGCCGAGTTCCAGGCCCTGATCGAAGCCGAGATCGACCAGTGGACCGTGCTGGCCGCCGAACGCGGCATTTCCGCCGACTGAGCCTGTCTCAGGATCGTATCAGCCGGGGCGGCACCCGCCGCCCCGGCGCTGCAAGCGCACAGGGAAATCCCCATGAAACGACTGACCGGCAAGATCGACGTCGAGCGCATCCGGATGCTGGAAACCCCCCGCCCGCCCGAAGGGATCATCGACCGGGTCAAGGCCCTGGGCTGCGACACCAGCCTGATTTCCGATGCCATGGATGATCTGGGCATCGGCGGGCGGCTGGCGGGGTCGCACTACCGGCCCACTATTGCCGGGGCGGGGATCGTCGGCCCGGCGCTGACCGTGCGCAATGTCATGTCGCCACGGCTGGACACCGTCCCCGAACGCGCCAAGGCCAAGCGCAACGGCATGGCGGAAATGGAGGCCCATAACCTGGCTACCCCCGGCGATGTGGTGGTGATCGAAGGCGTGCCGGGGCTGTCCAACATGGGCGGCATTTCAGCGCTGATCGCGCAGCGCCATGGTGTCGCCGGGGCCGTGATCCAGGGCGGTATCCGCGATGTCGCCCATTCCCGCGCCGATGGCTTTCCCATCTGGGCGTCCGAAATCAGCCCAGTCACCGGCAAATGGCGGCTTGATACGGTGGAAATCAACGGTCCCGTGACGCTGGACGGCCAGCATGTCCGCCCCGGCGATCTGATCATCGCCGATGACACCGGCGTGTGCATCCTGCCGCCCGAATTCGCCGATGCGGTCGTCACCCGCGCCGAAGCCCAGCATGCGCTGGAGGCAAAGCGGATTGAAGCCGTGAAGGCCGGGGTGCATGTCGCCGATCTGCCCAAATGGTAAGCGGGTGACCACTCCGCCCGCCATATCCGGCATTCGGGGCGCCCGACTAGAGCGGCCCCAGCTCGGCGGTGTTGCGAAAGGCGGCGCCGCCCAGACTGACGGTGGCTTCCTCGGCCAGTTCCAGCACCCGCGCGCCATATTCGGGGAAGTCCTCGATACGCAATTCGGTCTCGCTCGAGGTCAGGACAATCGCGCCCAGCGGCTCGGGCGCCTTGGACCAGACCGGGGCGGCCACCGAATTCATGCCCTTGCGCATCCCGCTGGCGGAAAACGCATAGCGGTCACGGCGCACCTGGCGGGTGATCTGGTCGATGATCTGCCGCTCCAGCCCCGGAAACGGCACAAAGCCGGTGCGGTCGGTGGCCGGGTGCGCCAGAAGTGCGCGGCGCTCGGTGGGCAGGTAGGGAAAGATCGCCCGCCCCGAGGCAGTGGCCGTCATCGGCACCTTGCGGCCCGGTTCCGCCGAATGGGGGCGCCCGCGCGGCCCTTCGACCCGGTCGAAATAGACCACGAAGGGAAAGCTATCCATCGCAAAGAAACAGGTCATGCCGGTGACATGCGCGCCCAGCCGCAGGGTCGGGCGCAGCAGGCGGCGCAGGGCGTTGTCCTCGACCGAGCGCTGGCCCAATTCCCAAAGC
Source organism: Paracoccaceae bacterium (assembly GCA_020832705.1). Lineage (GTDB taxonomy): Bacteria > Pseudomonadota > Alphaproteobacteria > Rhodobacterales > Rhodobacteraceae > Rhabdonatronobacter. Next base: position 15,660 of record JAFIEE010000004.1, read on the forward strand.
GTCTGGGTCAGCCGGTATTTGCGCGTCCCCTCGGCCTGCCGGGCATAGCCCTGGTCCACCAGCGTGTTCACCAGCCGCTGCACCGCGCTCTGGTTCATGTTCAGCATCCGCGAAAGTTCGGTGATCCCGCGGGGCTGGTTGCTGTGGGCCAGTGCCTCGATCACGCGCAGCCCCTTGGTCAATGTCTGGCTCATGCCCTCAACACCTCTGAATACCGCAGCAATGATGCGTTATTCGAACTGACACTTCAAATAAAGACGCAAAGGCGCCGTTTTCAGGCCCGTTGCAGTTCCATAGCGAAAGGGGCCTGAGATGTCGAACGCCAGCGCGCCACCATCCGACCCCGCCGACACCGGCGCCTGGGAACTGCCGGAACAGTTTGTCATGCTGCGCGATACTATCCGCCGCTTCATGCGCGACGAGGTGCTGCCGGTCGAGGATCGCCAGCCCCATGACGCATGGGCCCTGCCCGAGGCCGACCTGGCACCCCTGCGCGCCAAGGCCCGCGCCGCCGGGCTGTGGTGCCTGGCCTCGCCGGCGGCATACGGCGGCGGCGGGCTGGGGCTGCTGGGGCAGGTGGTGGTGGCCGAGGAAGCCGCCAAATGCCGCATGGGCGCGTATGTCCCCGCCTGCGGGGCCTTCGGGATTGACCCGCCTTCGGTCATCTGGCTGGGCACGCCGGAACAACGCCAGAAATACGGCGTGGCCGGGATCGAAGGCGGCAAGAAGAATTTCGTTGCCATTTCCGAGGCCGCAGGCGGGTCCGACCCCGCGCGCAAGATCGAAACCCGCGCCCGGCGCGTGGGCGATGATTATGTCATCACCGGCACCAAGCTCTGGATCACCGCCGCCGACAAGGCCGACTGGGGCATCGTCTTTGCGCGCACGGATGCGGGCATCACCGCCTTTATCGTGGACCGCGACACGCCGGGGATCACCTGCCGCGAAATCGGCGTGATCCGCTCCTATGCACCGTTCGAGGTGCATTTCGACAATGTGCGCGTTCCGGCCGCAAACATGTTGGGCGAGGATGGCAAGGGCTTTGCCATCTGCCAGAAATGGCTGGTCCATGCCCGTGTGCCCTATGCCGCCGGGGTCATCGGCATTGCCCAGGCGGCGTTGCAGATCGCCATCGACCACGCCCGCCAGCGCCATGTGCACAAATCGCTGCTGGCCGACAAGCAGGCGGTGCAATGGATGATTGCCGACAGCGAGATCGAACTGCGCGCCGCCCGCCTGCTGACGTATCAGGCCGCCTGGAACGGCGATCTGGGCCGCGACATCAAGACCGAAGCCTCGATCGCCAAGGTGGTGGCCACGGAAACCGCCGGGCGGGTGGTGGACCGCTGCATCCAGATCCTGGGCGGCATGGGGGTGGCGCGTGAAATGCCGCTGGAACGCTGGTACCGCGAATTGCGGATCAAGCGCATCGGCGAAGGACCAAGCGAGGTGCACCGCATGGTGCTGGCCCGCGAATTGCTGAGGAGCTGACATGTCGATCGATCTCGATATCCACGAAGGTGTCGCCACCATCACCATCAACCGCCCCGAAAAGCGCAACGCCCTGGATGCCGAGCATTACGAGGGGCTGTCGAAAGCCTGGACCGAGGTCCGCGACAACCCCGAAATCCGCGTGGCCATCATCACCGGCGCAGGCGACAAGGCGTTCTGCGCGGGCGCCGATCTGAAAAGCTGGATCGGCCGCAAGCAGCCCCTGTCCGACATCTGGCTGACCCAGAAGGACCAGTTGCTAAACCGCGGGCTGGAGGTCTGGAAACCTGTGATCGCGGCCATCAACGGCGTCTGCGTGGGCGGCGGGACCACCCTGATGCTGGCCAGCGACCTGCGCGTGGCCGTCCCCGAGGCCCGCTTCGGCCTGGCCGAGGTCAAGCGCGGGATCATCGCCGCCAATGGCGGCACCCAGCGGATCATGCGCCAGCTTCCTCATGCGGTGGCCATGGAAATGCTGCTGCTGGGCGACATGATGGATGCCGAAACCGCCCTGCGCTGGGGCTTCATCAACCGCGTGGTCCCGCGTGAGGGGCTGATGGAGGCCGCGCAGGACTTGGCCGCGCGGGTCGCCGCCAACGCGCCGCTGGCCACCCAGGCCGCCAAGGAACTGGCCATCCGGTCGCAGGACATGAGCCTGGCCGAAGGGCTGCGGATGGAGCAGTTCACCAACCGCATCCTGTCCCGGTCCGCCGATGCCGCCACCGCGCGCGAGGCCTTTGCCGCCAAACGCAAGCCCGAGTTCCGGGGCGAATGACCATGGCAGACCCCCTTCCCCTGGCCGGACTCCGCGTGCTGGATCTGACCCAGATCTACAACGGCCCCTATGCCACCTTCCTGATGGCCATGGCCGGGGCCGAGGTTATCAAGATCGAACCGCAGGAGGGCGAATACCTGCGCAGGCGGGATGCGTCCTCGGGGGCGGGGATGCCCTTTGCCATGCTCAATGCCTGCAAGGGTTCGGTCTCGCTCAACCTGAAAACCGACAAGGGGCGCGAGATCTTCCTGCAACTGGCCGAAACCGCCGATGTGGTGGCCGAAAACTTTGCGCCGGGCACCATGGACCGGCTGGGCATCGGCTGGGAGGTGCTTTCGGCGCGCAACCCGGCGCTGATCCTGGCCAGCAGTTCCGGCTATGGCCAGGACGGCCCCTACCGCGACATGATGGCCATGGATATCACCGTGCAGGCCATGTCCGGGCTGATGAGCGTGACCGGCACCCCCGATGGCCCGCCCCTGAAGACCGGCGCCGCCGTCTGCGATTTCGGCGCCGGCATCCACCTGTATGGCGCCATCCTGACCGCGCTTTATGATCGCACGCGCAGCGGGCGCGGCGCAAGGATCGACATTTCCATGATGGAATCGGTCTATATGATGATGGCGTCCAACATGGGCATGCTGTTTGGCGACCGCAGCGGCGAAATCCCGCTGCGCACCGGCAACAACCACGGCGGCCTCAGCCTGTGCCCCTACAGCGTCTATGCCACCCGTGACGGGCATGTGGCGATCATCTGCAACAGTGACCGCCACTGGGCGGCGCTGGCGCACTGCATGGACCGGGCCGATCTGGTCGAGGACCCGCGCACCCGCCACAACCGCGACCGCGTGGCGCATATGGCCATGGTGGACGGGCTGATTGCCGAATTCACCGGCCGCCATGACACCGACCCGCTGGCCGAACGTCTGCGCGCGGCCAGGGTGCCTTCGGCCCCCGTGCGCCCGCTGCCCGAGGTCATGGCGGATGACGCCCTGCACGAACGCGGCTTCCTGCAGCGGGTGGACCACCCGGATTTCGGCGCGATCAGCCTGCCGCGTTCGCCCCTGCGGATGGGGGGGGCGGCGCAGACGGACTACAGGGCCAGCCCGCCGCTGGCGCGGGACAATGCCCGCATCTATGGCGAACTTGGACTGGACAGCGCCGCATTGGAGGCGCTGCGCCAGGAGGGGGTGATATGACAACGCTACGGGGCAAGACCGCCATCACCGGTGTGGGGCACACGGCCTGGGGCAAGCACCCGGACCGCGACCGGCTGTCGCTGATGACCGAAGCCGCCGCCGCCGCCATCGCCGATGCCGGGCTGGAAAAGGACCAGATCGACGCGGTGCTGGTAAAGATGGCCAATTCCGCGCCCTCGATCCTCTGGGGGCAGAAGGTGGCCGAGGCCTTGGGCCTGCAACCCACCATCGGGCTGTCGCTGGATCAGGGCGGGGCGGCCTGCACCGGGCTGGCCACCTATGCCGCGCTGGCGATCGAAGCGGGGATGATCGAAAACGCGCTGATCCTTTATGCCGACACGCCGCGCACCGGATCGCGCGCCGCCATGCACCGCCCCCGCGGCGATGATTCCGTGATGGGCTGGTATTCGGTGGCCGCCGGATACGCCATGCTGCACCGCGCCTATCAGGAAACCCACCGCGCGCGGCCCGAGGATTTCGGCATCATCGCCGTGCAGGCCCGCGCGCATGGCGCCGCCAATCCCCATGCCCATCTGCGCCTGCCGCTGAGCATGGAGGCGTATCTGTCCGGCCCGCTGCTGATCGAACCCATGCGCCGCGATGACTGCTGCCTTGTCTCCGACGGGGGCGCGGCCATCGTGCTCAGCGCCACGGCGCGGGCACAGGACCGCGCCCGCGCGGTGCCGGTGCTGGGGCTGGGCCAGGCGCAGGAAAGCTGGGAGGTGCATCTGCGCCCGGACCTGCTGCAGACCCGCGCCGAGGCCTCGGGCCAGATGGCCTTTGCCATGGCCGGGGTCAATCGCGGCGACATTTCCTTTGCCCAGCTTTATGATTGCTTTACCGTGACGGTGCTGCAGACGCTGGAAGATTACGGTCTGGCCCCGCGCGGGCAGGCCGGGGCAAAGGCGCGCGCCGAAGGGATCGGGGTGGATGGATGGCTGCCGTTGAACACCTCGGGCGGGTTGTTGTCGGAATCCGGCACGCCGGGGCTGCAACTGATCATCGAAGCCGTGCGCCAGTTGCGCGGCGAGGCCGTGCTGCAACTGCCCGCGCCCCGCTTCGGGCTGGTGTCGAACCAGGGCGGCACCATGCACACCCATGCCACCATGATCCTGGGAGAACCGCAATGACCCGCCCCGTGCCCGAGATCACCGCGATCAACCGCCCCTATTGGGACGGGCTGGCCGAAGGCGCGCTGCGCTTCCAGCGCTGCGACGGCTGCGGCCATGCCTGGCTGCCTCCGCGCAGCCATTGCCCGGCCTGTCTGGGCGCGGAAATCCGGTGGGAGGTGGCCTCCGGCGGCGGCAAGATCGTGTCCTGGGTGGTCTATCACCGCGCTTATGCCCCGCATCTGCAGGACCGCATCCCCTATAATGTGGCCATTGTCGCGCTGGACGAAGGCCCGCGGCTGCTGACCAATATCACCGATTCCGCCATCGGCGAAGGGTTTGCCACCGGCGCCCCGGTGGTGCTGACGATCGAAGAGGACGACGGGCTGCATCTGCCCCGGTTCCGGCTGCGCGGCTGAGGCGTGCGGTCCCCGGCCAGCTCTGCCAGCCGCGATGCCGCCGCGATGAAGCGCCACCGGGCGGGGCGAAAATGAACAGGGGGGAGGCCGCATGCGTATCGACAGGGGCGAGGTTCTGTCCGGGCTGATCGTCATCGCCGTTGGCGCCTGGTTCGCCTATGGCGCCATGGATTACCGGATGGGGACGCTGGCGCGGATGGGGCCGGGGTTCGTGCCCTACAGCCTCGGGCTGATCGGCATCGGGCTGGGGGCGCTGATCGTGCTCAGCGCCTTCGGGCGTGACGCGCCGCTGCCATCCTTCGACTGGCGCGGGATGGTCTTCGTGCTGGGCGCGGTGGGGCTGTTTGCCTGGCTGCTGCCGCGCACCGGGCTGATCCCGGCGGCGGTGGCGGCGGTTGTCGTGGCCGCGGCGGGTTCCCCGCTGACGCATCCGCCCGCGGTGCCCTTTCTGGCCGCCGGGGTCGCCGCTGGCGCCTGGGTGGTGTTCGGGCTGATCCTGGGAATCCAGATTCCCCTGTTGCGGAGTCCCTTCTGATGGACCTGATGGACAATGTCATCCTCGGGTTCGGCATGGCGCTGTCCATGCAGAACCTGTTCTGGTGTTTCATCGGGGTGTTTCTGGGCACCATGCTGGGCGCGCTGCCGGGGATCGGATCGCTGGCCGCGGTGTCGATGCTGCTGCCGCTGACCATCGGCCTGCCGCCCACCACGGCGCTGGTGATGCTGGCCGGGGTCTATTACGGGTCGGAATATGGCGGGTCCACCGCGTCGATCCTGCTCAACCTGCCGGGCACGCCCACCAATGCGGTGACCTGTCTGGACGGCTATCCCATGGCGCAGCAGGGGCGCGCGGGCGTGGCGCTGTTTGCCACCACCATTGCCTCCTTCATCGGCGGGACCTTCGGGATCATCCTGCTTTACACCATCTCGCCGCTGCTGGCGGGGGCGGCCATCGCCATCGGCCCGGCGGAATATTTCGCGCTGATGGTGGCGGGGCTGGTGGCGGCGGCGGTGGTCAGTGACGAACGCCCGCTCAAGGGCGTGGCCATGGTGGCGCTGGGGCTGATGCTGGGCACCATCGGCACCGATGTAGACAGCGGCGTTGCGCGCTACAATCTGGGCTATCTGGAACTGCGCGACGGGATCAGCTTCATCGCGCTGGCCATGGGCCTCTTTGGCGTGTCCGAGGTGATCATGTCGCTGCGCTCCTCCATGGGGGCGCGCCGACCCATCGGCAAGGTGACATTCCGCTCGATGCTGCCTGAGCGCGCGGAATGGCGGGCCTCGGCCGGGCCGGTGGCGCGCGGGTCGGTGCTGGGAGGCATCTTTGGCGCGCTGCCGGGCACCGGACCGACGATTGCCACCTTTCTGGGCTATGCCATGGAAAAGAAGCTGGCGCGCGACCCCTCACGCTTTGGCAAGGGCGCGATCGAGGGCGTTGTCTCGCCGGAATCGGCCAATAACTCGGCCGCGCAGACGGCGTTCATCCCCACGCTGACGCTGGGCATTCCCGGCAGTGCCACCATGGCAATCATGCTGGGCGCGCTGATCATGAACGGGGTGGCGCCGGGGCCGCAGCTGATCACCAACAACCCGGAAATCTTCTGGGGGCTGGCGGCCAGTTTCTGGATCGGCAATGTGCTGCTGCTGGTGCTCAACATCCCGCTGATCGGGCTGTGGATCCGGCTGCTGCAGATCCCCTATACGCTGCTTTACCCCGCCATCCTGGTGCTGATCTGCATCGGCACCTATACGGTGCGCAACAGCGCCTTCGACATCGTGCTGGTGCTGATCTTCGGGCTGGCGGGCTATGTGCTGCGGCGGCTGGACTTCCAGTTGGCGCCGGTGCTGATCGGCTTCATCCTGGGCCCGATGATCGAGGAGAACTTCAAACGCGCCATGCTGTTTTCGCGCGGGGATTTCATGACCTTTCTGGAGCGCCCGGTGTCCGGCATCACCCTGACCCTGACCGCCGGGCTGCTGGGCTGGGCGGTGTTCAAGACCCTGGCGGGGCGGCGCAAACGCGCGCGGCAGGGCTGACGCCGAAGGCCGCAAAAAAAGCGCCCGGCCCGTTGTCCGCTTTACGCGTGATCCGCGCTGCGGAAGGGGCCGGGCGAGAGGAGCCGCGCAGGGAGCATCGCGCGGGCAGGCCGTCGGTGGCGGATCAGCGCGGCTTGCGCGCCAGGAAATCCTCGACCGACTGGCGGTGCTCGGTGGTGGTGTAGCAGATGGCCTGTGCCTCGCGGCCAAGGGCGAAGATTTCATCGGCGCTGCTTTCAAGGCTCTGGTCCAGGATGGCCTTGGTCAGCGCAATCGCCGCCGGGGACCCCTGGCTCAGCTCATCCGCCCAGGCCTGCGCCTGTTCCAGCAGGGCCTCGGGCGGGCAGACCCGGTCCACCATGCCGATGGCCAGCGCCTCATTGGCCTCCAGCACGCGCGCGGTCAGGATCAGCTCCTTGGCCTTGGCCAGCCCCACGCGGCGGGGCAGGAAATACATGCCGCCCCCGTCCGACACCAGCCCGCGCTTGATGAAGCTCATGGACATCCTGGCGCCATCGGCGGCGATGATGAAATCACAGGCCAGCGCCATGTCCAGCCCCAGCCCGAAGGCCGCGCCATTCATGGCGGCGATCACCGGCTTGGTCATGTGGTGAATGACCGCAATGCCGCGATGCGTGCGTTTCTGCCGTTTCCAGCCGTTGAAGGCCACATCGCCCGCGGGCGCGTCCAGCCGCTCGCGCATGCCACTGATATCGCCCCCCGCGCAGAACCCCTTGCCGGTGCCGGTCAGCACCACGGCGCGGACCTCGGGCGCGCTGTCGGCCCATTCGAAGGCGGCGATCAGTTCGGCGCGCATCTGGTCATTGATGGCGTTGCGCACATCGGGGCGGTTCAGGGCAATAGTGGCAATGCCGTTGTCCAGCGTGACGGCAATGAATTCGGCCGGGGCCGGAGTGGAGTCGGGGCGAAAATTCATGGGCTGTTCCTTCGTCTCTGGCTGGCGCGCCGCAATGCTGCGGCGGCGCCGTCAAGTCCTGTCCGTGCTGCCCGCGCCGCGCGTGGGCGCAACCGCCCCCAGCAACTGCTGGCCGGTCATGATCTGGTCGCGCAGGGCGCGGGCCGTTTCAGGGTCCAGCGCGGTGGCGGCCAGCTCGTCATACTTGGCGAACAGTTTGGCGTCCGACAGCGGGTCATCCGGGTCGCCCTTGCGGGTGCGCTGGAAATGCTCCAGCACGCGCCCGTCATTGAGCGTGACGCGCAGCCGCGCCATGCGCCTGCGCGGGTATTCGCGGGCGATATCCTCGGCCCGGGTAACGGTGACACGGTCCATGAAGGCGCGGATATCGGCGCGGGCCAGCGCGTCGGGGGTGAAGGCGGCAATGCGGACATCGCCCAGATGCAGCAGCGCCGACATGCAGTATTGCAGCGAAAACCGCGCATCGCGCGGGCTGTTAACCGCCATCCGGTCGCAGATGGATTTCGTGGGGCCGTAGCCTTCGACCGCGATGGCGCGAATGTCATCGCGGCCAAAGCCATGGGCGGCGATCAGCGCGCGCATCCCGTCCAGCGCGGGAAAGATATGGCCGCAACAGCCGTGGTTCTTGAGCGTCAGGCGCGCGATGGGGGTCCAGTCGCCCAAGCCCGCAAAGGCCGCACCCCAGTTGCCGGTGCTGTCGCTGGTGGCGGCGGCATAGCCGTGGGGCGCGTGCAGGCTGTCGGGCGATCCGGTCACCCCGGCGGCCGCCGACAGCCCCGCCAGCACGCCCGCTTCGGCGGCATGGCCGCAATGCAGCGGCTTGGTCAGACCCTGCCCCACCAGGTTTTCCTGATGCCCGCCCGCAAAGCTGCTGGCAATGGCGATGGCATGGCCGATCCCTTCGGCACCGCACCCCTTGAGCATGGCGGTGGAGACCGCCGCCCCCATGGTGCCCACGGTGGCGGTGATATGCCAGTTTTCATAATGGCTGGGCTGCAGCGCCATGGCGATCCGGCAGCCGACCTCATACCCGCCGATCACCGCGCGCTGAAAGGCGTCATGGCTGGCGCCCAGATCCTGCGCCACGGCCAGGGCCGCGGAAATGGTGGGGCTGCCGGGGTGATAGCCGCCATCGCGGAAGATATCGTCGAATTCGGCGGTATGGCTGGCCACACCGTTGAGCAGCGCGGCATGGCGCGCGCTGCCCTGCTGCCCGTCGGTATAGGTGACCGCGCCACCCCGCCCGCGCCCGCTGTCCAGCGCCCGGGTCAGCGCGGGGGCGGGCCCGTCCACGCAGCCCGGCAGCATGGCGCCGAACCAGTCCAGCACCGCGCGGCGGGTGGCGTGATCGACCTCGGGCGTGATCTCGCGCGTGGACCAGTCGGCGGCGGCCCCGGCCAGAATGTGAAGCGGGTTGTCCATGTCGTTCTCTTTGCCTCGCTCAGCCATTGTCGGTCATCCCCGCTTCAGCAGCAGCCCGCCATCCACGGGCAGAACCACACCCGTGATATAGGATGCCTCGTCCGAGGCCAGGAACACGGCGGCATTGGCCACATCCCAGGCGGAGCCCATATGCCCCATGGGCACCAGCGCATCGCGTTCGGCGCGGATGTCGTCGCGCGACCGCCCGCTTTCCTGCGCGCGCCGTTCGATCGCCATGGGCGTGTCGATCAGTCCCGGCAGGATCACATTGGCCCGCACGCCAAAGGCGGCGTTTTCGGCGGCGATATGCTGGGTGAGCGTGTTCACCGCCCCTTTGGAGGTCTTGTAGGCCACCGTCGGGCGCTTCGACAGCGCCGAGGTGGACGAGACATTGAGGATCACCCCTGCGCCTTGCGCCCGCATCACCGGCAGCGCGTATTTGCAGGTCAGGAACATGGCCTTGAGGTTCAGCGTCATCAACTGATCCCAGACATCCGGGTCCATCTCGGATGTGGGGCGGTCGCCGCGCGACTGGCCAACATTGTTGTGCAGGATATCAATGCGCCCGAAGCGTTCGACCGCGGCGTCGATCACGCCCTTGCAGGCGTCCGCATCGGTGACATCGGCCTGATGCACGGCGGCGGCCTGCGGGTCCGGCAGCATGGCGCGGGTGGCCTCGGCCGAGGCCGCGTCACGGTCCACCAGCAGGCAGCGCGCGCCTTCCTGTGCAAAGCGGATCGCCGTGGCGCGCCCATTGCCGGGGGTTGTCCCCTCCTGCTGGCCCGCACCGATGATGACCGCATGTTTTCCCGCCAGCCGTCCGCCCAAGGTATCACCCCCCCACATCCTGTTCGCTCAGGGGGTCATACCATCTAAGCGGGGCACTTCAGGCTGACAGATCGTCATGCAAGCCCAAGTTCATTTTGCCAAAGGCGGGCGCCATGGCCGGGCGGATCACACCGGCGCCGAGGCGCGGAAGAACTCGGGCGCGGCGCCGACCTGCGTCATCATCCAGTCGATGAAGCGCTTGGTGTTCACATTGACCGAAATGATCGTGGGCCAGACCACATAGAAAGCCGCGCCCGTGGGCACGCGCATGTCCAGCGGGCGCACCAGCCGCCCCTGCCGCACCGCGCGTTCCAGGATGCCAAGCTGCCCCACCGCCAGGCCAAAGCCGTTTTCCGCCGCCGCATAGGTCAGCAGCGAGGTGTCGAATTCCGTGCCGCGCTGGTGGTCCAGTTCCACCCCGACCGCCTGCGCCCAGTATTCCCAGGCCCGGCGCCGGTAACGGGCGTGCAGCAATTCGCCGCGCGCCACATCGCCCGGTTCGTTCAGCGTGCCGAACTGCTCCAGATACCCGGCGCTGCAGATCACATCGACCTCTTCGTCGAACAGCTTGCGGCAACGCGCATCGCGCCACACCCCCGATCCCAGCTGCACCGCCACATGCAGATGCGTGCCGCGGAAATCCAGCGGCTCGACCCGTGTGTCAAAGCGCACCCGGATGCCGGGGTGGCGGCGGGTGAAATCCGGCAGGCGCGGCATCAGCCAGTGCTGGGCGAATGTGGGATGCACCCGCAGGTTGATGGTGCTTTCGGTTTCATGGGTGATCAGGCGCTGGGTCACGCGCTCGATCTCATCGAACAGCCCGGCGATTTCCGAGCCGAAGGCGCGCCCCACATCGGTCAGCTTGGCCGAGCGGGTGCCGCGTTCGAACAGCGACACATTGAGGTAATTTTCCAGCGTGGTAATCTGGCGGCTGATGGCCACCTGCGTCACGCCCAGCTCGCGCGCGGCGGCGGTAAATGTCTTGTGCCGCGAGGCGACCGCAAAGGCCCGCAGCGGATTGAGAGGGATGCCCAGGCGGCGCTCTTGCATGATCTGAAGTTTCCCTTGGCTAACCGGAAGCCTGTCACCATGAGCGTAGGTTAGTTTATGCTGCGCGTCAAACGCAGAAATGGCAGGCAGGGTGCGGCGCGTCGCGGCCCTGAAAGGCATGGGGACAGCATGGCAGGACGGCTGGACGGCAAGGTCGCAATCATCACCGGGGCGGGCAGTGTCGGCCCGGGCTGGGGCAATGGCCGCGCGGCGGCGGCGCTCTTTGCGCAGGAGGGGGCGCGGGTGGTGGCCTGCGACATCACCCCCGATGCCATGGCCGAAACCGAGGCCCTGCTGGCGCAGGCGGGCGGCGACTACATGCTGGCGCGCTGCGATGTGACCGACAGCGGGTCAATTCGCGATCTGGTGGTGGCGGTGACCGACCGTTTCGGGCGGATTGATGTGCTGGTCAACAATGTCGGCGGCTCGGCCAGGGGCGGCGCGGTGGAACTGTCCGAAGAGGACTGGCTGCGCCAGCTCAACTATAACCTGACCAGCGTGTTCCTGACCTGCAAGCATGTGCTGCCGGTGATGAAGGCGCAGCGCACGGGGTCGATCGTCAACACGGCCTCGACCTCGGGGATACGCTGGACGGGGGCGGCGCAGGTGGGCTATGCCGCCTCCAAGGCCGGGGTGATCCAGTTTTCGCGCGTGACCGCGGTGGAATACGCCCCCTGGAATGTGCGGGTGAACACGGTGGTTCCGGGACAGATGCATACACCGATGGTCGAAGCGCGGCTGGCCCATCAGCGTGAGGGCGGCGACGTGGAGGCGCTGCTGAAGAAACGCCAGAGCCGCATTCCCCTGCCCTTCATGGGCGACGGGCGCGACACCGCGCAGGCGGCGCTGTTCCTCGCCTCGGATGAGGCGCGGTTTGTCACCGGGACAGAGCTGCGCGTTGATGGCGGGATGTCGGCGCGCTGTGACTGACGAACGACCCGCCCCCCCCGCCGAGGCCGACCCGCCGCTGGCGCAGGTGCTGCTGCGGCTCTTGCCGCTGTTGCTGGCCGCCGCCGGCGCGGGCTGGGTGTTCGAACGGCTGGGCGTGCCGCTGCCGTGGATGATCGGCCCGCTGGTGCTGACGGCGGTGCTGTCCATCACCGGCGTGATCCGCCCGCATGTGCCCAACCGCATCCGCGCGGGCGGGCAGATCGTGGTGGCCTGTCAGGTCGGTCTGGCCTTCAGCCCCGAGGCGCTCGCCCAGATGGTCGCGCTTGGCCCCTATCTGGTGGGGACCACGCTGCTGACCCTGGCCAGTGTCGGCGCCACGGCGGTGATCATGGCGCGGCTGACCGGGCAGGGGCTGGCGCAATGGTTTCTGGGCATGGTCCCCACCAGCCCGGTCGAGGCCGCGACCATCGCCCTGAAATCGAACATAGCGCCGATGCAGGTGGTGCTGGCGCAATCGCTGCGGCTGGCGGCGGTGGTGGTGGTGGTGCCGGTGGCGATTTATACGATCGAGGGCTGGCCCACAGGCAATGGCCGCGCGGGCATGGACCTGGCCGCCGCCTTCGACCCGCTGGACGTTCTGGTGCTGGCCGCGCTGGGGCTGGGCGCGGCGGGGCTGATGCGGCTCACGCGGCTGTCCAACCCCAATTTCCTGGGCCCGCTGGCGGTGACGGCGGTGCTGGCGGGGCTGGGGCTGGGGGTCACACCGTTTCCGGACCTGGTCTTTGCGCTGGCGCAGATCGTGCTGGGGACCTGGCTGGGGGCGACGTTCAAACCGGATTTCCTGCGCTCGGGCGTGCGCGATCTGGTGGCGACCCTGGGGGCGACCTTGCTGCTGCTGGCGCTGTGTTCGCTGGCAGCGGCGGGGCTGGCGCATCTGGCCGGGCACAACTGGCGCGAATTCGTGCTGGGCGCGGCGCCGGGCGGGGTGGCCGAAATGGCGCTGACGGCGAAATACCTGGGCCAGGATGTGGCGCTGATCGCGGCCTTTCACGTCACCCGCATCTTCATCCTGATGCCGAACATCCCGTGGATCGTCGCGCTGATCCACCGCTACGAAACCCGGCGCCACGGCGCGCCGCCGCACTGATCCAGGAGGACATGATGACCACCCCCCGAACCCCGCCCACCGACCGCCCCGCGCGGATTGCGGTGCTGGATGACTACATGGCCGCCGCCGAAGGGCTGGCCGACTGGTCCCGCCTGCAGGACCGGGCCGAGGTCACCTTTCTGACCGAACCCTTCCGCGACAGCGCCCATGCGATCGAAGCGTTGCAGCCCTATGACGCCATCTGCCTGCTGCGCGAACGCACCCCCTTCCCGGCCCAGGTGCTGCACGCCCTGCCCAACCTGCGCGCCATCGCCGCCACCGGCAAGCGCAACCGCACCCTGGACGATGCCACCGCCCGCGATCTGGGGATCGTGGTCATGAGCACCACCGGCAGCGGCAACGGCATCTATGCCACCGCGGAACTGGCCTGGGGGCTGATCATCGCGCTGCTGCGCCATATTCCGGCCGAAAGCGCGGCCATGCGTGACGGTGCGTGGCAGACCCGGCTGGGCCATGCGCTTCATGGCCGGACGCTGGGGCTGGTGGGCCTGGGCAAGCTGGGCGCGCAGATGGCGGGCGTGGCCCGTGCCTTTGGCATGAAGGTTATCGCATGGAGCCCCAACCTGACCCCCGAACGTGCGGCCGCGGGCGGGGCCGAGTATGCCGACAAGGAAACGCTGCTGCGCGAAAGCGATGTGGTCTCGCTGCATCTGGTACTGGGCGAGAGCACGCGCGGGATCATCGGCGCGCAGGATCTGGCGCTTATGCGGCGCGATGCGATCCTGATCAACACCGCGCGCGGCCCGCTGGTGGATGAAGCCGCGTTGATCGCCGCGCTGCAGGACGGCACCATCGCCGGTGCCGGGTTGGATGTGTTCCACGCCGAACCGCTGCCCGCCGATCACCCCCTGCGCCGCCTGCCCAATGCGCTGCTGACCCCGCATCTGGGCTATACCGTGCGCGAAACGCTGGAAAACTTCTATGGCCAGACGGTCGAGAATCTGGACGCCTGGCTCAATGGCGCGCCGATCCGGCTGTACGGGCAGGAGGGCTGAGCGATGGCACGTCTGGCCCCCCCCGCCCCCGAAACCATGACCGAAGATCAGCGCCGGGTGCATGATCTGATCGCCAGCGGCCCGCGCGGACAGGTGCGCGGCCCGCTGGCCATCTGGCTGCACCGCCCCGATCTGGCCGAACGCGCGCAGGCGCTTGGTGCCTATTGCCGCTATGGCTCGTCGCTCTCGCCCCGGCTGTCGGAACTGGCGATCCTGACAATGGCGCGGCTGTGGTCGGCGGAATACGAATGGTGGGCGCACAAACCCCCAGCACAGGCGGCGGGGCTGGCGCCCGGGATCATCGAAGCCCTGCGCACCGGCGCCACCCCTGATTTCGGCACCGATGCCGAGGCATCCGTGGTGCACCGGGTGGTGGTGGAGCTGACGGAGCGCCGCACGCTGACCCAGCCGCTTTATGACGAGGCGCTGGCCACGCTGGGCAGCGGACGGCTGGTCGATTTGGTGGGGCTGTGCGGCTATTACACGCTGATCTCCATGACCATCAACGCTTTTGACATCGACCTGCCCGAAGGCGCGCAACCCGCGTTGGGCTGATCCGACCTTGCCTGAAACACAACACCCGCGCGGAGCCTGTCCGCGCGGGTGTCTTTTCGTGCTGCCATGGCGCCCGCAAGGGGCGCCATGGCGGGCATCACAGGGCGGTCAGTTGGCCTCGATCCCGCGCTGTTCGGCCAGATCACGCCACAGTTGCATCTCTTCGAGGTACTGCGCGGCGAATTCCTCAGGGGAAGACTCGCCGCCGACGATGAAGTTGTTTTCCAGAAGCGCCTGGAACCCGTCGCTCTGCATCGCGGTGCTTACATCTGCGTCGATGCGCGCGACCAGATCAGGGTCCATGCCGCCGGGGCCGAACATGCCCAGCCAGGCGTTGATGTTGATCCCTTCGATGCCCAGCTCGCCGCTGGCTTCCAGATCGGGCAGCAGCGCGTCACGCTGCGGCCCCAGCACGCCAAGCGCCTTGACCTGCTCGTTGCGCACATAGGGGATCACGCTGGCGGTGTTGCTGACATAGATATCGGCATGCCCGCCCATCAGGTTTGTGTTGGCGTCCCCCCCGCCCGAGAAGTGGATGATGTCACCCTCGACCCCGGCCTGCTGCAGGAACAGCTCGGCCGCGAAATGGCTGGAGCTGCCGACGCCTGCGGTGGCAAAGAACTTGGGGCTGGCGGCGGCTTCTTCCAGGAATTCGGACATGGTGTCGGATTCAACGCCCGATCCGGCCACCATGACATAGGCGCTCTGCCCCAGCAGCTTGATCGGCGTCACGTCGGTTTCGGCGTCAAAGGGCAGCGACTGGATCGCGGGCGCGGTCGATGCGGCGGCGGTGTTGACCAGCAGCGTGCGGCCATCGGGGTCCGCCTGCGACAGCGCGGTGGTGCCCACCATGGACCCGGCGCCGGGGCGGTTTTCAACGATCACCGACACGCCCCAGATCTCTGCCAGGTCCACCGCAAGCTGGCGCGAAACCAGATCGGTGGAGCCGCCGGGGCTGTAGGGCACGATGATGGTCACATTGCCGGACGGGAAATCGCTGGCATGGGCGATACCTGCGGACAGGATCAGCGCCATGGCCGTTGTTGCCGGAAGTCTCATGTCATCTCCTCCTTGGTTTTTCTCATGCGACGGGCCGCGCCAGATGGGCGGGCATCGCGGTCAAGGGCACCGAAGCGGCACCCTTTTCGCAACCGGGACCAGACTGGCCCGGGCCTTGCCGGAACGCGCGCGCCACTGGCGCCCGTCCCGGAATTTCGACTCTGGCCCGGCGCGGCGCGCTCATTGGTCCAGCAGCCCTGACTTGTCGCGGGCGCGGCGGCGCAACCCGGCCCAGATGCTCCAGACCACCACGGCCACGGTCAGCGCCAGCACGGTGGCGGTAAAGGGGCGCTCCAGGAAATACATCGCATCGCCGCGGGCCATGATCATTGCCCGGCGGAAATGGGTCTCCACCAGCGGGCCCAGCACAAAGCCCAGCAGCAGCGGCGCGGGCGGCAGCGAAAACACCCGCATGGCATAGCCCAGCATCCCGAAGCCCAGCACCGTGAACACGTCAAAGGGGCTGTAGCGCACCGAATAGGCGCCGATGCAGATGAACATCAGGATGGCGGGATACATCATCCGGTAGGGCACCATCAGCAGCCGCACCCACAGCCCGATCAGCGGAACATTCAGGATCAGCAGCAACAGGTTGCCGATCCAGAAGCTCATCACCAGCCCCCAGAACAGGCCGGGCTGTTCGGAGATCAGGTTCGGCCCCGGGTTGATCCCGTGGATCATCAGCGCGCCCAGCATCAGCGCCATGGTGGGGCTGCCGGGGATGCCCAGCGACAGGGTGGGAATGAACGCGGTCTGATCGGCGGCATTATTGGCCGATTCCGGCCCCACCACGCCCTCGATCGCGCCCTTGCCGAAGCGTTCGGGCGTGCGCGACATGCGGTGTTCCACCGCATAGGACATGAAGGCCGCCAGCGACGGCCCCGTGCCCGGCATGGCGCCAAAGAACGAGCCGATCCCCGCACCGCGAAACAGCGGCACCCAGGAGCGGCGCACATCGTCGCGGGTGGGTTTCATTGCCGCCCAGGTGGCGCTCTTGGGGTCCACATCGCCCGGGTGGATGCGCCGCACCGAAGCGACGATCTCGGACACGCCGAACAGGCCCATGGCCAGCGCGACAATGCTCAGCCCGTCCATCAGCTCCAGATTGCCGAAGGTGAAGCGCTGCGCCCCGCTTTGCGAATCCATCCCGACCGTGGCCAGCAACAGACCCAGCACCACCATCGCCAGCCCCTTGATGGCCGACCCGTTGGTGATGGTCGCCGCCGCCACCAGCCCCAGCAGCATCAGCGCGAAATATTCCGCCGAAGAAATATAGATGGCGTATTTCGCAATCACCGGCGAAAACGAGGTCAGCACCACGATCCCGATGGACGCCCCGCCGAAAGAGGCCAGGGTCGTCATCAGAAGCGCCACCCCGCCGCGCCCCTGCCGGGCCATCGGATAGCCGTCCAGACAGGTCACCGCGCTGGAGGGCGAGCCGGGAATGTTGAGCAGGATCGACGCCGTGGAGCCGCCATAGGTGGTGCCGTACCAGATGCCCGCCAGCATGATCAGCGCCGCCGTGGGCTCCAGGTGAAAGGTGATCGGAAACAGCATCGAGATCGCGGCCAGCACGCCGATGCCGGGGATCACCCCGATGATGGTGCCCAGAAACACCCCAAGGAAGCAATACAACAGGTTATAGGGCGACAGCGCCGTGCCCAGCCCCAGCGCCAGATTGGCAAAGATGTCCATCACGGTTTCCAGCTGAGCAGAGGAATGGACAGCCCGATTCCGAAGACGAATATCCCCCAGGCGGCCGCGCACAGCACCAGCCCCGACAAGAGGATGCGCAGCGGGCGGAATTCCTTTTCGGCCAGCGAGGCCACAGTGGTGCTGGCCAGCACCGCGGGCAACAGGCCGAAGGGCTGGATCATCAGGCCAAAGACCGCGATGGAGCCGAAGATGCAGATGGGCGTCAGCACGCGGACCTCGGGCATGATCCCCTTGCGGAACCAGCCGCTGACCATCACCACCAGCCCCAGCCCGGCCAGCATGATGCCCAGCGCCAGCGGCACCATCCCGGCGCCCATGCGGGTGACCGTGCCGATGCGATAGTTTTCCGAAGCATACCAGGCAGCAGCAAGCCCCAGCAGGAGCAGAAGCACGCCGGCCACCATGTCGCGATAGTCACGTTTCGTCACCATTCGCCCCCCCTTCGAACCGTACCAAGGCATCGCTCCGACAATCGCGATACTCATGTCTGCCGGGCCAAGTATCAACTTGCGATGCTGCATGCTATGCTGACAAAAGATCAGTCTTGCGCGTCCGGACAGCCCACTTGCGCCCCCGCGCATGACGCCGGATAAAGTTCACATGGAAACCGCAAAGCCCCCAACCGCCTCTGCCCCCGATGGCTGGACGCACGATCCGATGGATGGATTGCTTCGGCATCTGGGCGGGCTATGGGTGCGCCCGATCGAAGGGGAAACCGGCGGCCAGACCGAATTCGGCTTTCTCGCCACGGAGATCCACGCCAACCGCAACGGCGTGGTGCATGGCGGGATGCTGATGACCTTCATCGACCGCGCCTTTGGCCAGACCGCGCGCGACGCCGGGCAGGCGCTGCGCGGGGCCACGATCAACCTTAATGTCAGCTTTCTTGCGCCAATGCAGCTTGGCAGCTTCGCCACCCTGCGTCCGCAGGTTTCCCGCGTGACCGGGCGCATGGCCTTTGTTGAAGGCACCGTCCTGTGCGACGGCACCGCGCTGGCCACCGCGCAGGGCGTGTGGCGGATCAGCCGCAGCAGCGGCTGATCCGCGCGCGTTCAGGCCCCGGGGCTCGCCAGCACCACCAGCCCGTCGGCTGCGGCCACGCCGTGCCCTTCGGGCAGGACGAACAGCGGGTTGATCTCGGCCTCTTCCAGCCGGTCGCCCAGGGCTTCGGCCAGCCCCGCCATGGCCAGGATCGACTCGACCAGCGCGGGCACGTCATGCAACGCCCCGCCGCGATACCCCTGCAACAGCCGCGACAGGCGCAGCTCGGCCACCATGGATTCAGCATCGGCGCGGCTCAGCGGCAACAGGCGCATGGTGCTGTCATCGGCCAGTTCGGCCAGCGTGCCCCCCGCGCCCAGCAGCACAAAGGCGCCCAGCTGCGGGTCACGCCGCGCGCCCAGGATCACCTCGACCCCGCCCTGCAGCATCTTCTGCACCAGATAGCCCTGTGGCGCGGGCAGGCCCTGCCGCGCGATCCCCGCCGCCATCTCCTCCAGCGCGGGGCCGATGGTGGCGGCATCGAGCGACAGGCGCACGCCGCCCACGTCGGATTTATGCGCGATTGTGTCCGACAGCAGCTTCAGCACCACCGGCCCGCCCAGTTCCTGCGCGGCCTGCTGCGCCTCGGCCGCGTCCGCAACCACCCGGTGCGCCGCCCCATGCAGCCCGGCGGCGGCAAACAGCCGGGCGGACGCGGCCTCGTTCAGCGTGCCCTGCGGCAGATCGGCGGGCAATGCAGGCAGCGGCGCGGGATCGGCCCGCACCACCGCGGCGGCGGGCTGCTGCGCCACGCGAAAGGCCAGCGCGCAGGTTTCCGGTGCAGTAAAAGCGGGGATGCCCTGCAGGTTCAGTGCGCGCAGGATATGCGGCGCATGCGGGCTGACATAGGCGATGATCGGCTTGTCGCTGCGCGCGGCCCCGGCGCGGATGGCGCCCACGGCCACATCGGGCTGCGCCAGCGCCGACGATCCCACCACCACGGCCACCCCGTCCACGCCATCCGCGTTCAGCAGGGTTTCGGTGGCCGCGGTCATGATCTGCGGTTTCACCCCGGCCAGGGTCACATCCACCGGGTTGCCGGTCATGGGCGCATCCTCGCCCAGGATTTCCGCCAGCCTCTGCGCGGTAGCTGCATCCATCAGCGGCACATCCAGCCCCAGCACCCCGCAATTGTCGGCAATCAGGCTGCCCGCGCCCCCGGTCTAGGTCAGCACCGCCACCCGGTTGCCGCGCATCCCCCGCCCCGTGGCCAGCATGGCGGGCAGGTCCAGCAGGTCGTTGAAATCGCGCACCCGGATGGCGCCCACCTGCGCAAACAGCGCGTCATACAGCCGGTCTTCGCCCGCCATGGCGCCGGTGTGCGACACCGCCGCCCGCGCGCCCGCGCCGGACCGGCCCACCTTGTAGACCACCAGCGGCTTGCCCTGCGCGCGGGCGGCTTCGGCGGCGGTGCGGAACTTCGCGGCATCGCGGATGCCTTCGATATAGGCCACGATCACCCGCGTCTGCGCGTCCTGCGCCAGCGCGCCGATCAGGTCGGCGATATCCAGATCGACCTCATTCCCGGTGGAGGCCAGCTTGGCAAAGCCGATCCCCCGCGCCGCCCCCCGCGACAGCAGCGCGCCCAGAATCCCCCCGCTTTGCGAGGCCACCGAAATCCCCCCCGCGGGCAGGTCCTCGGCCTCCAGCGCGCCGCTCGCCGACAGCACGATCCGGCTGTGCAGGTCCACCGCGCCGATGGTATTGGGGCCCAGCAGGCGCATGGCGCCCGCGGCCTGTGCCAACTCTCGCTGGCGGGTCTGCCCGTCGGCACCCGCTTCGCCGAAGCCGCTGGCCAGCACGATCGCCAGCTTTGTGCCCCGGGCGGCCAGATCGGCCACGGCGGCGGCGGCCCGGTTGGCGCCCAGCAGGACAATCGCAGCCTCGGGGGCTTCGGGGAGGGCGGCGATATCGGGGTAGCAGGTCAGACCCGAAATCTGATCCGCCCGCGGGTTGACGGGCATGATCCGGCCCCCGAACCCGTGCTTGCGCAGATAGTTGACCGGCCGCCCGCCGGTTTTCGCCGGGTCGGCCGAGGCACCGATCACCGCCACGCTTCGGGGCGCAAACAGCGCGTTGAACCAGTCGGCGGCGGGGGTATCAGGGTGGGACATGCGGCAAAGCTCCAGAAGGGCAGGCGCGGGGGCGCTGCCAGCGTGTGACGAAAGAACGGGCGGGGTCAGCCCGCCTGCGGGTCCGGTGCGGGCGTGATCCCCAGCGCCGCCAGATCAGCCGCCGCGCGCGACGGTCCCGAGATACGGGCGAATTCGGCGCATTCGGCCTGCAACGCGGCGCCGTCCTGCGATGCCGCCCAATGCAGCGGCCCGCCGCGCCAGCGCGGAAAGCCATAGCCGTTGACCATCACCACATCGACATCGCCCGGACGCAGGGCCACGCCTTCGGCCAGCAGCAGCCCGGCCTCGTTGACCATCGCCGCCAGTGCACGGCGCTGGATGGTGGCGGCGTCCAGCGCTACCCGGTCAATGCCCTTTTCCTGCGATTGCGCGATGATCAGCGCGTCAACCTCCGCGTCGCGCTGCGGGCGCTTGCTGTCGCCATAGCGGTAATAGCCCGCCCCCGTCTTGCGCCCGAAGCGCCCCATCTCGCACAGCAGATCAGGGATATGCACATAGCGGTCAGCGGGGTCGCGCAGATGCGCGCGGGCGCAGCGCATGGCCCAAGCGATATCCAGCCCCGAAAGATCGGTGACCGCAAACGGCCCCATGGCAAAGCCGAATTCCTCCAGCGCGGCATCGACCTCATGGGGCAGCGCGCCGTCTTCAAGCATGAATTCGCAGGCGCTGCGATAGGCGGAATAGATGCGGTTGCCGATGAAGCCAAAGGCGTTTCCGGCCTCCACCGGGGTCTTGCCCAGCTTGCGCGCCAGCGCCAGCCCCGTGGCCATGGCGCTGTCCGCGCTGTGCGCGCCGGCGATGACCTCGGCCAGTTTCATCACATGGGCGGGGCTGAAGAAATGCAGCCCGATTACCCGCTCGGGGCGCGTGGTGGCTCCGGCGATATCGTCGATATCCAGATACGAGGTATTGGTGGCCAGGATCGCATCCGGCGCGGTGATCCGGTCCAGTTCGGCAAACGCCGCCTGCTTGGCGGGGAGGTCTTCGATGATCGCCTCGATCACCAGATCGCAGGCGGCCAGACCGGCGGCGCTTTCGACCAGATGCAGCCGATCCTGCGTCTGTTGCAGCTTGTTGGCGGGCAGTTTCCCGGCCTTGGCGGCTTGCGCCAGCGCGGCATGCACCGTCTGGCGCCCGCGCTCCAACGCCTGCGCGCTGGCATCGGCCAGGGTGACCGGCAAGCCCGCCAGCAACAGCGCGGTGGCAATGCCCGCGCCCATGGTGCCCGCGCCCAGCACGCCCGGCGCGCGCACCGGCTGCGGCTTTGCGCTGCGCCCTTCGGCCCCCCGGGCCGCCGCACGTTCGGCAAAGAAGATATGGCGCAGGGCGCGGGCTTCGGGGCTGGTGCGCAGGGCCTCGAAGGTGGCGCGTTCCTCGGCCAGCCCCTGCGCGGGCGGCGTGGTGGCGGCGGCACGCACATGGGCGATGGCGGCGGCGATATGGGGGCGGTTGCGCCCCTTGCGCAGGGCGGTGGTGGCGGCGGTGTCGATATCCTCGGGGGTGTCCGGGGGCACGGGGCGGTCGATGACGCGGGCCTTCTGCCCGGCCAGCGCGCGGGCGCGGGCCACGGCCTGTCCGCGCAGGTCATCAGACGCCAGCGCGTCGATCATGCCCAACTCCAGCGCGCGCTCGGCGCTGACCCGCGTGCCCGCGCAGATCAGCGCGATGGCGCGGGCCACGCCGACCAGACGCGGCAGTTTCTGGGTGCCGCCCGCGCCGGGGATGATCCCCAGCGTGGTTTCCGGCAGGCCCAGCATCGTGCCTGGGGCGGCGATGCGCGCGTCACACCCCAGCGCCAGCTCATACCCGCCCCCAAGTGCCGCGCCATGCAGCGCGGCCACCACGGGCTTGGGCAGGGTTTCCACCGCCGAAATCACCGCCGGAAGCTGCGGCGGCGCCAGCGGCAGGTCGAATTCGCGCAGGTCCGACCCGGCGATGAAGCTCTTGCCCGCGCCGATCAGCACCGCGCCGGTGATGGCGTCATCGCCGGCCATGCGCTCCAGCGCCGCCAGCAACGCGCCTCGCACCGCCGCCGAGGACGCATTCACCGGCGGGTTGTCGATGACCAGCACCGCGATATCGCCCTCGCGTTCGAAATGCACGGTTCCGCTCATGGCTCTGCCTCCATCACTGCATCCACGGCCAGCACGCCCTGCCCTTCAGGCAGCACCAGAAGGGGGTTGATCTCGGCCTCGGCCACGGGGTGTGTAGCCTCCCCGGCCAGCCGCGAAAAGGCCGCAACGGTTTCGGCCAGGGCCGTCAGATCGCCGCGCGCCCCGCCGCGATAGCCTTGCAGGATGCGGGTGATCTTCAACTCCTCCAGCATCTCCTGCGCGGTGGCCAGATCCACCGGCGCCAGCCGCATGGCGCTGTCACGGTAAAGTTCGGTGAACACGCCGCCTGCGGCCACCACCACAACCGGCCCCACCTCAGGGTTGCGGTGCAGGCCCAGCAGCACCTCGCCCACGCCGCGCACCATCTGCTGCACCAGAATGCGGCGCACCACGGTGCCGGGCAGGGCGCGGGCCACATGGGCGCGGATCTGCACCATGGCCTGGGCCAGCGCATCCGCATCGGCGATGTTCAGAACCACGCCGCCTGCATCGCTCTTATGCGGCAGGACCGGGTCCAGCACCTTGGCCACCACCGGCCAGGCAAAGGGCAGATCCGGCACCGGGGCGTCGGCGTCCAGCACCAGATGCGGGGCGGCACGCACCCCCTGGGCGGCCAGCCGGGTATAGGCTTCGGCCTCGGACAGGGGGCGGGGGGCGGCGGGGGCGGCAGCAGCCTCCACCACGCGCGGGGCGCGGCGCTGGAGCGCGGCGGCCACCGCATCGGCGCAGGTTTCAGGCGTCTGGAACATGGGCACGCCCGCCCCCGCCAGAAGCCGCGCGGCCTGCGGCGCATCGGGGACCAGGAATACCCCCAGAGGCGTGCCGGGCTGGCCGTGCGATTCCAGCGCGGGCTGCACCGCCAGTTCGGGGTTGAACCGCGCCGATGACCCCACCGTGGCCAGCACCATGTCGAATTCGGGCGCGGCGCGCAGCACATCCAGCGCCGCTTTCATCACCTCATGGCGCGTGCCCGCCAGCGTCAGATCCACGATCCGCCCCGCGCCCGGGTCCACGCCCGCCGCCCTTAGCTTCGCGCGGGTGGCGTCCGAGGGCGCGACCACATCCACCCCGCGCAGGGCCATCCGGTCCACCGCCATGGCCGCGCCGCCGCCGGTGGTGGTGACCACGCCCACCCGGCCCGCGCGCGGCACGTCGGCGGGGGGCACCTGCGCCAGCAGCGGCAGGACTTCGAGCAGGGCCTCGAAGCTGTCCACCCGGGCGATCCCGCAGTCGCGCAGGAACACATCGGCCACCGCATCATCGCCCGCCAGCGCGCCGGTATGCGACACGGCCAGTTCCGCCGCCGCCGCAGACCGGCCCAGCTTGTAGGCGGCGACGGGCTTGCCGCGGCGGGCGGCCTCCAACGCGAAACGGCGCAGATCGTCGGCGTGGCGCAGGCTTTCCAGAAACAGCGCAAAGCCGGTCACCGCCGGGTCATCCAGCGCGGCCATGCAGATTTCGCCCAGCGACAGGTCTGCCTCGCCGCCCACGGACACCAGCCCGGCAAAGCCCAGGCCCTTGCGCTTTCCGCGCGAGACCAGCGCGCCGATCAGGCTGCCGCTGTGCGAGGCGACGAACACGCCGCCCCGCGGCAGCTCGGGCTCGGCAAAGGCCGCGTTGGCGGTCAGCACCAGATTCTGATGCAGGTTGACGATCCCGATACTGGAGGGCCCCAGCAGCCGCCCCGGCGCATCGGCCATGATCCCTGCAAGCCGCGCCTGCGCCGACGCCCCGCGCGCGCCCGCTTCGGCAAAGCCCGCGGCCAGCATGGTCACCACCGGCACACCCAGGGCGGCGCAGTCCTCCAGCGCATCAAGCGCGCGGTCGGCCCCGGTCAGCACAAAGACATGATCCGGCACCGCCGGAAGGTCCGCCAGCCGGGCATAGGCGCGTTCCCCCTGCACCGTGGCGCGGGCCGGGTTGACCGGCCAGATCTCGCCCCCGAAGCCCGCGCGGCGCAGGAACTGCAAGGGCCGCCCCGAGGTCTTGGCCGGATCATCCGACACGCCCACCAGCGCAACGCTGCGCGGGGTCAGCAGGGCCTGTGCCCAGGGTGTATTGGTCATGGTGTCAGAGCCTTTCATCCGGGGCGCTGGCTGAAGCGGCGGTCGAACACATGCTCGGCGATCCGGTTCTTCAGCATTTCGATGGACCCGCCCGCGATCATCCAGCCACGGGTGCGCTTGACGCAATATTCCACCAGCGATTCCGTGCTGTAGCCATAGCCGCCCATGACCTGCATCGCCTCGTTGGCAACCTCGAACCCGGCCTCGTTGCAGGCCAGCTTCGCCACCGCCGTATCAAAGGCCGAGGGCAGCGCCCCATCCGCCCCCTGCGCGGCGCGATACAGCAGCAGTTGCGCCGCTTCCAGCTTGACCGCCATTTCGGCGAATTTCCACTGCAGCCCCTGAAACTCGCACAGGGGACGGCCGAACTGGGTGCGTTCCAGCGCGTGACGGCGGGCGACCTCATAGGCGTGGCGCCCCAGCGCCAGCGCGCGCGCGGCATTGCCGATCCGTTCGACATTGAAGCCCGATATCTGCTTCTTGAACCCGCCCGGCCCCAGCAAAAGGTTCTCGCGCGGGATGCGGCAATCCTCGAAATACAGCGGGCACCATTCCTCGCCGCTCATGAAGGTCGAGGGCTGGCCCACGGTAAAGCCCGGCGTGCCGCGCTCCACCAGCACCGATCCGATCCCCCCCAGACCGGGGCCGAAGCGGACATAGATCAGGAACAGGTTGGCCTCGGGGCTGTGGGTGGAAAACACCTTGGAGCCGTTGAGGATGTAGCCATCGCCCTCCTCACGCGCGCTGGTCTTCAGCTCGGTCACCGCCGAGCCCGCGTCCGGTTCGCTCATCCCCAGGGAAATCAGCGCCTTGCCCGCCAGGATATCGGGCAGGAAGCGGGCCTTCTGTTCGGGGGTGGCATATTCGGCAAAGGTGCGGATGGGGCCGAAATTGCCCGCCTGCACGACATCGGCGCTTTTGGGGCAGACCATGGCCAGTTCCTGAATGGTGATCACCGCATCCATGAGGCTGCCGCCGATCCCGCCATCCTCGGGCCTCAAAGTGATCCCCAGCATCCCCATCTCGGCCAGGCGCTGCGCGATCTCCCAAGGGTAGCCGGGCGCATGGGCACGCGCCAGCGCGCCATCGGCCAGGGTGCCTTCGGCAAAGCGGCGGACAGAGTCTGCCAGTTCGATCTGATCTTGAGTCAATGCCGCGGTCATTGCGCCCTTCCCTGGTCCCGGTTCTGAATCTGGCGCGAAGATGCGCGCGCAGGGCGGCGGCGGCAACTTGTCGAAATTCAGTCTTGCATGACTTTAGGTCACGGTTAGACCGGTCGCAGCGCTGGCAGCATGATCAACGGTAATATGCGGTCCCGTCCATCACCAGCCGCGCGGTGCGCCCGATCAGCGCCTTGCGCACCTGCGGGGCCTCGACATCGGCGCCGACCTCCAGCACGCCGCCGGGGTGGCCGATGCGCAGGGCATAGCGGCCATCCCTGGCCGCGGCCTCATGGACCAGCGTGCCGGGCAGCCCCGCCGCCACCGCTGTCCCCGCCGCACCGGACCCAGGGTAAGCCTTGGAAAATTCGAACCGCGCCAGCGAACGCGCAAACAGGTCATGGTCCCCCGCGCGCACCGCAAGGTCATTGGTGGCGCCGTAATCGCGGGGCGGGGCCACGGCAAAGATCAGCGGGTTGGTGCTGACGCGCAGGGCGGCATCGGCATCCGGCCCGGTGATGAAGCCCAGTTCGGCCGAGACCACCTTGCGCACCGCCTCCAGCCGGGCCACCAGCGCGGTGTCCGCCTGCATGTCATAGATGGACGCGGCGCAATCCATGCCGATATCCGCCGCGCGCACGAAGATCAGGAAATTCGCCATATCGACCACGCTGACCTCCAGCGCGCCGATGCCGGGCACGTCGAACCGGTCCCGCGCGGCACCCGTGGGCAGCAGCCCCCGCCCCAGTGACGCGCCCGCGAAATCGGCGAAATCCACGTCAATCCGCGCGCCCGTCCCGGGCACGCCGCCGATGGCGAAATCGCCGTCCACCGCCGGGGCGTCCCCCTCCAGCGGCACGCTGGCCACCAGCACCCGGCCGGTGTTGACCTGATGGATGCGCAGATGGACGCAATCGCCTTCAACCCGCCCCGCGCCGGTCAGCGCGCCATACAGCGCTGCCCCCGCCGAAAGGTTGCCGCAATTGGCCTTCCAGTCCACCCGGGGGAATTCGGTATTCACCTGCCCGAACAGATAGTCGATATCACAATCGGGCCGCGTGGGCGGGCCCATGACCGCCACCTTGCTGGTCAGCTTGTCCGCCCCGCCCAGCCCGTCGATCTGGCGGCGGTCGGGTGAGCCGAAGACCCCCAGGATCACCGCATCGCGCGCATCGCCCGCAGGCGGCAGGTCGCGGATATCCAGATAGATGCCCCTGGACGATCCGCCCCGGATGATCCGGGCGGGGATCGCATTCATGTTGAACCTGTGCTTCGGCGGCATGGGCTTTGGTCCTCTGACGGTTTCGGGGTGCCCTTGTCTGGCGCAGGCGCGCGGGGCGGGACATTAACCAAAGGTCAGAGTGCCTGCACCCAAGGTCTGGCAAAGCCTGATTTACAGCCTGTCTGCCCTGCCTGCAGATAAGGGCCCACGCCCTTGATCCCGGCGGCGCCCGGTGCCAGCGTGGGGCGCATGATCCCCGCGCGCGCCGCGCCGCCCATCCCTGCCCATGCCGGAGCCCCCATGACCGAGGTTTTCATCTGTGACTATATCCGCACCCCCATCGGCCGCTACGGCGGCGGGCTGGCGCAGGTCCGCCCCGATGATTTGGCCGCGGTGGCGCTGCGCGCGCTGATGACGCGCAACGCCCGTGTGGACTGGGAGGCCGTGGGCGATGTCATCCTTGGCTGCGCCAACCAGGCGGGCGAAGACAACCGCAATGTCGCGCGCATGTCGCTGTTGCTGGCGGGGCTGCCGGTGGGCGTGACTGGCACCACGCTCAACCGGCTGTGCGGCTCCGGCATGGATGCGGTGCTGACCGCCGCGCGGATGATCAAGGCCGGCGAGGCTGATCTGATGATCGCCGGCGGGGTGGAAAGCATGTCCCGTGCGCCCTTCGTCATGCCCAAGGCGGATGCCGCGTTCTCCCGCCGGGCCGAGATCTTCGACACCACCATCGGCTGGCGCTTCGTCAACCCGGCGATGCACAAGGCCCATGGCACCGACGCCATGCCGCAGACCGGGCAGAACGTGGCCGATGATTACGGCATCTCGCGCGAAGCGCAGGATGCGATGGCGCTGGCCTCGCAGCAAAAGGCGGCGTGCGCGCAGGAAAACGGGCGGCTGGCGCGCGAAATCACCCCCGTCGCCGTGCCCCAGCGCAAGGGCGACCCGCTGGAGGTCGCGGCCGACGAACACCCCCGCGCCACCACGCCCGAGGCGCTGGCCAGGCTGCGCCCGCTCTTCCCCGAAGGGTCGGTCACGGCGGGCAATGCCAGCGGCGTGAATGATGGCGCCGCCGCGCTGATCCTTGCCACCGCCGAGGCCGCCGCCCGCCACGGGCTGACCCCCATCGCGCGGGTGCTGGGCGGGGCCACGGCGGGGGTGCCGCCGCGGATCATGGGCATCGGCCCGGCGCCTGCAAGTCAGAAGCTGATGGACCGGCTGAGCCTGAAAGCCGATGATTTCGACGTGATCGAACTGAACGAGGCGTTCGCCGCGCAGGGGATCGCATCGCTCCGGCTGCTGGGCATCGCCGATGATGACCCGCGCGTGAACCCCAATGGCGGCGCCATCGCTCTGGGCCATCCGCTGGGCATGTCCGGGGCGCGGATCACCGGCACCGCTGCGCTGGAGCTGTCGATCACCGGCGGCACGCGGGCGCTGGCCACCATGTGCATCGGCGTGGGCCAGGGGATCGCCATCGCGCTGGAACGCGCATGACCCCCCTTGCCCCGCCGCGCGCGCGGGGCGCTGAAGCGGGCGAGGAGCAAATAGGGCACCGGGGTCAGATACAGCGTGGCGACCCCAGCCCGCCGGGCACCACCCAGCCCGGGCGCCTCGCGCGCTGCGGCGCCCGGGCGGGTGGACAGGATCAGCGCCTCCCCCGCCGCACGGGCGCGGGCCCGGTCATCATCACGGGCCGCAACCGGATGGTCGAGGCGCGCAGAATCGCATCATGAACCTGCGCCTCGGCATCGCGCAAAGGGGCAATCATGGTCTCGATCTCGCGCGACGTGGCGTCGGTATGGTCGATGGACACCCCCTGCGGCGCCGTGACCGACAGAAGCGCTACGCCGTGGTCTTCGGGCGGGGTCAGCTGCTGCGGGATGGATTGCGAGGCAAACCAGCCGGTGGCCGCAAACAGCAGCGCCGCCAGCATGACCGCGCCCGGCATGGCCAGCGCACCGCGCAGGATGCTTCCCCCGGCGCCGGGGCCTCAGCCGCCTGCTGTCCTGGGAACGTCGGCAGCCGCCATTCGGCCAGTTCGGCCAGCATTCCGGCGGCTTGACCCTCGGGATCAGGCCGGGTCAGGCGCATCTGGTCGCCAGCGGTGGACAGGAGTGGCTCGAAGGCCCAGAAGGCGCGCCCGTCCTCGGTCGCCGGGTCGCCATCGTGCAGGCGGCGGAGCGCTTCCAGCGCAAGCGGGGTCAGGGACCGGTCCCGCTCCACCCGCCGCAGCAGGTCGCCCACCGTCGCCAGCGCCCGCCCGTCCACCGGATCGCCCATGTCGCGGACGAAGTCAAACCAGCCGCCACGCCCGTTGCGCGCGGGGGCAAAGCCCATGCCCGCCACCTCGGCCGCGCGGGGCCGCCGCCCGTGGCGCAGGCGGAAATCGCGGTATTGCGCCTCCAGCTCCGCCATCCCGGACGCGGGCGGCGCCGGGGCAGACCTGACCGACATGACGAGGACGATGTTCGGGTGCAGGAAGAGGGGACAGCCTGTCGGAGTTTCAGGGCGCCGTGGTGGAAAAAGCGTCGGCGTGTCGGCGCGGCAACTCGGGTGGGCCCCGGTGCGGGTGCCGAGAATGGCCGGGTCGGCCAGCCTCCGCGAAAGGATCGCACCATCAAACCGTGGGATCAAACACCTAATGCGCCACCGGCTCCCCCGGAACCTGCTCATGGCCGCGAAATATCGTCAGCACCACCGGATCATTTCCCATCGGCGCAAGAAACCGCCGCGCGAAAGGATGCGAGAGGGGCCAGGTCAGTTCCAGCCGCCCGCGCTCGATCTCCCCGGACTGCACCACATTGCCATGCGCCACCGCCGCAGGCGCCCAGGTTATGGGCTCACGGCCGCTCCCCGCGCTGGTCCAGGCCGCCGCGCGGCTGGTGAACAGCCAGACCTGCGCGCCCTCCACGAAGTGGTAGAGGAAATACGGTCGGCACTCGGAGGCCGAGACCGCGAGCGTGGGGTGGGTCATGGGCGTTGCGCCTTGGGGTGGCTGGAAAAGGCCCGCGCGATGGTTCGCGTTATCGCGTGATGTCATCGTGTGGCAGAGGCCTTGACGGCGAAAGAAGCCCGCCGGCGGGATTTGAGCACACTGCAGTATAGAAGGCACCTTCGCGGGCGTAGCATCGTGGAACGGATCATAGCCAGCATTGGGCATCGTCGCAGCGAACGGCCGCTTCGGGTCAACAGGAGCGAAGTATGCTTCATGGCGGGCTGACCACCGGCGGGAACGCGCCACAAGGCAGGTTGTTGGGTGGACAAGGGCTGTCGGGGGCGTTTGTCCCGGGAACCCGGCTTTCCGGAAGCGGCACGGCAGCCCCCGCATCCGTATCAGAATATCAGTTGCAGCCCGTCACGGGCTATTGTGATGTCCCCGTCCCAGATCCCGGCAACGGCGGCGCGCCAGTCCTCTTCCGTGACATCGGGATCGTCGGCGGGGATCAGGTGGTGCAGCACCAGCCGTCGCACCGCCGCGCGACCGGCCAGCCGGGCGGCCTCGGCGGCGGGGGTGTGGCTGGCGTGCAGGTGCGCGCGCAGAGCATCGCCCATGCCGGTCGCGGCGACGATCCGCTCGACGGCGTCGGGCAGCATCGCCTCGTGCACCAGCACGTCGGACCCCCGGGCGAAGCCTGCCAGCGGCTCGAACGGGGCGGTGTCGGCCGAAAAGGTCACCCGTCGGCCGGCGCCTTCGAAACGCAGGGCAAAACAATCGGTCACGGGCGGGTGGTCAACCCGCAGCGCCGAGACGCAAAGGTTGCCGTCGTTCAGGACCGTGCCCGGCTCGATCACCTGCAGGGTGACCAGATCCTCCAGTGGCGCGCGCCCCTCGTCGGCCACGCGCAGGGCGGTGTCGAAGGCCATGCTGGCCATGAACCCTGCCCAGTACTCGGCCAGGCCGGGTGGGCCGAATACCGTCACGGGACGCCGAAGGCCAGTTGTCCAGGCCGTATGCAACAGCGCGCCCAGTTCCAGCACATGATCCGAATGCAGATGCGTGATGAACACCTGCGGAAGGTGACGCAGGTCGACGCCCGCCTCGACCAGTCCGCGTGTCACACCCAGCCCGCAGTCGATCACGGCCAGGGCCGAACCCAGCTGCAACAGGCTGGAGGTCGGCAGAGCGCCCCCCTTGCGCAGCGCCGGGCCACCCTTGGACCCGATGGTGACCAGACGTCCTGTCATGTGCCTATCTTGCCCCGGTGTTGCGTCGGTGAACGAATTCTTGCGTCCGTATAGCAGACGATTCCGAAATCCAGAATTCTCTTGTGAAGCTCCAGATTTCGTTACGGTACCGGAAGCGCAGCGCCGACCGGATGGGTGAGACCGCGCATTGACTGACCCCATGAAGATCCAGTGCCGCGAAGGCATACCAACCTCGGTCTCGGTCGATGTCGGTGCGCATGCCAGAAGACTTTTTCGGATAGGCGACCCGGAAATGCTGGCCGCGCCGATGGCGCGGCACGTCCTCGGCAGCGATTCGCGCGCGCGCTCAGCGATCCTCGTGCCCGGCTGCGGTCGCTTCGCCCGCGCTGAAACGCCAGTCCAGCCACAGCTTGACGCCAACGAACATGCCCAGAACAATGATCGGTGCCCCGGTTATCGAGACGACGACAGGGCTGGCAATCACAACGATGGCCAGCAGCATGATCCGCTTGAATGGGCTTTCGCCATAACGCTCCACCCCGCGCAGATCGATCCCGCCGGACGATACCATGCTGCCGATGAACGCCAGGAGGTGGCTGGCCCCCATTGCCAGGATCGGGACAAGCAGATCGTTGTTGGCAAGCACGACCCCCGCCACGGCCTGCCCGCGCAGGCCCGGCAGTTCCTGCAGGGACATGTAGGTTCCCCACACCCACCAGCCGACCCAGCCGACCAACAGGATCAACCCCATCGCATACGCGCGCGCCGGGCGCGTGTCGCAGGTGAACGACTGGATCAGCGCTGACGCGCTGAACAATACGCTGACCACAAGCAATTCGACCCAGTAGAAAACCATCAGTTCCCAGATCGTCCAGTAGCCGGACAGAACGGGCACCGCCGCCGACAGGTTGACCGCAAGCAAAGACACCGTCGGCAGCAGCCCTGCGAAGGGCGCGGGGCGAAGATCCGCCTGATCGGTGCTGCGCAGCCAGTCCGTGATCGCGTTCGCCGCGCGCCGTGCGGGGGCCTTTTGGGCGAAAACGATGGTCAGCGGGATCTCCGCATCTTCCGGATCGCGCAGTACCAGCGCGGGCGCGAAGGTCTCGCGCCGGCGTCGGCCGCGATCGGTCACGGACAGGACACGCGCGCCCTTGACCTGTGACAGTGCAAAGCGCTCGTTCCACGCGCGAAAGAGACCGCGCCCCGAGATCACGACCACCCCGTTCGGTCGGTCCAGACGGACCTGTTCGAAAACGGCGCTGCTGACCGCTCCGAACGCAAACCCCACGGCCATGATACCCAGAAACAGCCCCAGGACGCGTTCGCCGTCCGTGAAGGCCGAGACCGCCAGCGCGAAGCCGCCCAGAGCCACCAGCGAAAACACCGCGATGGTAAGCCAGGGTCGATTGGTCAGCACCAGCGTATCATGATTGCGCTGTGAAATCCGCACGGCTGTCCTTCCCTGTCTTCGGCATTCCTGAACCACATGGATAGCGCGGTGGTTGCCGGGTTTGAATCGCGCAAAAGTGTGCGTTTTCGCCATGCGAGAGGCGGTGATGATGGGACCGCCCCCGACGGCATCTTCGTGCCAGGTCGGGTCAGTGAGGATCCGCCAAGAAGGACGGTCATGTCGGAGACCCTCACGGTCAGGCGCGACCCGGCGAAGACCGACAGCCCCGATGCCCTGCCGCCGGACTTTCATCCAGCCGGAGCCAGTGTCCTTTGGGTGGATGCGCCGATTGGCCCGGCAATGCAGATGGATCGCTCCGGTGAAGCCGCGTCTTTCCCACTGGACGGGGCTGGTGATCGGGGCCGTTCACAAGCGCCCGAGCGCCAGGATGGCAAAGCCTGTCGTGGCAAGCAGCGGCGCTGCGGCCGTTGCAAGCAATGCTCCGCGCAGGCTTGTCGCGTCCGCCAGCACGCCCATGACGGCCGGACCTGCAACGCTGCCCACAGCGACACCGGCAAGGGCCGCCGTGAAGCCCGGCGCCCCCGGCCCGGAAACAGCCGCAGGCTCCAGAATGACAGGATGGCGCCGGTCATCATAACGGCGGCGCCGTGAAGCCCTGCCGACACCAGCACCGCGCGGATCTGGCCCCCAAGCAGCACGGCCAGGTCCCTGACCTGCCAGCCTTCATGGGTGCGCGGCGCGTTCAGGACTTGCGGGCAATCCGGGCACGGCCCCGGGCAGGCTCTGCAATAGCTCTCGCCCCGCCCCAGTCGGCAAGAGCGCGCAGGCGTTTTGTTCCGCTTCCAGCTCCAGACCCTGCGCCACATAGCCCATCCGGAAGCGCTCGAAGATCGGCCAGATGTCGAGCAGCGCGGCGGTGCCTTCAGACGTCACGGGCGTCAAGTTCCCATCGGCATCGCCGACGCCCTCGCAATCAAGGATGGCACGTTCGGCCAGCGCCTTGCCGAAGACCACGGCAATCATTCAAAGGTTTGGGGCAAGCATGGTCCCCTGCGGGGAGAGACTGGCCAGTGTGCAGATTGACGAGACGGACACCCGATAGAGTGTCAGTCTTTGCCGTGACTGTCCTGGTGGGGTACAAGGGAAAGGACTCGACAGCCTTGTGCCAGCCCGGGACTGCCCATGACCGATACGACGCGCCCGCTTGTCTGCCACATCCCGGTCTGCCCCTTCTCGCAGCGGCTGGAAATCCTGCTTGCGCTCAAGGGGCTGCCCGAGGCCGTGGATTTCCACGTCGTCGACATAACCCGGCCGCGCCCGGACTGGCTGCTGAAGCGCACAGGCGGGACCACCGCAATGCCGGTGCTGCTGCTGCCCGATGGTGGCGTGATCAAGGAAAGCCTCGTGATCCTGCGGTATCTCGACGAGGCGTTCCCCGAGCCGCCGATCGCGCGCCGCGATCCCTATGAGCGCGCGGTCGAGCGCATGCTGATCGCCCATGAAGGGTCCTTCACCGGCTGCGGGTACAGGTTCGTCATGAACAGGGACCCTGCGGCGCGCGCCGGGTTTGTCGAGCGGATGCTTGGCGAGTACGCGCGCCTCGACGCCTTCCTGCGGCGACACAATCCCGACGGCACCTTTCTGTTCGACAGCTTCGGACTGGCCGAAGCGGTGTTCACGCCGATGTTCATGCGGTTCTGGTTTCTCGATTACTACGAGGGGTTCGATCTGCCGGAAACGGAGGAGTATGCGCGCGTGCGGCGCTGGCGCGACGCCTGCCTGGCCGAGCCGTGCGCCCGGCAGGTCAGCCGCGAGGAGATCGTGAAGCTCTATTACGACTACGCGCTCGGCTGCGGCAATGGCGCCCTGCCCGAGGGACGGACGGTCTCGAGCATCGCCTTCAAGCCGCATTGGGCCGAGCGCCCATGGCCGCCGCGCGACAAGTATGGCCGCGCTGCGACGGATCACGAGCTTGGATTGCTGGTCGAGGACGCGGGTCCGGATCAATAGGTCTCGGCGGCCTTGATCAGGGTGGCGTTGCACATCCGCACGGGCGTGGCGTCGCGCGCCGCCTGCCAGTCGAAGGTGTATTGCACGCCCTGCGGCTCTGGGGGGCAGGCCGGCATCTTCCGTCGCGTCCTCTACCATCAGCGGTGCGAAGCGGGGCTCAGGCTCCCCCGCAAAATCCCACGGCAGCGCCAGCCGACCCTCCCGTGCCAACCGCCGCCAGGTCGTCACCTGCGTCGGCACAACATCATGCCGGCGCGCCACAGGCGCAATCGCGGACATCTGCCATCTCATCTGCGGCGCGTCGAACGCGTGATCGAACCTGCCAGCAAACTCTGCCCCTGCCGGTGCAATATCCTGATCTCAATGGTCACCTCTCCTTTCAGCGCCCCCCCCCCGGAGCCGCCGGAAGGGCAAGGTAACAGGTGGGCCAGTTTTCAACCGGCGACCCGGGCCGGTCTTATACCGGCGCTGACAGCCGGGCTCCGATTGCGGCCCATGCCGGAAGTCCACACCCGCGCGGAACTGCTCTTCAATCAGGCTTTCCCGGGTGTGCAGTTCCATGGAGCGGTCCGAGCACACCTCTTTCGCCGCCCCGGTGCCACACCCAGACCGCAACGCAACACCCCCGCCGAAAACGCAGCACGGGGGGCTTTCGCCCCCCGGTGCGACCGGCACATCCGGCCGGTCATCCCCTCCCTGGGATTTCAGTCGCGCAAGGGTCAGCGCGGCGCGATCATCATCACCATCTGCCGCCCCTCAAGCTTGGGCATGTTCTCGACCTTGCCCTGCTCGCCCACATCGGTGGCCACGCGGTTCAGAAGCTCCATCCCAAGCTGCTGGTGCGCCATTTCGCGGCCCCGAAAGCGCAGCGTCACCTTCACCTTGTCGCCCGCTTCCAGAAACCGCATCACGTTGCGCATCTTCACGTCGTAATCATGGGTGTCGGTGCCGGGGCGGAATTTCACTTCCTTGACGTCGATCGTCTTCTGCTTCTTGCGGGCCTCGGCCTCGCGCTTCTGCTGCTCATACTTGAACTTGCCGAAGTCCATGATCTTGCAGACCGGCGGCGTGGCGTTCGGCGAGATCTCCACCAGATCGAGTCCCGCCTCCTCGGCCATGCGCAACCCCACTTCCGGGCGCACGACTCCGACATTCTCACCATCCGCGCCGATCAGTCGGATTTCAGGTGCGCGGATACGGTCGTTCACGCGCGGTCCGGTGTCACGGGTCGGCGGGGCGTTGTGCGGTCTGCGGGCTATGGCGATGATCCTTTGATGACTTTCAGTGTGGCGCGCAAAATATCGGGCCGGGCGGGGCCTTTCAAGCGCCAAAAGCGCGTTGCACGCAGTGTTTCGCGCACTCACCCGTCTGTCACTTGCAATCCCGGCCGAGTCTGGCATACCCCGGCCCATCACCGCGCGTCCGCGCGGGTCATCCAGGGAAACCGCCATGAAACGCAATCTTGTCATCGGGTTGATCGTGCTTGTGGGCCTCGTCGGCCTCTGGCTCGGCACCCGTTCCGCGCCGCCGCCGCCGCCCGCACCGGTCGAAGCGCCGGAGGAGGTTCAGGCCCCCGAGGCCATCGAGCCGGAAGAACCGGAGATCGAGGACCCTGAACCGGAGCCTGTACCGGACCCGGAACCCGCGACCGAGGAACCCGCAGTCGAGGAACCCGCAGTCGAGGAACCCGCAGTCGAGGAACCCGCAACCGAGGAACCCGCAACCGAGGAACCCGCAACCGAGGAACCCGCAGTCGAGGAAGAGGCCGCCACTGAGGAAGCCCCCGTCGAAGAGGCTCCCGCCGACGCGGCCCCGGCCCAGGACGACGCTACCGACCCAAGCGCCCTGCCGGAGGCCACCCCATCGATGACCGAGGAAAGCGCCCTGCCGGGCGCCGGCGACCCCGCGCAGACCGTCGATGACGTGGTTGGCGACATCACCGGGGAAACCGCCGACATCGAGCCGTCGACCGATCCTGCGGCAACCGTGGAAATGCCCGAGGACATGAGCCGCGACCGGCTGCGGGACCTGCTCGACTCCGCCGAGGGGCTGAGTACCATGCAGCGCAACAGCCTGAACATGCTGCTGGAAAGCGCGGGCGAAAACCGCGCCCTTCTGGAAGAGGTTTATCGCAGCCTGATCGAACTGACGGGCGAATAATCCGGGCCGCGAATCGCCCTCATGCGGGCCGCAAGGTGCACCCCTTGCGGCCCGCTTTCCATTCAGGCGCCGTCCACCTCGACCGCCACCACGCCCAGACAGTCGCCCGGCTGGACCAGCCCCGGAAAGTGCCGCGAGATCAGCAGCCCGTCGCGCTGCGCCCTGTAGCTCACCGGCGCCTGACCGGGCCGTCCCAGCGGCCAGACGCGCGCCAGCACGTCCCCCCTTGCGACCACGGCTCCAAGGTCCACGATCGGCTCCATCAACCCCGCGCTTTCACAGAAGGTGAAGCAATCCGCATCGGGCATGTCGAGCATCCGGCTCGGGCCGATCTCGGGCGCGCCGGGCAGGATGCCGAGATGATGCAACAGGTTGCGCACCCCCTTGCGCGCAACGGCCACGCTTTCCGCCGTGGCGCTGCCGCCGCCGCCCAGTTCCGTGGTGACAAACACCTTGCCCTGGCCCTCGACTTCGGTGTCCAGCATGCCCACCGCGTCAATCTCCAGCATAAGCGCCGAAAACGGCGCGTTGAAGGCGCGCATGGCGGCCGTGCAGGCGGCCTGCTGGGCCTTGTCCTCCAGCACATGCACGGCGGCGAAGGGCAGGAAGTCCAGCGTCCGCCCGCCCGAATGCAGGTCGCAGACCAGATCGGCCATCGGCACCAGTTCGCGGCTGACGTAATGCGCGATCTTCTCGGTCACGGTGCCATCGGGGCGGCCCGGAAAGGCACGGTTGAGGTTGCCGCCATCGATGGGCGAGACCCGCCGCCCCGCCGCCACCGCCGGCTGGTTGAGCGCCGACAGGATGATCACCCGCCCGCGAATGCGGTCCGGCTCCAGCGTGGCCGCCAGTTCGTGCAGCGCGATCAGCCCCTCGTATTCGTCGCCATGGTTCCCGGCGACGAACAGCGCTGTGGGCCCGTCTCCGTTGCGGATTACCGACACGGGGATCATCACCGCGCCCCAGGCGCTGTCATCGCGCGAATACGGCAGGCGCAGAAAGCCGTGATGCGCGCCGTCCCGGTCGAACGGGATCGTGGGGGTGACGGCCATGGCTCAGTCCTTGACGAAAATCTGCCGGGGCGTTGCGCACAGGCATTCCGGCCCGTGTTCGGTGATCAGGATCGGCTCGGTGATCTCCAGCCCGCCGTCCTCGAACCACAGGGACGTCATGAAATGGAACACCATGCCCGGCTTCAGCTCGGTCATGTCGCCGCGCCGGAAGGACATGGTGCGCTCGCCCCAGTCGGGCGGGTAGCTGACGCCGATGGAATAGCCGCAGCGGTTGTCCTTTTCGAAACCGCGCTTGTTCAGCGTGGCGTTGAAGGCGTTGGCGATATCCTCGCAGCGGTTGCCGGGGAACGCCTGCGCCAGCCCGGCCTCGAGCGATTCGAGGATCGCTTCCTCGGCGTGGAGATAGAAATCCGGCGGCGGGCCGAAGAACAGCGTCCGCGACTGCGGGCAGTGATAGCGCCGGTGCGCGCCCGCGATCTCGAAGAAGGTCGGCTCGCCGCGCCGCATGGGCCGGTCATCCCAGGTCAGATGCGGCGCCGTGGCATCCAGCCCCGAAGGCGCCATCGGCACGATGGCCGGATAATCGCCCCAGTGCCCGTCCGCACCGTTGATGCCCGCGCGCGTGATCTCGGCCACCAGCCGGTTCTTGGGCATGCCCGGTTCGGCCACATCCAGGATGACCTGATGCATGTGTTCGACGATCCGCGCCGCGCGGCGGATGTATTCGATCTCGGAGGATGACTTGATCGCCCGCTGCCAGTTGACCAGACCGGTCGCGTCGATGAACTGCGCCTCGTGCAGGTGGTTGACCAGCGTCTGATGCGCGGCCGCCGAATAATAGTAGTTGTCCAGTTCCACGCCGATCCAGCCGGTGTTCCACCCCCGGTCGATGATCAGCGCGGCCAGCGCCTCCATCGGGTGCTTCTGCGGGTTCTGAACGTAACTGTCGTCATAGCCGACGATACTGTCCTCGCCCTTCATGAACACCGTGCGCACCGCGCCGGCGGCATCGATGCCACGCCCCCACCAGACCGGCTCACCCTCCATGGGCAGGATCACCGCCTGATGCACGTAGAAGGACCAGCCGTCATATCCGGCGATGTAATTCATGTTGGACGGGTCGCTGATGATCAGCAGGTCCAGGCCGCGGAGCGCCATCTCGGCCCGGGTGGCGGCGATGCGCGCCTCGTATTCCGCATCGGTGAAGTTCGGGTTGGTGGTGGTCATGATGCCTCGGGGTCAGGAGAGCGGGGAGCGCGGGCCACCCCGCACCGGATCGCGCCATTTGCGCAAACCCCGCGGCGGGGTTCAAGCCCCTGCAGTGAAATCAGCGCACCCGACCCCACGCCCCCGGCCCCGTCACCCGTGCACCTGGATACCTCCATGCCCCTCCCCCATCATCTGTGCAAAAATATCCCGGGGGGAGCGGCGGGCTTGGCCCCCGGGCGATCCGCCGGGTGCCGGGGGGGGGGGCCCC
>JAFIEE010000085.1 GCA_020832705.1 Paracoccaceae bacterium
CCCGCAAGCCGTGCGTGGGTGGGCGGGTGGGCACGGCTTGCGGGCGCGTTTGCGCCTCTGTGCACATGGTTGTGACAGACATCGGGAGAAAAAGTTGCGCACTTATGCCATCGGCGACATTCACGGCCAGTTCGACCTGCTGCGCGCGGCGCACGCGCGCATCGCCGCCGACCGCAGGCGCACCGGGGACAGCGACGCGCCGGTGATCCATGTGGGCGATCTGGTGGACCGCGGCCCCGATTGCGCGGGCGTGATCCGGCACCTGCGCGAAGGGATCGCGCGCGGCCAGCCCTGGGTGGTGCTGAAGGGCAATCATGACCGCATGTTCAGCGCCTTCATGGACGATCCCGCCGAACCCGATCCCGGCCTGCGCCGGACGCTGAGCTACCTGCATCCGGCCATCGGCGGGGCCGCAACGCTGGAAAGCTACGGCGTGCGCCACCCCGCCGACCGTCCCGTGGCCAAGGTCCACGCCGACGCGCTCGGCAAGGTTCCCGCCGAGGATCGCGCCTTCATGGCCATGCTGCCGCTCTGGCACCGGCGCGGCGCGGCACTCTTCGTGCACGCGGGCATCCGCCCCGGTGTCGCGCTGGCGGATCAGGTCGAGGATGACCTGGTGTGGATACGCGGCCCGTTCCTGGAATACCCCTACGATCACGGCTTTCTGGTGGTCCATGGCCACACCGCCATCCATGCACCCGAACACCACGGCAACCGCGTCAACATCGACACGCGCGCCGCCTATGGCGGTCCCCTGACCGCCATCGTCATCGAGGATCGCGCGGTGTTCGTGCTGACCGATGACGGACGCGCGCCCCTGAACCCCGGCGACGGGATTGCGCAAGCCGTCTGATCCTGCCCCGCTGGACCGATCCGCGGCGCCGCCCGGCCCGGACCGCCCTGCCCTGCTCCCCGGTGCGCATGCACGGCGGGCAGGGCGCCCGAAGCCGCAACCGGCGGCAGGAAGCACGGCCAGGCGACGGCGCGGCGCTTGCCTGGCCGCGACAGATTCCCGCCGCCCGGTCTACAGCGTGCCGCCAACCCCGACCTGCACCTCGCCGCTGACGCTGACGCCCGGGGGCGGCGCGGGTTCGGGCGCGCGCGGCGGGCCGTCAGCACCACAGGCGGCAAGCGCACCACCCAGCATCAGGCCCCCAAGGGCACCCGCCACAACCCGGCGCAGGCGATTGCGGCGGGTCACGGGTTACTCCCCGCCGCCGCGGCCTCGTCCATGCGGAACTCGGCGCCGAACGCGGCTTCGCTCTCCGGCGCGGGGCCGTGCGCGCAAGCCGCCAGTGTCATCAGCGCCGCTGCCGCGGCAATGGTGCCAAGCGATTCCAACCCTGTCATCCGATGCCAAGCTCCTCTTTCCAGCGCGCGACCTGCACGCGAACATTCGCAGGCGCGGTGCCCCCGTAGCTGGTCCGGCTGGCGACCGAGTTGTGGACGCCAAGCACATCGAACACGCCCTGCGTGATATCCTGATGCACCGACTGCATCTGTGCAAGGGTCAGGTCCGGCAGGTCGCAACCCGTATCCTCGGCCAGCTTCACCAGCGCGCCGGTGACATGATGCGCCTCGCGGAAGGGCAGGCCCAGCGCGCGCACCAGCCAGTCCGCCAGATCGGTGGCGGTGGAAAACCCACTCGATGCCGCAGCCTCGAGCGCGTCGCGGTTGGCGGTCATGTCGCGCACCATCCCCGCCATCACCTCGAGCGACAGGGTGAGCGTATCGGCGGCATCGAACACCTGCTCCTTGTCTTCCTGCATGTCCTTGGAATAGGTCAGCGCCAGCCCCTTCATCACCGTCATCAGCGCGATATTGGCGCCCAGGATCCGCCCGATCTTGGCGCGCAGCAGCTCCGCCGCATCGGGGTTGCGTTTCTGCGGCATGATGCTGGAGCCGGTGGAAAACCCGTCCGACAGGCGCACAAACCGGAACT
Organism: Paracoccaceae bacterium; assembly: GCA_020832705.1. GTDB lineage: Bacteria > Pseudomonadota > Alphaproteobacteria > Rhodobacterales > Rhodobacteraceae > Rhabdonatronobacter. The sequence goes on from JAFIEE010000085.1 coordinate 1,943, forward strand.
GCGCCGACGACCAGATCACCAGCTCTTCGGCAAAGCGCGACAGGTGCAGCGCACAGATGCTGGCGGCGGCAAGGTATTCCAGCGCGAAATCGCGGTCCGAAACACTGTCCAGGCTGTTGGCCGTGGGCCGGTCGAACCCCAGCGCCGCCGCCGTCATGTCCCGGTCAAGCGGAAAGGACGTGCCCGCCAGCGCCGCCGCGCCCAGCGGGCATTCGTTCATCCGCACCCGCGCGTCCCGGAACCGGCCGCGGTCGCGCGCCAGCATCTCCACATAGGCCAGCATGTGGTGGCCCCAGGTCACCGGCTGCGCGGTCTGCAGATGGGTAAATCCCGGCATCACCCAGTCCGCGCCCGCCTCGGCCTGCGCCACGAACGCCGCCATCAGCGCGGTGATCCCGTCGAACGCCGCATCGCACTGGTCCCGCACCCAGAGCCGGAAATCCACCGCCACCTGATCGTTGCGCGAGCGTGCCGTGTGCAGCCGCCCTGCCGCCGGGCCGATGATCTCGGTCAGGCGCGCCTCCACATTCATGTGGATGTCTTCCAGCGCGGCGGAAAAGGGGAAATCCCCGGCCTCGATCTCGGCCAGAACCTGCTGCAGGCCCTGATCGATGGCGGCGGCATCCTCGGCGGCGATGATGCCTTGCGCGGCCATCATCGCAGCATGGGCGCGCGAGCCGGCAATGTCCTGCGGGGCCAGCCGCTTGTCGAAGCCGATCGAGGCGTTGATCGCCTCCATGATCGCCTCGGGGCCGCGCCCGAACCGCCCGCCCCACATTGCATTCGCGCCGCTGCTCATGTCCCGCTCCCGCTCTTCAGACCTTGCCGCTCTATACGCGGGCCCGCAGATCGGCGCAATTCGCCGCATTCCGTCGCGTGCAGCCCGCCGGGCTTAACCCCGGCTTAACCCAGACGCGGCACCTTGGCAGAGCATTGCGGAGGTAGCTGATGTCCCGATACACCCAACCCGTCCTTGCCGAACCCGGACTGGAAAGCCCGCTCTCGGCCGCCGAAGCCGCGCACAGATCGGAAACCATCGCCATGGTGCGCGATGCGCTGAAACACCGGCGCGCGATGCTGGCCTTCCAGCCGGTGGTGCAGGCACGCATGCCCAAGCGGGCGGCGTTCTTCGAAGGGTTCATGCGCCTGCTGGATGATCAGGGCCGCGTCATCCCCGCCGCCGATTTCATCGGCGCGATCGAGAACAGCGAACTGGGCCGCCGTGTCGATTGCCTGGCGCTGGAAATGGGGCTGGAGCAACTGGCGCGCGACCCGGCGCTGCGGCTGTCGGTCAACATGTCGGCCCGCTCCATCGGCTATCCGGGCTGGCTGACGGCGCTGGAACGGGGCCTGCGCGTGGACCCGAGCATCGGTGAACGGCTGATCCTGGAAATCACCGAAGGGTCGGCCATGCTGATGCCGGATCTGGTGACCGTGTTCATGCAGGACATGCAGGAGCGCGGCATCTGCTTCGCGCTCGATGATTTCGGCGCGGGCTACACGGCGTTCCGCTACCTCAAGGAATTCTATTTCGACATCGTCAAGATCGACGGGCAGTTCATCCGTGGCATCCATCAGGACCCGGACAACCAGATTCTGGCGCAGGCGCTGGTCTCGATCGCGCGTCACTTCGACATGTTCACCGTAGCCGAAAACGTGGAAACCGCCGCCGAAGCACGGTTTCTGGTCGATATCGGCGTGGACTGCCTGCAGGGGTTCCATTTCGGCGCGCCCTCGGCCACGCTGCCCTGGCAGCAGTCACAGCACGAACGCAAGACCGGCTGACGCCCGGATCGCCCGGCCCGGTGCCGTTGCGGCCCGGATGCGGCGTCAGGATCCGGGCAAACCGCCTGCCCCCGGCGCCCCGCTGCTGCCGTAACGCGTGTCGGCGGCCGGGCATCAACAGTGCCTGATGTGTCGCTTCTGAAACGGACCGGCAACGAATCGCCCCGGGCCAAAGCCGCCCGCTGAAATCGGGCGCAATCGCCCGTGACGCAACAAGACGTCCCTCAAGCACCTTGCCTGCGCGAAAGCGCAGGCAGCGCCCCCCGGGGGGGGGGGGGGGGGGGGGGGGGCCCCCCCCCCGGGGCGGTTTCCCCCCCGCGAAACCCCCCCCCCCCCCCCCCCCCCCCCCCCCCCCCCCCCCCCCCGCCCCGAGGGCGCTTTTCCCGCCAGGATCAGCCACGCGCCCGACCGCAAGGCCCCGAAACCGGACCGCTGGAAGCTCCGCACAGCGCCTGCCACAAGGCAGGTTGCAGGCGCATTTTCCAGCCGGTGCGATGGATCAGTCCTGTCCGGGACGGACAAAGCGCGCCCCGCCGCCGCTGCTCATCTGTCGCGGCGCCGTGGTCTCGGCGCCCGGGGCGCGGATGAAGCGCTGATCCCCGGCGTCCAGCGCCGCGCGCAACGCATCGAGCCGCGGCCCCAGCGAAACGCCCAGCGCCACGCGCTGCCGCTCCGGCCCGGTCAGTTCCGCCATGGCCGAGATCACCGACACGATCCGCACCTGCCCGTGCGCGAAAGCAAAGACCGGCGCGCCCGAAGCGCCGAAATCCACCGCGCAGGTCATGGTCACAACGCCCTGCCGGTCCCGGTCCAGGACCCGGCAGCGTTCTTCGAGCGACGGCACCTCGCTGCGCCCGCGCGCGTAGGAGACCACGCCGACCTCGTCGCCGCGCAAGGGCTGGCTGTGCACGGCAAACGGCTGGATGGCGGCATTGCGGATCGGCTGCTCCAGTTCCAGCAGCGCCAGGTCATGGGCCACGCCGCCGTCGCGGGTTCCGCGCCCATGGCGGTATTCCGGGTGGACCGCCGTGCGCCGGACCCGGCGCTCCGCCTCGGCGCGGCCATGGCGCAGCCCGGCGCGGAACAGCAACTCGCCATCGGTCACGCGCGCGCCACTGCCGCGGTCGAACAGGCAATGCGCCGCCGTCAGCACCAGGTTCGGCGCGATCAACGCGCCCGAACAGAACCCGCGCTGGCCGATGTCGATCCGGCCGACCGCCTCCCAGCCACGGCCCAGTACGCCGGTTTCAAGCGCCTGCAGCCCATCGGCCTGCGCCTGCGCCCGCTCCGCGCCGACCAATGCGATCATTGCGATCACTGCCCAGACCAACCGCATCGCCCGCTCCCTTTCGCCCGTTCGCGGCCAACCTGCACGGGCACTGCGGCTGAAATGCGGCGCAAAGGGTTCCGGAAATGGCCCTGCGGGCGGACTCAGCGCTGGCGGGCCTCGGTTTCGGCGGTGATGTTGAACATGCGCGCGCCAATCGATTCGCCGAAGCGCAGATCGCCCAGGATCACCGTGGTTTCGGCGCGAGTGTCATCGGTGATCACCCATTGGCGCAACTCGGTCGGATTGGCGCTGAACACCAGCCGGATGGTGCCATATTCGGGGTGTTCGGGGTCCTGTGCCACAACCGACGTGGTGTCCGCGTCGGCGTAGTGGTCCACCACCATGCGTTCGCGCGACAGATCCACATTCGCCGCCAGGATCAGGTTCAGCGGCGTGCGGCGCAGCGGATACTGGTTCGGCGGCTGGTTCGAACGCCCGTCGAAGATCGCCACCTGCCCGCCCGAGGCCAGCACGAGGCTCTGCTCCGGCGGGTCGTATTCGAAGCGCACCCGGCCCGGACGGCGAATATAGATCCGCCCGGTGGAGATGGTGCCATCCGGATTGATCTGCGTGAAATCCCCGCGCGCAGTGGTGAAGCTGTTGAAGTAGCGCGAAATTTCGGACAGCGGGATGCGCTCCTGCGCCAGCGCGGGACGGGCAAGCGCCAGCGCGGGCAGGGACAGCATCAGGGAACGGCGGGTCATGGTCATGGCGCTTCTGATACCGCTTTTGCGGCACGCGTCAAAGCCAACAAATGCTCACGCAGGGGACACAAGGCGGAGAGGCGCCGACGATTTTCGGGCCGCCCTCCTGAACCGGCCCGCCGCGCGCCTCAGTGTTCCAGGAATGCCGCCACGGTCCGGTCCAGCGCCGCCCAGTCGGTGAATTCCCTCACCCCGTCGGTCAGGTTCACATCGCGGCCTTCAAGCACCACATGGCGGACGATCTGGCTCTGGAAATAATCGTAGCTGCCGGTCCGCACCGCGCCCGCGACCAGCGCTTCCTGCGTCGGCTGCAGGCCGGTGCGCATCTTCATTTCGGTCAGGTAGTCCTGCGCCTCTTCCAGCCCCTCGGGGAAGGCGGCCTTCAGGCTGACCGAGATCATCAGCGTCGGCACACGCGCCAGCGCATCGCGCGCGGCCGTCACCGCAGCCTCGAAGGCATTCGGGTGGCGGCGTTCATGCACCGGCGCGGCAAGGATCACCCTGTCGGCGCGTTCCAGCACGCCCTCGGGCATCGCCTCGGCGGTGTCGATCACGGTGACGTCATGGCCCGGCACGCGGACCTGATCGGCGATGGCGCCCACGATCCTGCGGGTCTGCCCCTCCCCGGTTTCATAGAGGATGACAAGCTCCATGGCGCCCCCTTTCCCCCGGACGTGCGCGCTGGCGTGACAGTCTGGGCCGGGGCCGGGTGATTCGCATTGTTCCAGATCAAGGCACACGCCGCGCATTTGCCGAGCGCGCCCATGATACGGATCAAACCGGATGCGCGGTCAGTTTGCGCGCGCACGGGGGCGTATCACCCCCTCACCCCTGCTCGGGCACCAGGATCTCGCGCTTGCCGACATGGTTGGCCGGGGTCACCAGCCCCTCGTCCTCCATCTGTTCGACCAGCCGCGCGGCCTTGTTGTAGCCGATGCCCAGCTTGCGCTGGATGTAGCTGGTGGAGCACTTGCGGTCCTTGATGACCACCTGCACGGCCTGATCGTAAAGCGCATCCTCGCCGTCGGTGTTCCCGCCCAGACCCAGCACCGCGTCGATATCGGCTTCCTTTTCGCTGTCGGGGCCCTCGACCACGCCGCCGACATAATCGGGCGGACCGAAGCTTTTCAGGTGATTGACGATCTCCTCGACCTCCTCGTCGCTGACGAACGGGCCGTGAACCCGGGTGATGCGCGCGCCGCCCGCCATGTAGAGCATGTCGCCCATGCCCAGAAGCTGCTCGGCCCCCTGTTCGCCCAGAATGGTGCGGCTGTCGATCTTCGAGGTCACCTGGAAGCTGATCCGCGTGGGGAAGTTGGCCTTGATGGTGCCGGTGATCACATCGACCGAGGGGCGCTGCGTGGCCATGATCAGATGGATGCCGCTTGCCCGCGCCATCTGCGCCAGACGCTGGATGCAGGCCTCGATCTCCTTGCCCGCGACCATCATCAGGTCGGCCATCTCGTCGACGATCACCACGATGTAGGGAAGCGCCTCGGGGGCGAATTCCTCGGATTCGAAGACCGGATCGCCGGTCTCATCGTCAAACCCGGTCTGCACGGTGCGCTTGAACATCTCGCCGCGGTCCAGCGCCTCGTGCACGCGGCCGTTGAAGCCCTCGATGTTGCGCACGCCCATCTTGGACATCTTGCGGTAGCGCTCTTCCATCTCGGCCACGACCCATTTCAGCGCCACAACGGCCTTCTTGGGGTCCGTCACCACCGGCGAGAGGAGATGCGGGATGCCGTCATAGACCGAAAGCTCCAGCATCTTGGGGTCGATCATGATCAGGCGGCATTCGTCCGGCGTCAGCTTGTAAAGCAGCGACAGGATCATGGTGTTGATCGCCACCGACTTGCCCGACCCGGTGGTGCCCGCAATCAGCAGGTGCGGCATCTTGGCCAGGTTCGCCACCACCGGCGCGCCGCCGATATCCTTGCCCAGCGCCAGCGGCAGGCGCATCTGCGTGTCGCCGAAATCGCGCGCGGCCAGGATCTCGCGCAGCACCACCTTTTCGCGGTGGGCATTGGGCAGTTCGATCCCGATGACCGACCGCCCCGGCACCGTGGACACCCGCGCCGAAAGCGCCGACATGGAGCGCGCGATATCATCGGCCAGGCCGATGACGCGAGAGGCTTTCAGCCCCGGGGCGGGTTCCAGTTCATACATGGTGACCACCGGGCCGGGGCGGACGCTGACGATCTCGCCCCGCACGCCGTAATCATCGAGCACGTTCTCCAGCATGCGCGCGTTTTCTTCCAGCGCCTCGTCGCTCAGGCTGTAGCGCTGCACGTCATCGGGACTGGCCAGCAGCGACAGCGGCGGCAGGTCGAACGCGGCGCCGGGTGCGTCGAAGGCAAGCGCGGGCTGCGCCTCGGCCTGCGCGCGCGTCGACGGGGCGATGGGCCTGGCGCCCGCCTGCAGCACGCGGCGGTGCAGGACATGCCCGCCCGGCGGGGGCGCGGGTTCGGGCTGTTCGGGGTCGAACAGCGGCTCGGCGATCAGCGGCGCCTGGGCGGGCGCGTGTGTCGCGGGCGCTGGCGTCCGGCCCGGCGACAGGTCGAAGCCGAAAGGTGCCTGCAGGCCGAACCAGCCCGCCCCGGTGATTTCGGTCGGGGAAAGCGAGGCCGGCGCCGCGCCCTGCGCCACTTCCAGCCGAGGTGCCGCAGCGGCGGGCGGCACCGGCGCGGGGGGCACCGGCGCGCGCGGCGCAGGCGTCGGCGGGATGCGCGACGCGCCGGGGACAGAAACGCGCGCGGCGGCGGGCGGCTGAACAGGGCGCTGCACGGGTGGCTCCGTCCGGCCAAGGCGCAGCGCGTTCCCGGAGCGCGAGCGCGCCTTGATCGCGTCGGTGATGCGGGCGCGGATGCGATCCTCTCCCGACACGCCGCCCGGGTCATGCGGCGCCGGTGTCGCCGATGGCTCGCCCTGCGAAGCGGGCACGGGGGCAACCGGTGCATCGGGGCGCAGGCTCAACCGCTTGAGACGCGCCAGCAGCCCCTGCCGCGCGTCGCTGGCCTCGGCCGCGGGGCCCGTTGCCTCGGCGCGGGGGCCGAGCGCGGGCCACGGCGCGGCCGGATGATCTTCGTCCGACCAATTCTGCGCATCAGCCCATGGACCGGGCCGCGCGGACGGGCTGACGGCCGGATGACCAGCGGGGTTGGCGCGCAGGATCGGCGGGGCGCTGCGGGCGGCACGCCCGACGGCGGGCTGCGCCGCAAGCATTGGCTCCGCCCGCCGGTGCGGGCGTTCCTGCATCGGTTCCTCGATCATGCTGTCTTCGTCCCGGTCCGGGTAGTCGGCGGCGCCATGGGGCGCCGTGGCGGCCCCTGGTTGCGCCGCCCGGTCGCGCACCCGGCGCGACACTGCACCAGCGGCCACACCTGCCGCAGCACTCCCTGCCCGTGCGCCCTGCGTGCCCAGGAATCCCAGCGCCCGAACCAGCCCGGCGTAAGTCAGCACCGCGCCGATCACCAGCCAGCGGCCAAACGCAAGCGCCTCGCGCCGGACCACGCCCAGCACGAAGGCCCAGGCCAGCACCAGCGCCAGCATCAGCAGCACCGACATCAGGTTCACCGCCGGGCCCGGCGCCATCGGCAGCGCGGTGACAATCGCCCCCAGCACCGTGTCGCCGAACACACCGCCCATGCCGAACATCTGGTCCCAGCCGGGGCCGGGCACCAGCGTTGCCGCCCAGACCGCGCTGAGCGCGATGACAATGGGCAAGAAGATCGCGCGGCTGAGAAACAGGTCGCCGCCCTGGTGCAGCACGAAGCGCAGGCCCCAGCCCACGAATCCCGCCACCAGCCCCCAGGACCCCATCCCCGCAATGATCATCAGCGGCGAGGCGACCGTCGCCCCGAACCGGCCCAGCGCGTTGGCCACCGGCGCGTCCGACACCGCCATCCAGCCCGGATCGCCGGGCGAATAGCTGGCCAGCATCAGCGCGATCGCGGCCCCGATGCCGATCAGGGCCAGGCCGATCATCTCCTTTCCGCGCTGGCGCAGCACCTCCTGCAGCGAATTGTCCAGAAGGGGGTCACGGTGCCGGGCGTTCCAGGATGCCATGCTCTCTACCTCGCCTCATGTATACAGACAGTCGCGCAGCCGGGTCAGGCCGTCGCGGAATTCAAGGGCCGCAGCCACCATTGCCACGCGGATGAACCCCTTGCCGGGGTTGCCGGTTTCGGTGTCGCGGCTGAGATAGGCGCCGGGCAGCGCCCGCACGCCGGTTTCGCGCCAGAGTTTCAGCGCCGCCGCCTCGCCGTCCGCCACCGGCAGCCACAGGAAGAAGCCCGCAGGCGGCGCTGCGTAGCCGGGCACCCCGTCCAGCACCGCATCGGCGATACGGTATTTCTCGTGATAGAGCGCGCGGTTGGCCGCGACATGCGCCTCGTCGTCCCAGACGGCGGCAGCCACGGCCTGCAGCGGTTCGGGCAGGGGCGCGCCGGCATAGTTGCGCAACTGGCGGATGCGGCGGATGCTTTCAGCGCCCCCGGCAATGAAACCGGAGCGCAGCCCCGGCAGGTTGGAGCGTTTGGACAGCGAGTGCACCACCAGCACGCGCTCGGGGTCGGCGCCGGTCTCGGCCGCCACCTCCAGCAACCCGGGCGGCGGCGCATCGCGCCAGATCTCGCTGTAGCATTCGTCAGCGATGATGCGGAAATCATGCCGTTCGGCCAGCGCCAGAAGTTCGGCCCAATAGGTGCGCGAGGCCACGGCGCCCTGCGGATTGGCAGGCGAGCAGACATAGGCCAGCGCCACGCGGTCCAGCACCTCGGGCGGCAGGGCGGCGTAATCGGGCAGATGCCCGGTCGCGGCGGTGGCGGGGACAAAGCGCGGCTCGGCCCCCACGGCAGCGGCGGCGACGGCATAGACCTGATAGAACGGGTTCGGGGTCAGCACCACGGGGCGCGCGCCGCGCTTCGCCTCGGGGCAAAGCGCAAGGGCAAGGTTGAACAGCCCCTCGCGCGTGCCGTTGAGCGCCATGACCCGCTCCGGGGTCAGCGTGACGCCATAGCGGCGCATCAGCCAGGCGGTGATGGCGTCCAGCAAGGCGGGCGTGCCTTCGTTCACCGGATACTTGCCGAAACCGGCCAGTGCCTCCTGCAGCACCTTGCCCACGAAGGGTGGCATCGGGTGGCGCGGCTCGCCGATGGACATGTGCACGACCTCGCCGCCGGGCGCGTGGGCGTCCAGCAGCGCGCGCAGGCGCGGAAATGCGTATTCTGGCAGGTTCGAAAACCGCTCCGGATAGATCATCACTGCCTCATGCTCCGGGATCATGCCGCCCCGTTTGCGCCACGATACCGTGTCAGGCGGCGCGGGTCCAGAAAAACGCTTTACCCTTCGGCATTTGCGCAACAGCCCTGTGGCCCTTGCGCATGGGTGGGCGCGGATGATGTGGTCGGCGTCAGGGCGGACACAACAGCTTGCGCGCGCACCCGGCCTCAGGGCAGCGCCACATCCACCCAGACCAGCCGGTGCCGGGTCGGCGGGTCCTCCGGATCGCCCAGCATGGCGGCCAGCGGATCGTCCGGGGCGGGCCAGAACACGCCCGCGCCGGTAACGCGCAGATCGGCAGAGGGCAGCACGTAATCCACCCGCAAGTTGCCGGGCCCGCGCCCGCTGCGCCAGTCGGTGGTGTGCAGCGCCGGATCGCCCGCGCGGTCCCGGTCGGTGGCGGCCAGTGCGCCGGGGCTGCGCGGGCGCGGGTCCTGCAGCGCGGGGTGCGCCAGCAGGGCGGCCATGGCCGCGTGCAACCCGTCGCCGTCATGGGGGTCCAGATTGCTGTCGCCCATCAGCACAAAGGGCGGTTCAGGCGGCGCAAAGGGCAGCGCGCCGTCCAGAAGATGCACCCAGAAGCGGGTTTCATCATGGTTGCGCAGGCGGTTACGCCCTTCACGCCCACCGAAAACCGGGGGGGTCGCATACCAGCCCAGCACCGACAGCCGCCCGCCATCGGGCAGGATCACCGGAACATCCCAGTGCCCGGTGGTGGACAGACGCTGGATCTCGAAGACCTCGGCGTCGGGAAACAGCGCGCCGTCGCGCCGGGGCAGCCGCGCGCCGGGCAGATCAGCCCAGAGGAAGGCCGAGAAGTCGCGTGCAGCCTGCGCGTCGATCGGCAGGCGCGACAGCAACGCCATCCCCGCCACGCCCGCGAAGGCGCCATAGCCCTGTGCATCGTCCGGGGTGTTGCGGCGCCGGTCACCGATCAGGTCCATCCCGGTCTGCATGCCGGTGTTGGGGCGCAGCGCGAAGGCATGGGGCATGGGGTGACCAGTCTGTGCCAGCAGGTCGGCAAATGCCGTCAGCGCGGCGTGCCCGTGGTCATAGTCGAACTTGGTCAGCAGCAGCACGTCGGGGGCGACATGGGCGATGACTTCCGCCACCGTGCCCGCCGCAGGGTCACCGCGGATCAGATCGCGCATCAACAGCCCGGGACCGCGGCGCGAGAGGTTGACGTTGAAGGTGGCGAGCCGCAGGGTCGCTTCGGGTGCAGGCGTGTCTTGCGGCTCCGCCAGTGCGACCGAAGGCGCCAGCGCGACCAGCAGGGCCAGGCCGCGCAGGCACCGGATCAGGAATAGACCGACCGCTCCGGGCGCGGAATCGCGGCCTCGTCGTCGGCGATCTGGCGGCGCTTCTCGCGGATCAGCCGCGCGACCTGATGCATTGCGATCCCCCGCATCACCAGATTGGCCGGCACGAAAGCCCAAAGCGCGATCCCCCAGACGAAGGCCAGCGGCGATTCCAGTGTCAGCGGCTGGATCATCAGCGCCGACAGCCGCAGCACCACCGGCAGGAAGAATGGCAGGACGATCCCTAACAGGATGTTAACGATGGCATCGCGCTCCAGGCGCTGCACCACATCCTGCCCGGCGGTGGGGTCAAAGGTGGGCAGGTTGATCCAGACGTTGAAGGAGCCGCGCCGCTGCGGCCAGTAACCGACCAGCGTGGCCACGATAACCACGGCAATGCTGAACAGCCCCATCAGATAGGCCAGCGCCGCCCCGCCCTGCACCGCCTGCAGATGCGCCGCGGGCAAGTCGCCGGGAAGCGCCTGCACCAGCATGCGCACCGGGCTCCAGGCGAAATCGAGCACATGGCCGAAGCTTTGCGCCGTCGCCGCAAGCATCAGGCTGAACTGCGACGGCACCACATCGATGCGCACCAGGATCGACAGCAGCAACACCATGAAGAACAGCAGGATGAACCGCATCCGGTTGTAGGGGCGGGCATCTCGGAATTCGATCAGGCCCGGGCAGGCGGCCGAGTATTCGACCAGCACCACCGCCCCGGCCACCAGTGCCAGAAGGGTGACGATCTGCGCCGTATCGCCCGAGACATTGGGCAGCATCAGCGCCGGTGTCGCCACCAGCACTGCAACCATGAACGCCCGGAACAACGCGCCGGAAAACTGCGACATGAAACTGCTGCCACCTCTGACCGTGCCGCTTTCCCGGTCCGATGCCGGGCGCCGTGGCCGGTTTTTCAGCCGCATCGCGGCCTGCCTTATTGTTGCCACAAAATTGCCCACTTTGCGCCACCTCTGCAACCACCACGTCAAGAGTGGCGCGCTTGTAGGGCGATTTCGAGGATGAACTGTCGCCAAGTTGCATCAATATTGTGAAAAAAGCAGGGCGCGCCCGCAGACGCGCCCGCCATTTCGCCTTGCTGCAGGGTGGTTAGACCCAGGGGCGCGCCTGCGCGGCCTGCTGTTCAAAAGTGTCAATTGCGGACACTTTTTCCAGTGTCAGGCCGATATCGTCCAGCCCGTTGAGCAGGCAATGCTTCTGGAACGGGTCTACCTCGAATCGGAACACCTGACCGTCGGCGCTGGTGACGGTCTGTGCTTCAAGGTCCACGGCGATCCGCGCATTCTCGCCCTTGCGCGCGTCCTCCATGAGGACATCGACCTGCTCCTGCGGCAGCACGATGGGCAGGATGCCGTTCTTGAAGCAGTTGTTGTAGAAGATGTCGGCGAAGCTGGTCGAGATCACGCAGCGGATGCCGAAATCCAGGAGCGCCCAGGGCGCGTGTTCGCGCGAGGAGCCACAGCCGAAGTTGTCCCCGGCGACAAGGATCTGCGCATTGCGATAGGCAGGCTGGTTGAGCACGAAATCAGGGATTTCCCGGCCCTGATCGTCATAGCGCATTTCGTCGAAGAGGTTCACGCCCAGCCCGGACCGCTTGATGGTCTTCAGGAACTGCTTGGGGATGATCATGTCGGTGTCGATATTGACCAGCGGCA
>JAFIEE010000086.1 GCA_020832705.1 Paracoccaceae bacterium
CCCCCCCCCCCCGCCCTGGGCGCGGGGGGGGCCGGCCCCGGGGGGCCCCGGGGGCAAAGACCGGGGCGCATTGCGCCAACAAAACCGCCCCGCCTTGGGGGGGGGGCGCCGGGTCAGGCCGGGTGGCCGATTGCGCTGATGATCACTCGGGCAGGATCACCGCGTCGATGACGTGAATGACCCCGTTGCTTGCCTCGATGTCTGCAAGGATCACGGTGGCGCCGTCCACGGTGACGGTGTCGCCCACGCCGATGGTCACCGACTGGCCGTTGACGGTTTCGGCTTCCATGCCGTCGGACAGATCGCCCGACATGACTGCGCCCGGCACCACGTGATAGGTCAGGATCGCGGTCAGGGTGTCGATGTCCGCGAGCAGGCCCTCGACCGTGCCCTCGGGCAGGGCGGCGAAGGCTTCATCGGTGGGCGCGAAGACCGTGAACGGACCCTCGCCCTTGAGCGTGTCCACCAGACCGGCGGCCTCGACCGCGGCGACCAGCGTGGTGAAGTTGCCGTCGGCAACGGCGATATCGACGATGTCATTGGCGTGGGTGTCGGCCGATGCGGCCATGGGCAGCGCCATCAGCGCGGCGGCGGTGGTGGCAAGAGCAGTCGTGCGAAGCATGTCTTCCTCCGTTTTTGTGTTGGCGCGGGGGCCCCGCGCGGTGACAATGTCCGGAATTACGCGTCCCTTTCCGCTCCGGATCGCGGAAAATATCCCGTGAGCCGGGCTGGTCCGGAAAGTCCGGCGCGCTAAGCCGCGCGGGCCAAGGGATTCAATTGAAATTGATGTTATCCGGCCGGGGGCTTTGGGCGCGCATTTCCATGCAGGGGGTGGCTTCGGGCGCGGTCGTCCTGCAGGGGGATCGGCCCGTCGCAGCGCTTGCGCCGGTTTCGCACCACGAAAAAAGGGCCGGTTTACCCGGCCCTTCTCGCGGCACGCTCGCCGCGCATTGATGTGCCCGCGGACGCGTCGGCTCCGCCTGTGCGGGGCTCAGCTGCCCCCTTCCTCGGCGTTCTCTTCGGCGTCAGCGGTGCCGAACTGCGCCAGGAAGGCGATGATGTCCTGTGCGGTCCCCTCGTCACGCACGCGGAAGGACATCTGGCTGCGCGCGCGGCGGTCATCAAGCGTTTCGCGCAGGAAATCGACCGGGTTCAGCAGGTAGGGGACCATGTCTTCCTCGGTCCAGACCAACCCCTCGGTCCCCGCTTCCACAAGCGATGCGCCATAGCGGAACCCGTCAACCACGCCTGCCTGCCGACCGATGATCCCGTAGAGGTTGGGCCCGGTGCGCACGTTCGGACGCCCGGCCAGCACGTCGCCCTCATCGTTGATCACGTTGTGGCAGTTGGCGCACTGGCTGTTGAAGGCGCCCTCGCCTGCGGCCGGATCGCCGGCGGTCGCGGGCACGGCCAGCAGCGCCAGGGCTGCGGCGGCTGCGGCGGTCTTGAGCTTGGGTCTCATCAGTTGGGATCCTCCCGGTTACTGTCAGTCGACTCTGTATTACGCACGGACCCGCGCGCCGGATCACTCAGGCCACGGCATGGGCGACAGCACATTGCTTCCAGAGCGCGGCAAGCGCCGACACCAGATGGTCGATGTCGGCGTCCGAATGCAGCGGCCCCGGCGTGATGCGCAGACGCTCCGTGCCGCGCGGCACGGTGGGATAGTTGATCGGCTGGACGTAGATGCCCCAGTCCTCCATCAGGATGTCCGAGATCATCCGGCACTTTACCGGATCGCCGATCATCACCGGGATGATGTGGCTTTCATTCGGCATGTGCGGGATGCCCTGGGCATCAAGACGCGCGCGCAACCGCGCCACCCGGTCGCGCTGGGCGGCGCGTTCTTCGGCGGACACCTTCAGGTGCCGGATGCTGGCCGTTGCTGCGGCGGCCACGGCCGGGGGCAGGGCGGTGGTGAAGATGAAGCCGCTGGCGAATGAGCGGATGAAATCGCACAACGCCTCGGACCCGGTGATGTAGCCGCCCATGACGCCGTAAGCCTTGCCCAGCGTGCCCTCGATCAGGTCGATCCGGTGCGCAAGCCCGCGTTCCTCGGACACGCCGCCGCCACGGGGGCCATACATGCCCACCGCGTGCACCTCGTCGAGATAGGTCAGCGCGCCGTGGGCTTCGGCCACCTCGATGATCTCGCGCATCGGGGCGATATCGCCATCCATGGAATAGACGCTCTCGAAGGCCACGATCTTCGGCCGGTCGCCCACGGCCTTGAGCTTGCGGTCCAGATCGCGCCAGTCGTTGTGCTTCCAGATCACCTTGTCGGCGCGGGAATGGCGGATGCCCTCGATCATCGAGGCATGATTCTTTTCGTCCGACAGGATCACGGCATTGGGGATCTTCGCGCCCAGCGTGGAAAGCGCGGCCCAGTTCGACACGTAGCCCGAGGTGAACAGCAGCGCCGCATCCTTGCCGTGCAGGTCGGCGAGTTCATGCTCCAGCACCCGGTGCAGGTGATTGTTGCCCGAAATGTTGCGCGTGCCCCCGGCGCCGGTGCCGCAGGCCTGCACCGCGTCAACCATGCTGTCCACGACCGCCGGGTGATGGCCCATGGCCAGGTAGTCGTTGGAACACCAGACCGTGACCTCCTGCACCGTGCCGTCATGGAAGCGGCGGACCTTGGGGAAGGCGCCGCACTGGCGTTCGACTTCGGCAAAGATACGGTAATTGCCCTCGTCCTTGAGCTGATCCAGCGCGGTGCGGAAATGTGCTTCGAAGTCCATTCTGGGGTCCCCTCGGTCAGGTCTTGCGTTTGTTGGTTGCCGGCGCCGGGATCATCCAGCGCCAGAGTTTGTCGTCGCGCACGCGCCAGACCATGAACCAGTGTTCCAGCAGCGCCAGCGCGCTGAGCATGGACAGGAGCGTGAAGCCGATGATCGCGCCCTGGTCGGCGGCCTGATGCGCGCGCCAGAGCCGTTCCAGAAAGCAGCCCACCGCGAGCGCCAGCAGCGTCACCGACAGCGGAAAGAAGCCGGTGACCGGGCCTTGCCGGAAGTAGCTGGACAGATGCGCCACAGGGCGGGGCAGAAAGTCGGTGTTGATGCGCGGCACGCCCAGGAACAGGTTCAGCTTGGCCGAAATGCGCGCGCCGAACAGCAGCGCGAAGGTCCAGAGCGCAAAGGCGTTTTCCGCGCCAAGGGACGCGACGGCCAGCGCCAGCAGGATCCCCGCCAGCAGGAATTCATGCCACGCCACGGTGCCGAAGGCTGACCAGAAACGCGCCTCGGGCGAAAGCCCCGGTGCGCAGGGCCGTGTGTTCGGTCCGGTGATGACCCCCGACAGGAAGGCCAGTTCCACCCAGCCCCAGAGCGCCAGCGCCGACAGGAAGGCAAACCACACGCCCTGCGGGCTGGGATCCGCCAGCGTGGCGTTGACCCCGAGCACCCCGGCAGCGAACAGCGGCAGCGACAGGATCACCGACCATGTGTGACTGTCCGGCCCGGCCCTGTCGGCACTGTGCACCCGCCACAGCAGGACGCCCGTGGCGAACCACCACAGGAACAGGGCCGCAAGCGCCGCGATCAGGGGGGTTTCGAACATGCTGGCTCCGTCTTTCGTGGCGCGCGGTGGCTGGCCCGGGCGTGCGCCCCGGGCCAGCCGTTCTTCGGATCAGTAAGCCGGTTCCAGCCGCACAGAGGCGGGCGGCGTGGTCTTTTTCACCGGCAGGAAGTAGAGGCGCGCAAAGCCCATGCCCGCGCGGGCCATGCCGCCCCAGCGCTTCAGGGTGCCGCCGACACCGCCCGCGCGGGTGCCGGCCTCGACATCCTTGTAGGCGGCCTCGATCTTCTTCAGCGTCGGCAGCCAGGCGGGATGGTCGATGTCCAGTTCCACCGGAAACACCTGCCGCGCGATCTCGGATGTCTTGCGGAACACCTCCTGATCATACCAGTCGATATCGACGCCAAGCGCCTTGTGGAACTCGGGGCGGGCGTGGTCGCGCACATACATCGTGGCGTAGACGGCGGTGAGGAAGAAGCGGATCCACAGCTTGTTGACAAAGCTTTCCGTCAGCTTCGGGTCGGTGCGCATCAGCAGAGCAAAGGCCTCACCGTGGCTGAACTCGTCGTTGCACCATTCCCTGAACCACTTGAAGATCGGATGAAAGCGCTTGTCCGGGTTGGCCTCGAGATGCCGATAGATGGTGATGTAGCGTGCATAACCGATCTTTTCCGACAGATAGGTGGCGTAGTAGATGAACTTGGGCCGGAAATAGGTGTATTTCTTCGCCTTGGTCAGGAACCCGAGGTTCACCGCCACCCCCGCCTCGCGCAGCGCGTCGTTGATGAAGCCGGCGTGGCGGGCCTCGTCGCGGGCCATGTAGTTGAACAGCTCGCAGATGTCGGGGTTGTTGCCGCGCCGCTTCATCTCCTTGTAGAGCACGCAGCCCGAGAATTCGGCAGTGCAGGAAGAGACCAGGAAGTCGATGAACTCGGCGCGCAGCTTGGGGTCCATGCCGTCCCAGTCGACCTGATCCCAGTCGGCGTTCTTCTTGAAGTGGCCCTTGTTGGGGTCGGATTTCATCTGCGCGATCAGCGCGTCCCAGTCCTTGCGAACCGGGGTTACGTCGATCTTGTCCAGTTCGTCGAAGTCGGTGGTATAGAAACGCGGGTTCAGCAGGGTGGATTCCTGCGCCATGGCGTTGGTGTCGAAGCGGTCCGCAATCTCGGCGTGCAGCTCGTCATGGGCGGTGGCGGGTTTGGCGGTCTGCATGTTCATGCTGCGGCCTCCTGATCGAGCGAAAGCTCCTCGGAGAAGGAGAATTCGCACAGTTCGATGAATTCGAAATCGCCGGTCATCCGGGTCCACTGGCGTTCCAGCCAGGTGGCGCGGGTGATGGTGGCGATCCGGTCCTCGACGATCACCTCGCCCCATGCGGCCAGCACGGGCGGGCCCTGGACCTGAACCTCGTCGCCCGGATGGACAACCGAGCCGTCATTGAAGCGGACATGCGCGTGCAGGCTTTCGAACCGGTGGCTGACTTCCACGGTGCAGGGCACCTGTTCGACCTTTCTGGAAAATAGTGACATTTTCATTCCCCTTGGTTTTTGTTTTCGTCGTCGTCGGCCGTTTGGTTACGGCATCTGTTTCAGCAGCCGTTCGAACGCGGCCTGGTTGTCGCGCCCGAACTGGGTCAGTTCGACGCGGTATTCGGTCAGCGGGTCGATGGCGGCCAGCCGTCCGTTTTGGAATTGCACGATCTGCAGCGGCAGGGCCGGGTCGATCCCGTGGCGCCGCCGCATGGTCATCAGCCCGTTCTGGATCACGGTGACAAAGCCGCCGTGCGCCATGTCGGCCAGCATGATGCCGTTGGCGTCATAGACGGTGACGGCCTGCGCATCATGGCCCACAAGGCTGATGGTCCATTCCTGCACCACCGGCGCATCGGGCGGGATGGCCACGCGCTCGCGGTCGGTGACCACGGCAAAGGTCACCAGCGCCAGCGAGACCAGGGCCAGCGCGAACATGGCGCGCACCAGCACGATCGGCACCATGTCGTTGCGATCCTCGCGCTTGAAGGCGGGTTTGAACGGGGTCTGGGGGTTCGGGTCAATGGTCATGGCGGGGGGTCCTTACTCGGCGGCGACCAGCCCGCGCGTGGGTGCGGGGGCGGGGGCGGGGCTGCGTTCGATCACGGGCTCGCTGACGCGGGCCTCGGCGGCATCGGACAGTATTCTGGCCACGGCGGCGGCATCGGGGATGCAGCGCAGCGCTGGCTTGGTCACGCGGACATGGCCCGGGCGGCAGTGCGGCCACAGGATCAGATAGGAGAATTTCGTCTCGCCCAGCGTTTCCAGCGCGATGGTCCCGGTGCCGCGCTTGCGCAGGTCCAGATCGGCGTTGGCGATCTGCCGGAACGGCAGGTTCAGCGTGACCGTCAACGCCGCGCCGATCCGCATCGCCACCCGCGCGGTGGTGATGGTGTAGACGGTGCTGCGCGCCGAAACCCAGGCCAGTGCCATGATCACCAGAACGGCCGCCAGCCACAGTGCCGCATAGGGCAGACCGAAGGCGACTGCACCGGCCAGTCCCGCGTCCGCCGCGCCGACCGAGGCGCGCCAGCCCACGATCACCACGAAATAGCCGCTGATCCAGTTGATCTTGTAGGCTTCGCGCGCCAGCGCCCAGGTATCGGGGCGCCCCTGCCACAGGATGCGTTCATGTGCCGGGGGCCGCTCTGGCAGGCCCTCGACGGGTTCAAAGGCGAAATCATCGTGTGACATGGTCCGGTTCCCTTTTGTTTTTGTGGTCGCAGTTTCGGTCAGGCCGGTTCGGACAGGACCTTGCCCAGCGCCTTCCACTGCGAGGCGCGCTTGTCGGCGGTGTAGAGGTAGCCACCGGCCACGAAGCCCGAGATCTTGTCTTCCTCGAGCTTGGTGACCCGCGTGGCCGAGGCGGTGGCGGGAATGCCCTTGAAGCTTTCCGAATCCAGTGCGTTGACGATCACCCGGTCGGCCTTGATCCGCGCCATCGGCATCGGCACCAGCCGCCTTGTGCCATCCTCCAGCGTGACTTCCAGGTAGCGGACCAGTTGCTCGGGCACGTCCACCCACATGTCGCTGACCTTGCCCGGCGACTTGCGGTCATGGCACATCACCGGCAGCCCGCGCGGGTCGCGCCCGGCAGCCAGCATGAAGCCTTCGGCGGCGGCCATGGGCTGGATCTTGGCGTGGCCGTGGGCATCGAGTTCCGGCGCGTCTTCGCGCATGGCCCAGGACGCAGGCCCCACGCCATCGGCCATCGGGTCGCCCGTGGGGGCAAAGGGAAAGCCGCCACCCCCCGCCGTCGGCGCCAGCGCCAGTTCGCGCGCCTCGCGCTCGTAGTCGGGCGCCTTGCGTTCGCCGCCGTGATAAAGGTTGAAGGTCTTCGGCTCGGGCACCGGCAGGAGCGAACCGGCCGGGCTGCCGTCATCGTTTTCGAGCGGGTAGCCCTCGCGCATGTTCTCGCGCTGGATGTACCAGATCAGCCCGGCGAAGAAGACCCAGAAGATGTAGAGCGAAACAAGCGCCAGATCGAAATTGCCGAAGAATATCCAGCCATAAGGGGTATCCATTGGTCAGTCCTCCATGAGGTCAGGTCGGAAAATCGGCCAGGCCGATCCGTTGGTTGCGAGGTTGGTCAGGGGTCAGGATGCGGGTCCGCACCAGCGGACCCAGGATGGCGAGCGTGACGAACAGCAGGCCGATTTCGATATGATAGACAACCGAATAGCCGATATCGGGTGTCATGAAGCCCGGTCCGAAGGTCCCGGCATTGGCCAGTCCCTGCACGGTGTCGCGGATGCCGCCGCCCAGCGCCACCGCCAGCCCGGCCGCCGTGGCCTGCGCCGCGCCCCAGGCGCCCAGCGCCAGCCCGCCGCCGACGATCCCGCGGCGCGGCATCTCCATCGCCGCCGTGAGCGTGGTGACCGCAAACAGCCCCATGCCCAGCCCGATCAGCCCGGCCCCGGCAAAGAACACCACCGCCGAGTCGAGCGGCGCGGCAAAGATCACCGCCGAAAAGCCGACGATGCCGATCAGGATGCCGCGCCCGGCGAGACGATAGTGGTCCTGCCCGCGCGCCAGCCAGCGTGCCGCCAGCCAGAAACCCACCAGCGCGCCCACGGCCCAGACGGCGGTCAGCGTGGTGGTGGCGCCGACCGACAGGCCCAGGATCTCGCCGCCATAGGGTTCCAGCAGCACATCCTGCATGTTGAAGGCGAGGCCTCCGACGAACACCACCGCCAGCAGCCGCCCGGCCTGCCCGCCCCGGATGTAATCATTCCAGGCATCGCGGAACGCAGGCTGCGGCGCCTCGCGCTCGGCGCGGGTCATGGGCTGCACCCGCTCCTGCCGCCACAGCGCGATCAGGTTCAGCCCCAGCGTCACCACGGCGCAGCCCTGGATCACCTTGATCAGCAGGATTTCGTCGAAATCGCGCAGCAGGAAGCCGACGATCAGCGCCGAAATCGCCATCCCCGCCAGGAAAGTGACATACAGAAGCGCCACCACCCGCGGCCGGGTTTCCGCGTCGGCCCGGTCGGCGGCCAGCGCGATTCCCGCGGTCTGGGTCATGTGCAGCCCCAGCCCGGTCATCAGGAACGCCAGCGCCGCCAGCACTTCGCCTGCAAACGGCACGTCATAGACATTGTCCCCGGTCAGCACGATCAGCGCGAAGGGCATGATCGCCAGCCCGCCGAACTGCCACAGAGAGCCGAACCACAGATAGGGAATCCGCTTCCAGCCGATGGCCGAGCGGTGATTGTCCGACTTGAAGCCCAGCAGCGCCCGGAACGGCGCCACCAGCACCGGCAGCGCGATCATCACCGCCACCAGCGAGGCCGCCAGCGACAACTCCACGATCATCACCCGGTTCAGCGTGCCCAGAAGCAGAACCGTCGCCATGCCGACCGAAACCTGGAACAGGCTGAGGCGCAGGATCTGGCTCAGCGGCAACCCCTCCGAGGCAGCATCCGCAAAGGGCAGCCAGTTGGTGCCCACGCTCTTGATCAGGCGCTTCGAGACGATCATGCCGCCACCTGCAGACATTCGGAAATGTAGAAACCCCGCGCCACCCGGCCCACGCGGGTCAGCCCCGGCGCCTGCATCCGGCGCCAGTCCTGCGGCACCATGGTGGGCGAACGGTCGGCGCGCGGGAACATCCGGCCCGCGTGCCACATGGCCATCAGCAGCGGCGTGCGCGGGGCCACGGTGAACACCACCCGGTCCGCGCGCGCCGAAAGCGCCGTCAGCGCGGCCTCCAGGTCAGGGCGTGTGTAATAGATCAGGCTGTCCATGGCGATCACGGCATCGAACCGGCCCAGGGCCGGGTCCAGCATGTCGCCTGCGTGGAATTCCACCCGCCCCGGCAATCCTTCCGGCAAGCGCGCCTCGGCGATCCCCACCAGCTTGGGCGAGATGTCGATGGCCAGCACCTCGGCCCCGCGCGCGGCCAGTGCCGCCGCCCCGGCGCCGGTGCCGCAGCCCGCATCCAGCACGCGCGCGCCGCGCAGATCCTCGGGCAATTGCCCCAGCATCAGCGCGCGCATGGTGTCGCGGCCTTCGCGCACGGTCTGGCGAATGCGCGAAACCGGCGCGTCCGAGGTCAGCCGCTCCCACACCCGGGTTGCGGTGCCATCGAAATAGCCCGCCACCCGCAGGCGTGTCGCATCATAGCTCGGGCTCGGGGAAAGCGCGCGCATCAGTCAAATCCCAGCAACTCGAAGATATCGCGGTCCGGCAGCGGCGCGGGGTTCAGCGGTTCCGTGCCGCGCCACAGCACCTCGGCCAGGCGCAGGTATTCGTTGCGGCAGGCGATGATGTCCTCGTCCGGGTCCATCTCGAACAGGGTCTTCTTCTTCAGCCGCGAGCGTCGGATCGCGTCCACATCCGGCATGTGGCCGATCCGGTTGAAGCCGACCGTCTTGCAGAAGCGATCCACCTCGTCCGTCTCGCGCGAGCGGTTGGCGATGCAGCCGGCCAGCCGGACCTTGTAATTGGCCGATTTCGCCTGAACGGCGGCGATGATCCGGTTCATCGCATAGATGCTGTCAAAGTCATTCGCGGTCACGATCACCGCGCGATCCGCATGCTGCAGGGGGGCTGCAAACCCGCCGCAGACCACATCGCCCAGCACGTCGAAGATCACCACATCGGTGTCTTCCAGCAGATGGTGCTGCTTCAGCAGCTTCACCGTCTGGCCCACCACATAGCCGCCGCAGCCGGTGCCCGCGGGCGGCCCGCCGGCCTCCACGCACATCACGCCGCCCCAGCCTTCGGTGACGAAATCCTCGGCGCGCAACTCCTCGGGGTGGAAATCCACCTCCTTGAGGATGTCGATCACCGTCGGCTGCAACTGGCCGGTCAGGGTGAAGGTGCTGTCATGCTTGGGGTCGCAGCCGATCTGCAACACCCGTTTCCCCTGTGCGGCAAAGGCCGCCGAGAGGTTGGAGCTGGTGGTCGACTTGCCGATCCCGCCCTTGCCATAGACCGAAAACACCTTGGCGCCCTCGATCTTCTGCGCGGGGTCCATATGCACCTGCACCGACCCTTCGCCATCCTGACCCTTCAGGGCCGGTATCTCGTCCTTGGGGCTCATCTCTTCATTCCCTTCATCTTGCCGGAAATACTCCGGGGGGTCCGGGGGGCTGGCCCCACGGCTTTCGACCCGGTCCGGGGGGCTGGCCCCCCGGCCTGTCCACGGAGTGCTATGGTCGCGGGGCTGCTCATTCGGCGGCAATCCCTTCGACACGGTCCTCGATCTCGTCGGCGGCGTCCTGCAGTGCGGCCAGCGTGGCCGCATCCGGCGCCCAGTAGTTGCGTTCCGAGGCTTCGATCAGCCGCCCGGCCAACCGCGCGCTGGCCTGCGGGTTCAGTTCGGCCAGACGGCGGCGCATGGCCTCGTCCAGCACGAAGGTTTCGGACAGGCGCTGATAGACCCAGGGCTCCACATTGCCGGTGGTCGCCGACCAGCCCAGCGTGTTGGTCACCTGCGCTTCGATCTGGCGCACCCCCTCGGACTTGTGGCTCAGCAGCGCCTCGTAGAACTTGGGGTTGAGGCTGCGCGAGCGGGTTTCCAGGGCGATCTGGTCCCTGAGCGTGCGCACCTTGCCCGCGCCGCGGGTCTGGTCGCCGATATAGACCGGCGTTTCGGTTCCCCGTGCGCGCTTCACGGCCCGGGCGATCCCGCCCAGCGTGTCGAAGTAATGGTCAACGGTCGTGACCCCCAGCTCGACCGATTCGAGGTTCTGATACGCCAGATCCACGGTCTTCAGCGTCGCCTTCAGAAGGTCCGGCTGCGCCACGGGTTTGCCGTTCACGCCATAGGCGAAGCCCTTGCGCGCCTGATAGGCGTCGGCCAGTTCGTCCTCGTCTCCGAAGGCCGAGCTGTCGACCAGTTGGTTGACGTTCGACCCATAGGCCCCTTCGGCGTTCGAAAAGACGCGCAAGGCGGCGGTTTCCAGATCAACCCCCAGGTCGCGGGCCGTGGCCAGAGCATGGGCGCGGATGAAGTTCTGCGCCTCGGGTTCCTCGGCCATGGCGGCCTTGAAGGCGGCTTCGGCCAGCAGGCGGGTCTGCAGCGGCAGCAGGTCGCGGAAGATGCCCGACAGGGTCATCACCACATCGATCCGCGGGCGGCCAAGCTCCGGCAGCGGGATCAGGTCCGCGCCCGACAGGCGCCCGTAGGCATCGAACCGCGGGGTGGCGCCCATCAGTGCCAGCGCCTGCGCGATCGGCCCGCCGTCGGACTTGATGTTGTCCGACCCCCAGAGCACCATCGCCACCGAGCGCGGCAGGGTGGGGTGCGCGTCGAGCAGCTTCTGCGCCTGAACGGCCCCCTCGCGCAGAGCGAATGCGGTCGGCATGCGGAACGGGTCGAAGGCGTGGATGTTGCGCCCGGTGGGCAGGATCTCGGGGGCGCGCAGCAGGTCGCCGCCCGGCACGGGGGCGATGTATTCGGCATTGAGCGCACGCATGAGCCCCGTCAGTTCGCCGTCTTCCTGCAGGGCCGCATCCATGGCCGCGCGCTGCTCTTCGGTCGCGTCCACGTTTTCCAGCAGATGCGCGCGGGCGGCCGCGTCGAGCGCGCGGCCGACGATGTGCAGCCCCTCGGGGATCAGCGCGTCCTCGCATTCCAGCAGCTTGACCCAGAGCGATTCCGGCGTGCCGGACAGGTCCACGGCGCCGGCCTGTTCGCCGATCAGCGTCTCGAGATCTTCGCGCGCGGGATCTTCCGCCTCCATCCGCCGCCAGCGGGCGAGGCTGTCCTTCAGCTCCTGCAGGCCCTTGTAGAGCCCCGCCTGCGCGACCGGGGGCGTCAGATGCGTGACCGTCACCGCGCCCGAGCGGCGCTTGGCAAGGCTGGCCTCGGACGGGTTGTTCGCGGCGTAGAGATACACATTCGGCATCTCGCCGATGAGCCGGTCCGGCCAGTCGCGCGCGCCCATCCCGGCCTGCTTGCCGGGCATGAATTCCAGGGCGCCATGCATGCCGAAATGCAGCACCACATCAGCGGCCCAGGTGTTGCGCAGCCACAGATAGAACTGCGTGAAGGCGTGGGTCGGTGCGAACCCCTTCTCGAACAGAAGCCGCATCGGGTCGCCTTCGTAGCCGAAGGCGGGCTGCACGCCGACAAAGACATTGCCAAGCTGCGCGCCCAGGATGAACACCCCGCGCCCGTCGGACTGGATACGCCCCGGCGCCGGGCCCCAGACGCTTTCGATCGCCGACAGCGGCGGACAGTTGCGCACCATCTCGTCGGCGGAGACATGGGCCGCGACATTCGCCTCCTGCCCGTGCTGGGCGGCGTTGCCCCTGAGCACGGCATCGCGCAGCGCGTCGGTCGATTCGGGCAGATCGAGCGTGTAGCCCTCGGCCTTCATGCGCTGCAGCGTGTTGAACAGGCTTTCGAAGACATCGAGGTAAGCGGCGGTGCCCACCGCGCCCGCATTGGGCGGGAAGCCGAAGAGCACAATCCCGACCTTCTTGTCGGCATTGGTCTTGCGGCGCAGGGCGACCGTGCGGGCCAGCTTCTCGGCCAGCGAGGCGATACGCTCGTGGCAGGGCGCCATGGCGCGGGTGTCGCGCTCCACATGGCAGTTGTGCGCGCAGCCGGTGCAGCGCTCGGCCCCGTGGCGGCCGCCATAGACCGTGGGCGAGGTGGCGCCGTCGATTTCCGGCAGCGCGATCAGCATGGTGGTTTCCACCGGGCCCAGCCCCGTGCCCGAGGCCGCCCACTGGCCCAGCGTCTGGAACTCCAGCGGGTGGGCGACCATATAGGGCACGTTGAGCGCGCCCAGCGTTTCCACTGCCGCCGGGCTGTCATTATAGGCCGGGCCACCCACCAGGCTGAAGCCGGTGAGCGAGAGCAGCGCATCGATCCGGCCCTGATGATAGGCGGCGATGGCGGGGCGACCGTCCAGCCCCCCGGCGAAGGCGGGAACCACGGCGAGGCCGCGGGCTTCGAGCGCGCGGATCGCGGCGTCATAATGCGCGGTGTCCGACGCCAGGATGTAGGAGCGCATGAGCAACAGCCCCACGGTGCCCGTGGCACCTGCGGGCCGGGGCAGGGCGCCCGCGTCGGTGGTGATGCGATCCGGCAGATCCGGGTGGTAAAGCCCGACCTCGGGGTAGTCGATGGGGGCGGCGGCCTTGACGGCGTGCCATTCGGGGCGGTGCGAATAGCGCGCGATCAGGAATCGCATCATCGCCTCGATATTCTCGTCCGACCCGCCCAGCCAGTATTGCATCGACAGGAACCAGGCGCGCAGGTCCTGCGCCTTGCCGGGGATGAAGCGCAGGATCTTCGGCAGGCGGCGCAGAAGGCTCATCTGCTTGGCGCCGCTGGCTGGTCTGGACTTGTCGCCCCCCCCGCGCAGTTTCTTCATCACCTTGGCGATGCCGGAGGCCGGTTTCGCCATGTCCAGATCGCCCATCTTCGTCAGCTTGACGATCTGCGGATCGGCGATCACCCCGACAAAGGCATCCGCACGCTCGCGCGCGGCCTGCAGTTCGGGCAGGCAGGCGGTGACGTGCTCCTCGATGAACAGCAGATTCGCCACGACGATATCGGCCGCGTTGATGTCCGCCTTGGCCGCGGCCAGCGCCTGCGGATTCTCCGCCCATTCGGCGGCGGCATGGATCGAGACCTCCAGCCCCGGGAAATCGGCGCGCAGGCGGGGCAGCACGCGCTGGGCCGGGCCGGCGGCATGGGCATCGAGCGTGACCACGACGAAGCGGTAGGGCTTTGCGCCAACAGGGGCGCCGATATGGGTGCTATCGAGCATAATGCGCCTTCGCCTCGTAGAGCGTATCGACAGAGATTTCGTGCAGGCCCTTTTCGGTGGCGAATTTCTCGGTGTTGCGCCGGGCCTTGCCGCGCACGAAGAAGGGGATCTTTTTCAGTTCCTTTTCGGCGCAGGTCAGCCAGATCACGTTGTCAGGCTGCGCCGGGGCGGCGGGTTCGGCGTGCGGGGGGGCGTCCGAAGGGGGCATCGAACCCCCTTCGGC
>JAFIEE010000087.1 GCA_020832705.1 Paracoccaceae bacterium
CATGCCCGCGGCCTTGGTCATCTTGATGCTCTTGGGCTTTGTCGTCTTGCCCGTGGCCGTGGTCCTCGTCATGCGCGTGGCCATGGTCGTCATGCCCGTGGCCATGATCGTCATCATGCGCGTGGCCGTGGTCGTCATGCCCGTGGCCATGATCGTCATCATGCGAATGGCCGTGGTCGTCATGCCCGTGGCCGTGGCCTTCGTCATGCGAATGGCCGTGGTCGTCATGCCCGTGGCTGTGGTCATGGCCATGCTCATGGCCGAACGCATACTCCATCAGGTGCAGCCCCGGCACCTCGATCAGTTTGACCACATCGCCGGCAACCCCGACCCCGTCGATGGCACGCTGCAACCAGGGCGACATCTCGGGGCCGATCCAGAACAGCAGGTCCGCCTGCTCCAGCGCCCGCGCCTGGGTGGGCCGCAACTGGAAGCTGTGCGGGTCCCCGCCGCGGTCCAGCAGCAGATCCGGCGTGCCGCGATCGCCCATGACCTGTGCGACCAGCGAATGCACCACGGGTATGTCGGTGATGACCTTCGGCGCGTCTGCATGGGCCGGAAGGGCCAGACTGGCGCCGATCAGGGTGATGGTGTAACGCATGTAAGCTCCTCAGGGTTGCCTTTGGGGGAGGAGTTAATATGTTATACTATAACCGTCAAGGAGCGGAACAGGATGGCCCTGCCGACCGAGACCGAGCGCGCCTTTCACGCCCATGACCACAGCCACTGTCTGCACGAAGGGCTGGCGCGGGCCGAGGAACTGGCCCGCGCGCGCGGGCTGCGCCTGACACCGGTGCGCCGCCGGACGCTGGAAATCCTGCTGCGCGAACATCGCGCGCTGGGCGCCTACGAGGTGCTGGAGCATCTGGCCGCCGACGGATTCGGGCGGCAACCGCCCGTGGCGTATCGCGCGCTGGATTTCCTGGTGGCGAACGGATTTGCCCACCGTATCCAGCGGTTGAACGCGTTCACCGCCTGCGCCCACCCGGGCGAGGATCATCAGGCGGTGTTCCTGATCTGCCGGGAGTGCCAGTCCGTGGCCGAAGCGCCGCTGGACGGCCCGCGCGACGCCGTGGAGGCCGCGTCCGACGCGCTGGGGTTCCGCCTGGAACGGGTCAGCATCGAGGCGCTGGGCCTCTGCCCGCAATGCGCGCAAGCGGCATGAGCGCGCCCGCGTCCCTTGTTTCCGCCCGGGGCGTGAGTGTCGCCTATCGCGGCGGTACGGTCCTGCGGTGTGTGGATTTCGACATTGCGCCCGGCGAGATCGTGACCGTGGTGGGGCCGAACGGGTCGGGCAAGTCCACGCTCCTGCGCGCGCTCCTGGGGGTGATCGATGCCGCGCGCGGGACGGTGACGCGTGCGCGCGGGCTGCGCATCGGCTATGTGCCGCAGCGGCTGCACATCGACGCCGCACTTCCGCTGCCGGTGCGGCGTTTTCTGTCCCTGCCCCGGCGCCAGTCCGCGGCGCGGATCGCCGAAGTGCTGGCCCAGGTGGGTGTGCCGGATGTGGCGGGGCAGGACATGGGCACGCTTTCGGGCGGGCAGTTCCAGCGCGTGCTGCTGGCCCGCGCGCTGCTTGCGGACCCGGACCTGCTGATGCTGGACGAACCCACCACCGGGCTGGACCAGCCCGGCGTTGCCGCCTTCTACCGGCTGATCGACCGCGTGCGGCGCGAGACCGGCGCAGCGGTGCTGCTGGTCAGCCATGACCTGCATGTGGTGATGAGCGCCTCGGACCGGGTGATCTGCCTCAACGGGCATATCTGCTGCCAGGGCACGCCCAGCGTGGTTTCGCGCGCGCCGGAATACCGCGCCCTGTTCGGGTTGGGCACCGGGGGCGCGCTTGCACTTTATCAACATGAGCACGATCACACCCATGATGACAACTGCACCCATGGCAATCCTGCAGTCACATCGCAAGAAAAGGTTTCAAGCCACTGATGCTGGATGATTTCCTGACTCGCGCCTTGCTGGCGGGCCTGGCTGTTGCGGTGGCGACGGGGCCGCTGGGCTGCTTTGTGGTCTGGCGGCGGATGGCATATTTCGGGGATGCGACCGCGCACGCCGCCATTCTGGGCGTGGCCCTGGCACTGGCCTTCCAGATCTCGATCTTCGCGGGCACCATGGCGGTGGCGCTGGTCATGGCGATGCTGGTTTCCACCCTTGCCGGGCGCGGCTGGGCCATGGACACCACCCTGGGCGTGCTGGCGCATTCGGCGCTGGCGCTGGGGCTGGTCGCGGTCTCGTTCCTGCCGACGGTGCGGGTGGACCTGACGGCGTATCTGTTCGGCGATATCCTGGCGGTCTCGCGGGCGGACCTCGGGGTGATCGTCGCCGGGTCGGCGCTGGTGGCGGGGCTGATGGCCTGGCGCTGGTCGGCACTGCTGACCGCCACCCTGAACGAGGATCTGGCCCATGCCGCCGGGATCGACCCGGGCCGCGAACGGCTGGTGCTGACACTGGCGCTGGCGGTGGTGGTGGCGGTGGCGCTCAAGGTGATCGGCGCGCTGCTGATCGCGGCCATGCTGATCATCCCCGCCGCCGCCGCGCGCACGCTCGCCCGCTCGCCCGAGGCGATGGCGCTGGCCGCAATCGCCATCGGCGGCGGGGCGGTCTGGGGCGGATTGCAGATGTCGCTGCGGCTGGATACGCCCTCGGGGCCCAGCATCGTCGCGGTGGCGGCGGGAGTCTTTGCGGCGCTGGTGGTCGCCAGCACCCTGCGCGCGGTGATTCAGAAGGGCATGGTCCGGAACCGATCCGGCGCATAAGGCGCCAGCGCCAGCCCCGGGTCGCGCCCCGCCACCAGATCGGCGATGATCCGCGCCGTCACCGGCGCCAGCGTCAGCCCCAGATGCCCGTGACCAAAGGCGTAAAGCACCCGCACCCCGCCCCGCCCCGCGCCGATCACCGGCACCGAATCAGGCAGCGAGGGGCGAAACCCCATCCAGTGCCGCGAAACGGGCGGCAGGTCCGGCAGGATCGCGCGCGCGCCTTCCTCCAGCACCCGGACCCGGTGCGGCGAGGGCGGCGCCGCCAGCCCGCCCAGTTCGACCGTCCCGGCCACCCGCAGCCGCCCGGCCATGGGGCAGAAGTAGAAGCCCCGCGCCACCGGCGTCATCTGGCGGCCAAGCGGTTGCGCCGCCATGTCGAATTCGATGTGATAGCCGCGTTCGGTGTCCAGCGGCACCCGGTCGCCGGCCATGCGCGCCAGCGGGCGCGACCAGGCCCCGGCGGCCACCACCACGCGGGACGCGCGCAGCGCCGTGCCATCGTCGCAGCGCAGCGCCACGGCGTCCGCGCCCGCCTCCAGCGCCGTCACCCGCGCCGCGCGGCGCGCCACGCCAGCCGCAGCCACCGCCGCGCCCAGCCGCTGCATCAGCGCGCCGGGGTCGGCCACGGTCATGGTCTGCGGAAAGAACGCCGCGCCGACGCCCACATCGCCGGGCAGTCCCGGTTCAAGCTGGCCCAGTTCCGCGCGTCCGATCCGTTCCACCGTCACGCCAAGGCTGCGCTGCCAGTCCAGCGCGCTGTCCGAAATATCGGACGCGCGCTCATAGAGATAGAGCGAGCCGCGCTGCCGCAGCAGGTCGCTTGCGTCGATCCGGTCGGCCTGCGCGCGCCATTCGGGCGCGGCCTCCGCCAGCAGCGCGGCGATGGCGCGGGCGTTGCGGCGCGCCGGGCCGGGCAGCGACTGGGCGGCGAAGCGTGCCAGCCAGGGCAGCAGCGAAACGAAGGCAGAGCGCCGGATCGCCAGCGGGCTGAGACGGTCGAACAGCAGCGATGGCAGCGCACGCAGCACCTCGGGCGTGCCCACCGGCAGCACCGCATAGTCGGCGATCACGCCCGCATTGCCGCTGGACGCCCCGTCGCCCGCATCCGGCGGGGCAATCAGCGTCACCGCGCGCCCCGCATCCGCCAGCCGCAGCGCGACCGACAGCCCCACCACGCCGCCGCCGATCACGGCGATCTCCGTGTCATTCGCCACCATGACACCCCTTTCCAATCCCGTGCAGGTCGGTATCGTCACAACCGGGAACTGACAACACGGAAGCGCACATGACAATCGCTGTGATCGGGCGCGGCCCCATCGGATCGGCGGCGGCGCGGCATCTGGCGCGCGCGGGGCAGGCGGTGGTGCTGATCGGCCCCGGCGAACCGGCGCAGAAGGCCACGCACCGGGGCGTGTTCGCCAGCCACTGGGACGAAGGCCGGATCACCCGTGCGCTGGACCCGGACCCGTTCTGGAGCGCGGTCAGCCGCGCCTCCATCGCACGTTACGCCGAGATCGAGGCCGAAAGCGGCATCGGGTTCTTCACCGAATCGGGGGCGATGATCGCGGCGCCCGCAGGCGGGGACTACATGCGCGACGTGGCCGCCGTGCAGGCCGAGGCCGGGATCAACGCCGAAACCCTGACCGGGGCCGCGCTGGCCGCGCGCTTCCCCTGTTTCGCCTTCCCGGACGGGATCGAAGCCCGCTACGAGCCGCGCGGCGCAGGCCATGTGAACCCCCGCCGCATGGTCGCCGCCCAGACCGAAGCCGCCCGCCGCGCCGGGGCCGAGGTGATGGACGCCACCGCCCTGCGGCTGGATATCACCGCCAAGGGCGCCCGCGTCATCACCGATGCGGGCGACGTGCCCGCCGACCGGGTGCTGGTGGCCAATGGCGGCTGGGCCAACACGCTGTTGCCGGAGCCGCTGCCGCTGGCGGTCCATGCCCGCACCATCGCCTTCTTTGCACAGGACGCGCATGCACAGGACACGTTTGCACAGGACACGTTTGCACAGGACACGGCGGCCGCGCCCGGCGGCATGCCCACCCTCGTCTATCGCACCCCGGCGGGCGAGGTGCCCTATCTGCTGCCGCCCATCCGCTATCCGGACGGCCAGCATTACGTGAAGATCGGCGGCGACCCCGAGGACAGCCTGCTGGACACGCCCGAGGCCGTCGGCGACTGGTTCCGCAGCGGTGGCTCGGTCGAGGTGGGCGTCTACCTGCGCACCCTGATCGAAGGGCTGATGCCGGGGCTGGACACATCGCGGATGCATGTGGAGCCCTGCGTCACCGTCTTCACCCCCGAGGACCGCCCGGCGATCCGGCGGCTTGGCGCACGGCTGGCAGTGGCGGTGGCAGGCTGCGGGCGCGGGGCGAAATGCGCCGACGAACTGGGGGGGTGGGCCGGGGTGGTTGTGGGGGGGGGCGCGCGCGGGCCCAAAACGCCCCCCCGGGCCGTGCCCACCCCCCCCCCCCCGCACGGCCGGGGGGCGCTTTTGCGCAGGGACACCGGACCACAACGCGCGCGGTCGGAACCGCGCGCCATGGGATGGTCATGGGCCCGCGCGACGCGCGCTCCCGCCCGATCCGTTTTTCGGGGTTTTCATTTCCGGACCGGGGCGTATAGTCGCGCGCATGAACCGGCACGGACATATCGCCCCCGCTCCTCGCGCGCATCTGCGCCGGGCGCGCCGGATTCTCCTCCTTAGCCGCCTCTGAGCGTGCCCTCGGGCGCGACCGCTCAGAGGTGACCAGCGCCCGGACCCCGCCTTTCGGCCCGAGGACACCGAGGATACCATCATGACCACCCCCACCCCCGCACAGGACCGCGTCCTGATCTTCGACACCACCCTGCGCGACGGCGAGCAATCGCCCGGCGCCACCATGAGCCATGCCGAGAAGCTGGAAATCGCGCAGCTTCTGGACGAAATGGGCGTCGATATCATCGAAGCCGGGTTTCCCATCGCCTCGGACGGCGATTTCCAGGCGGTGCGCGACATCGCGCGGCTGGCGCAGCGGGCCACGATCTGCGGGCTGGCGCGCGCCAACTTCACCGACATCGACCGCTGCTGGGAGGCGATCCGCGAGGCGAAAAGCCCGCGCATCCACACCTTCATCGGCACCTCGCCGCTGCACCGCGAGATCACCAAGCTGGACCAGGACGAGATGGTGCAGCGCATCCATGACACCGTGACCCATGCCCGCAACCTGTGCGACAACGTGCAGTGGTCGCCCATGGACGCCACGCGCACCGAACGCGACTACCTGTGCCGCGTGGTGGAAACCGCCATCAAGGCCGGCGCCAGCACCATCAACATCCCCGATACCGTCGGCTACACCTACCCGCGCGAATCGGCCGAGATCATCGCCATGCTGCGCGAACGGGTGCCGGGCGCGGATGCGGTGATCCTTGCCACGCATTGCCACAACGATCTGGGCATGGCCACGGCGAACGCGCTGGCCGCAGTCGAAGCGGGGGCGCGCCAGATCGAATGCACCATCAACGGGTTGGGCGAACGTGCGGGAAATACCGCGCTGGAAGAGGTGGTGATGGCGCTGAAGGTCCGCAACGATATCCTGCCCTACCGGACATCGATCGACAGCACGAAAATCATGAACATCTCGCGCATGGTGGCCGCCGTTTCGGGCTTTCCGGTGCAGTTCAACAAGGCGGTGGTGGGCAAGAATGCCTTTGCCCACGAATCCGGCATCCATCAGGACGGGGTGCTGAAGAACGCCGAAACCTTCGAGATCATGCGCCCCGAGGATATCGGGTTGCAGGCCACCAATCTGGTGATGGGCAAGCACTCGGGCCGCGCAGCGCTGCGCGCGAAGATGGCGCAACTCGGGTATGAACTGGCCGACAACCAGTTGAAGGACGTCTTCGTGCGCTTCAAGGCGCTCGCCGACCGCAAGAAGGAAGTCTATGACGACGACCTGATCGCGCTGATGCAGGACAGCGCGGCCAGCGGCGCGGACGACCACCTGCAACTGCGGCGGCTGCGCGTGATCTGCGGCACCGATGGCCCGCAGGAGGCGGAACTGACCATGACCGTGGGCGGGGTGGAAAAATCCATCGACGCCACCGGCGACGGACCGGTGGATGCCACCTTCAACGCGGTGCGCATGCTGTTTCCCCACGAGGCCCATCTGGAACTCTATCAGGTCCACGCCGTGACCGAGGGCACCGACGCACAGGCCACGGTCAGCGTGCGGCTGGAGGCGGAGGGGCGAATCTTCACCGGCCAGTCGGCGGATACCGATACGGTCGTGGCCTCCGCCCGGGCCTATGTCAACGCGCTCAACAAGCTGGTGCTGGCGCAGGCGCGGGGGAACGCGAGTGCGATGATACATGCGGGGTGACATTGCGGGCGGGCGATGGCAGGGCCTTGCAGGGTGATGACCCCATCGTGATCGGCGGGAGGGCGCGGAGCGGCGCCCGCGCGGCCGCTGCGCCCCTTTACCCCGCCACCCGCCCGCGCCTATAAGGGCGAACTGAGCGTCCGGGCACGGCCCGGGCGGTTCCCCATTTTGCTGATCGCAGGAACCCCGGGATGTTTTCTCTGTCTGGCCTGTTCACTTCGGACATGGCAATCGACCTCGGCACCGCCAACACGCTGGTCTATGTCAAGGGCCGGGGGATCATCCTGAACGAGCCTTCGGTGGTGGCCTATCACATCAAGGACGGCGGCAAGCAGGTGCTGGCCGTGGGCGAGGACGCGAAGCTGATGCTGGGCCGCACGCCCGGCAGCATCGAGGCGATCCGCCCCATGCGCGACGGAGTGATTGCCGATTTCGACGTGGCGGAGGAAATGATCAAGCATTTCATCCGCAAGGTGCACCGCAACACCATGTTCTCCAAGCCAAAGGTCATCGTCTGCGTGCCCTATGGCGCCACGCCCGTGGAAAAGCGCGCGATCCGGCAGTCGGTGCTTTCGGCGGGCGCGCGGCGCGCCGGGCTGATTTCGGAACCCATCGCCGCGGCCATCGGCGCGGGCATGCCGATCACCGACCCCACCGGGTCGATGGTGGTCGATATCGGCGGCGGGACGACCGAGGTTGCGGTGCTGTCGCTGGGCGATATCGTCTATGCGCGTTCGGTCCGGGTGGGCGGCGACCGCATGGACGAGGCGATCATCAGCTACCTGCGCCGCCAGCAGAACCTGCTGATCGGCGAGGCAACGGCGGAGAAGATCAAGTGCACCATCGGCACCGCCCGGATGCCCGATGACGGCCGCGGCGCGGCCATGCAGATCCGGGGCCGCGACCTGCTGAACGGCGTGCCCAAGGAAACCGAGATCACCCAGGCCCAGGTTGCCGAAGCGCTGGCCGAAACGGTGACGACCATGGTCGAATCGGTCATGATGGCACTGGAGACCACACCGCCGGACCTGGCCGCCGACATCGTGGACCGCGGCGTGATGCTGACCGGCGGCGGCGCGCTACTGGGCGAGCTGGACCTGGCGCTGCGCGAACAGACCGGGCTGTCGATCTCGGTCGCCGACGAGGCGCTGAACTGCGTGGCCATGGGCACCGGCAAGGCGCTGGAATACGAAAAGCAACTGCGTCACGCGATCGACTACGAAAGCTGACGCCCCCGCCCGGAAACGGGCCGCAAGAGGCTGCATTGGCTCAGGATCGTTCGTCGGATCAGGACTTCATTCGCCCGGTGCGCCGCATCGTGGTGGGGCTGATGGTGTTCGTGCTTCTGGCCACCTTCGTTCTGTGGCGGGTGGACAGCCCGCGGATGGAGCAGTTCCGCGCCGCGCTGGTGGACACGGTGGTGCCCAGTTTCGACTGGGCGCTGTTGCCGGTGGCAAAGGCCGTGAACATGGCCGAGAACTTCCGTTCCTATGCGCGCATCTACGAACAGAACCAGGAATTGCGCCGCGAATTGCAGCAGATGCGCGCCTGGCGCGAGGCGGCGCTGCAGCTTGAACAGCGCAATGCGCAGCTTCTGGACCTGAATCAGGTGCGGCTGGACCCGCAATTGACCCATGTGACCGGCGTGGTGCTGGCCGATTCGGGCTCGCCCTTCCGCAAGTCGGTGCTGCTGAACGTGGGCGCGCGCGACGGGGTGCAGGACGGCTGGGCGGTGATGGACGGGCTGGGGCTCGCGGGGCGGATTTCCGGCGTGGGGCAGCGATCGGCGCGGGTGGTGCTGCTGACCGACACCAACAGCCGTGTGCCGGTGGTGATCCAGCCTTCGGGGCAGCGGGCGCTGCTGACCGGCGACAACTCGGCGCTGCCGATCCTCGATTTCATCGAATCACCCGAAGAGGTGCGCCCGGGCGACCGGGTGGTATCGTCGGACGATGGCGGGGTGTTCCCCTCGGGGCTGCTGGTGGGCGAGGTGGTGCTGGGCGCCGACCGGCGGCTGCGGCTGCGGCTGGCGGCGGATTACGGGCGGCTGGATTTCCTCCGGGTGCTGCGCTCGCGCCCGGCGGAACGGATCACCGACCCCGGCGCGCTGGTGGTGCCCTGGACCCCGGACACCCCCGCCGAGGCCGCCGAGACCGCTGACAGCACACCGGCGCAGGATGGCGATGGCTGAGCAACGCCCGGTCCATCCGCTTTGGTTCGCGGCCCTGTTCCTGACCTTGGCGGCGGTCTCGCTGTTCATCCGCATGCTGCCGCTGGGGGAACGCGCCTGGACCTTTCCCGCGCCCGACCTGCTCTTGTGCCTGACGCTGGCCTGGGTGGTGCGGCGCCCCGATTACCTGCCCGCGCCGGTGATCGGCGCTGTGTTCTTGCTCGAGGACCTGCTGCTGATGCGCCCACCGGGGCTCTGGGCGCTCATGGTGCTGCTGGGTTCGGAATTCCTGCGCCGCCGCACCGGCACCCTGCGCGGGCTGAATTTCTGGTTCGAATACGCCTTCGTCAGCGGCACCATGCTGGCGATGCTGCTGCTGAACCGGCTGATCCTCGCAATCGTGATGGTGCCGCAACCGTCCTTCGGGTTGAGTTTCGGGCAGTTTCTGGGCACGGTTCTGGCCTATCCTGCGGTGGTGGCGGTATCGCATTTCCTGTTGCGCGTGCGCAAACCGGCAACCGGCGAGGTCGATGCATTGGGACAGAGGCTATGAAACGGTCGCCGAAGGAAGAGACCGACAGCGCCCGCCTGATCACCCGGCGGATGCTGGTGCTGGGCGGGCTGAAGCTGGGTGCGATGGGCGCGCTGGTCTGGCGGATGCAGGACATGCAGTTGCGCCAGTCCGACCAGTTCCGCCTGCTGGCCGAGGAAAACCGCATCAACATGCGCCTGATCCCGCCCACGCGCGGGCTGATCCATGACCGCAACGGCGTGCTGATCGCCGGCAACGAACAGAATTACCGCATCGTCATCGTGCGCGAGGATGCGGGCGACGTGGACATGGTGTTCGACCGGCTGCGCAAGCTGGTGGACCTGAGCGATGAGGATATCGCCCGCGCGCGGCGCGACGTGATGCGCAACCGCCCCTTCGTGCCCGTGACGGTGGCCGAACGGCTGAGCTGGGAAGAGGTGGCGCGCGTCGCCGCCAACGCCCCCGCCCTGCCCGGCATCACCCCCGAGGTCGGCCTGTCGCGCCATTACCCGCTGTTCGAGGACATGTCGCATGTGGTCGGCTACGTCGGCCCGGTCTCGGAACGCGACCTCGAGGCATTGGAAGTGCCCGATCCGGTGCTTCAGATTCCGCGCTTCCAGATCGGCAAGATCGGCGTGGAGCGCGCGCATGAGGACAATCTGCGCGGCTCCGCCGGGTCGCGCCGGATCGAGGTGAACGCCGTGGGCCGTGTCATGCGCGAGCTTGACCGTGTGGAGGGCACGCCGGGCCAGAACGTGCAACTGACGCTGGATGCGCGGCTGCAGAATTTCGTGCAGGCGCGGCTGCACGGGGAAAGCGCGGCGGTGGTGGTGATGGACGCGGCCAGCGGCGACCTTCTGGCGATCTCGTCCTCGCCCGGGTTCGATCCCAACCTCTTCGTGCGCGGGATCTCGGTGCCCGATTACCGCGCGCTGCTGGAAGACCCTTACCGCCCGCTGGCCGACAAGACCGTGCAGGGCATGTATCCGCCGGGGTCGACCTTCAAGATGGTGACCGCCCTGGCGGCACTGGACGCGGGCGAGACCAACGCCAACGAGCGCGTCTTCTGCCCCGGACACATGGATATCTCGGGGCATCGTTTCCACTGCTGGCGGCGCGGCGGGCACGGGCGGATGAACTTGGTTTCGGCGCTGTCGGAATCCTGTGATGTCTATTTCTACGAGATGGCGCTGCGGGTGGGGATCGACCGGATCAACGCGATGTCGGAGCGGCTGGGCCTGGGCATCCGCTATGACCTGCCGATGTCGGCGGTGGCCTCGGGGCTGAACCCCACGCGCGAATGGAAGCAGGCCCGGCGCGGCCAGGCGTGGCTGGTGGGCGATACGGTCAATGCCTCGATCGGGCAGGGGTTCGTCCTGACCACGCCGCTGCAACTGGCGGTGATGACCGCGCGGCTGGCCACCAACCGCGCGATCCTGCCACGGCTGGTGCGCGCCGTGGGGGGCGAGGAACTCGCAAACGCCGAGGCCATGTCGCTGGACCTGCGGCCCGAATGGCTGGCGCTGATCCGGCGCGGCATGGCCGAATGCACCAACCACGCGCGCGGCACGGCCTATTCCTCGCGCATCGTCACCGCCGAGCACCGCCACGCGGGCAAGACCGGCACCTCGCAGGTGTTTTCCATCACCCGCGCGGAGCGCGAAGCCGGCATCCGCCGACAGGAAGATCTGCCCTGGAACCGGCGCAACCACGCGCTGTTCGTCGCCTTCGCCCCCGAGGACGCCCCGCGCATCGCCGTTTCGGTGGTGGTGGAGCATGGCGGCGGCGGCTCCAGCGCCGCGGCCCCGATCGGACGCGATGTGGTTCTGGCCGCGCTCAATGACGGCATGCCGCCGCTGTCGGCCTATCCGGCGCCGCAGCGCAACCGGATCGAAACCCAGATGCGGGAGTTGAGCGCGCGGTTGCGCCCGCTCGACCGCGACGGCGTGGATCAGGCATGAGCTATCTTGAGTACAACGTCAAACGGATGCCCACCGGGCTGTCCAAGGTGCTGCACCTGAACTGGCCGCTGGTGCTGCTGATCGTGGCGGTGGCCTGCATGGGCTTCCTGATGCTCTATTCCGTGGCCGGGGGCGCGATGCGCCCATGGGCCGATCCGCAGATGAAGCGCTTCGCGGTGGGGCTGGGGCTGATGTTCGCCATCGCCTTCACGCCATTGTGGTTCTGGCGTTCGATCGCGGGGGTGGCCTATGCCGTGTCGGTGCTGCTGCTGCTGGGGGTCGAATTCTTCGGCACCGTGGGCATGGGCGCCAAGCGCTGGCTGGAACTGGGACCGATCCGGCTGCAGCCGTCGGAACTGGCCAAGATCACGCTCCTGATGGCGTTGGCGGCCTATTATGACTGGCTGGACCTGAAACGCACCTCGCACCCGCTGTGGGTGTTTCTGGCGCTGCTGATCATCATGATCCCGACGCTCCTGGTCCTGCGCCAGCCCGATCTGGGCACGGCGCTGCTGCTGAGCGGCGGCGGGGTGATCCTGATGTTCATCGCCGGCGTCTCGTGGATCTATTTCGCCGTGGCGATCGGCGCGGGCGTGGGCGGCGTGTCGCTGGTGCTGGCTTCGCGCGGGACCGAGTGGCAGATCCTGCGCGACTATCAATATCGCCGCATCGACGCCTTTCTGGACCCCGGCATCGACCCGCTGGGCGCGGGCTATCACATCACCCAGGCCAAGATCGCCATGGGGTCGGGCGGCTGGTCCGGGCGCGGCTTCATGGAAGGCACGCAATCGCGGCTCAACTTCCTGCCCGAAAAGCACACCGATTTCATCTTCACCACCCTGGCCGAGGAACTGGGCTTTGTCGGCGCGGCAACGCTGCTGTTTCTGTATCTTCTGATCCTTGTCTTTGCGGGCTATACGGTGCTGCGGGCAGCCACGCGGTTCGGCTCGCTGCTGGCCGCGGGGGTTATCGTGACATTCTTTCTGTATTTCTCGGTGAACATGGCGATGGTGATGGGGCTGTTGCCGGTGGTGGGGGTGCCCTTGCCGCTGGTGTCGTATGGCGGATCGGCGATGCTGGTGCTGATGATCGGCTTCGGGCTGTTGCAAAGCGCCCATGTGCACTGCCCGAGGACCCGCTCTTGACCCCCACCATCCTGTTTTCCGCCGGGGCCGAACGCTTCGATATCTATGCCGCGCCGCTCGAGGACGCGCTGCGCCGCGCCGGGCTGACCCCGCATCTGGTCACCGAGGCCGCGCCCGAGGCGGTGGATTACATCGTCGTCGCACCCGGCAGCGGGATCAGCGATTTCCGGCCCTACACGCGCTGCAAGGCGGTGCTCAGCCTCTGGGCCGGGGTGGAGCGGATCGTCGGCAACCCCACGCTGTCGCAACCCCTGTGCCGGATGGTGGACACCGCGCTCGAGGCCGGGATGGTCGAATACGTCACCGGCCATG
Source organism: Paracoccaceae bacterium (assembly GCA_020832705.1). Taxonomy (GTDB): domain Bacteria; phylum Pseudomonadota; class Alphaproteobacteria; order Rhodobacterales; family Rhodobacteraceae; genus Rhabdonatronobacter. The sequence goes on from JAFIEE010000087.1 coordinate 13,256, forward strand.
TGCTGCGCCATCATCTGGGCATGGACCGGTTCATCAACCGCCCGCTGGCCGGCTGGGACGCGACGGTGCCGCCGCTGGCCAGCGAACGCCCGGTGGCGATGCTGGGTCTTGGCGCGCTGGGGCTGGCCTGCGCGCGGGCGCTGACAGGGCTTGGCTTTCCGGTGCTGGGCTGGAGCCGCAGCCCGCGCGCGGTTGATGACATTGCCTGCCACCACGGGGTCGAGGGGCTGTCAGAGGTGCTGGCGCGCGCGCAGATCGCGGTGACCCTGCTGCCCCTGACCCCACAGACCGAAAACCTGCTCGACGCCGCCGCCATGGCGCGGATGCCGCAGGGTGCGGTGCTGATCAACCCCGGGCGCGGCGCGCTGATCGATGATGACGCGCTGCTGGCGGCGCTGGACGCGGGCCATCTGGGCCACGCCACGCTTGACGTGTTCCGCACCGAACCGCTCCCAGACGATCACCCGTTCCGCAGTCACCCGCGCGTGACCGTGACCCCCCATATCGCCGCCGCCACCCGCCCCGAGACCGCCGCCGGGGTGATCGCCGAGAACGTGCGCCGGGGCGAGGCCGGGGTGCCCTTCCTGCACCTTGTGGACCGCGCCCGGGGGTATTGAGACCGCGCCCGGGGGGGGGGGCC
>JAFIEE010000088.1 GCA_020832705.1 Paracoccaceae bacterium
CGAAGCCATGAAATCCTTCACAAACATCAAGACATTCTCAATGCCATGGTAGGCGTGGGGGAAACGCGCCCGCACCGGGACCCTGAGCAAGCGTGACGACACCCGCACCGGCATCGTGCGTTCGGCACCGAATCGAGGTGAATCCGACGCCTGCCCCTGCTAGGCTGCGGCGATGTTCGGAGTCTTCGATCTTTTCGGGCGCGGCGCCGCCATCCGGGCGCTGGATGATGCCCTGCGCGCGTCCGGGCTGCATCCGCTCATGGTGCCCGAGGCGGTCAAGCTGACGCTCCTGAAGATCCGGAAACGACAGGGGCGCGCGCAGGCCGCAGCGGACCATGAAAGTGCGGCCCGGTTGCTGGCCTATTGCCTGCTTGGCCACGCGCAGTTCATCGAAAACAATGGCGCCGAGGCCGCGCTGCAGGTCGAAGAGCGATTCGAGGACGCCATCGCCGCAGGCGATTCGGATGATGCCCGGATCATCCTGCTGGCCCTGCATGCCGGGCTGATCGCGCCCGAAATTGCCGACCGGGTCGAGATCGAGCGCAGCTGATCATCGCCGGAGCCGCGCCGCCTGACCGTGAGGCTGCGCGGGCGCGGTTCCGGACGGGTGGACAGCCGCGCCGTGTCCGAATGCGCGCCTGCGCGATATCGTCATCACGCCGGGATGCAGCGCGCACGTCGATGGGCAGGGGCCGGCTGTCGCAGGATACGGTTTCGGCGGGGTGCATCGGCGCGGCGGGACACCGGGCCACGCGCGCGGCGCCCCAAGGGTAATCTCATCCTGTCATGAGACCGTTACAGAGGCGCATTAAGCGGGGCGTGTTCCCAATGCCCGGTACGGGCGCAACACCCAGGAGCGTCTCATGCGCATGTCCCTTTCCCTTTCCGTCGCCGTTTCCGTGCTGGCTCTCGGCGCAGGTATGGCCAAGGCCCAGAACATTGACCCCAACCTGCCCGTCTACGAGGCCGTTTCGGGTGTTTCCGGCAATCTGACCTCGATCGGGTCCGACACGCTGAACAACCTGATGACCCTGTGGTCGGAAGGCTTCCGCACGAACTACCCGAACGTTGCGATCCAGATCCAGGGCGCCGGTTCGGGCACGGCCCCGCCCGCGCTGGTCGAAGGCACGGCCCAGTTCGGCCCGATGTCGCGGCCGATGCGCGGCACCGAGATCGAGGAATTCGAAGCCCGCTATGGCTACGAGCCCCTGCCGATGCGCGGCGCCATCGATGCGCTGGGCGTGTTCGTGCACCGCGACAACCCGGTCGAGTGCCTGAGCATGCAGGAAGTCGACGCGATCTTCTCGTCCACCCGTGCGGGCGGCGCCGATGAAGCCATCACCACCTGGGGCCAGGTTGGCCTGACCGGTGAATGGGCCGACCGCCCTGTTGCCATGTATGGCCGCAACTCGGCTTCGGGCACCTATGGCTACTTCCGCGAAGTGGCCCTGTTCGGCGGTGACTACAGCGCCGAAGTGCGCGAACAGCCCGGGTCCTCGACCGTGATCCAGGGCGTGGCGGCCGATATCGGCGGGATCGGCTATTCGGGCGTGGGCTATGCCACGGCCGATGTGAAGGCGATCGATATCCGCGGCGCGGATGGCGAGTGCTATTCGCCCACGGCCGAGGATGCCGGTTCGGGCATCTATCCGATCGCACGCTTCCTGTACATCTACATGAACGTGGACCCCAACGCCGAACTGGAGCCGCTGCGCGCCGAGTTCGTGCGCTACGTCTACAGCCAGCAGGGCCAGCAGGACGTTGTCCGCGCAGGCTTCTTCCCGCTGGTGAACTTCATCGCCGAGCAGGATCTGGCCGCATTCGGCCTGAACTGAGGCCCGGACCTGATCGGATGGGGTGGCGATGGCTGCCCCATCCCTTTTGCATTTTTAGCTGATGGATATGCAGCATGACCGACAGCGCGCCCACCACCAGCGAACGCGGCATCGCGGCCCGGCAGCGGCGGATGACCACCCGCACGAGCGTCAAGCTGGGCGAGAATATCGCGCGCGGGGTCATCACCGTCGGCGGGCTGATGGTGATTGTCGCGGTTCTGGGGATCATGGTGTTCCTGTTCCGCGTGGTCATGCCGATGATGGCGGGCGGTTCGCTGGAAGGCAATGTCCGCTACCAGCTCGACACCGAACAGGATGTCATCTGGATCAATGGCGATGAATTCCAGACGCTGGGGATTGCGGTTGCGGCCGAAGGGCGGGTGATCACCTATCACATCCCCACCGGCACCGAAGTGATGCGCGACCAGTGGGATTTCCGCGGCGCCGAGGTCACGGCCGTCAACGGCACCTTGCAGCGCGACCGCGTCGCCTTCGGCTTTGACGACGGGGTCGTGCGCTTTGCCACGCTGGGGGTGGAAACCGCGACCACGGCGCGGCGCAACCTGCCTGGCGGGCTGACCCGGATCGACGACCGCGACCGCATGGGCGAGGGGCGCGTCTATACCGAAGTCGGCACGGGTGATTTCCGCACCCTGTCCAGCGTGATCGAGCTTGGCGAGGGTCAGCAGGTGTCCGACCTGCCGATCATCGCGGTCGATTACCGCGTGGGCGGCACGCGCGAACGGCCCACGATTTCATTCGCGACAGTCGATGCCGCCAATCAGGTGCGCGTCAGCCAGTCGCGCATCCAGACCAACATGATGACCGGGGAAGAGACGGTCACCACGACCACGACCGATCTGCCGCCGCTGACCGGGCTGGCCGCAGATGCAAGCGTGACCGAAATCCTGCTGTCGGGCACGGGCGACCGCGCCATCGTGGCCAGCGATGACGGCTTCATCTATCGCTACGATCTGCGCGACATGAACAACCCGAGCCTCGCCGAAGTGCGCCGCGTGGCCGATGACGGGATCGCGGTCACGGCGATGACGTTTCTCTCGGGTGAGGAGACGCTGATCGTGGGCACCGAAGATGGCGGGCTGAACGCCTTTTTCCGCCTGCAGACCGGCACGAATGAAACCACCGATGGCCGTGAACTGATCCGCGCGCGCACCCACGCCCCGATGCCCGCGTCGATTGTCGATCTGTCCGAGGCGCAGCGCCAGAAGGAATTCGTGGCCATCGATGCTGCGGGCAATGTCTGGGTCTATCACTCGACTTCGGATCAGGTGCTGTTCGAACTGGCGCGTTCGGGCGATGTGACCGCCGACTCAAGCGGCATGATCTTTCCGCGTTCCAACGGGGTGATGCTGGTCAGTCAGGGCGGCGAGGTCGAGGCCTGGCAATACACCCAGCGCCACCCGGAGGTCACGCTGGGCGTGCTGTTCGGCAAGATCTGGTATGAAGGCTACATGGAGCCGACCTATGTCTGGCAGTCCACCGCCGGGACCGATCTGGCCGAACCGAAATACTCGCTGGTGCCGCTGATCTTCGGCACGTTCAAGGCGGCGTTCTACGCCATGATCTTTGCCGTGCCGATTGCCCTGATGGCCGCGATCTACACTTCGGAATTCGTGGACCGGCGCGTGCGCGGCACTGTCAAGCCGATGATGGAGATGATGGAATCGCTGCCCACGGTGGTTCTGGGCTTCATCGCGGCGCTGGTGCTGGCGCCCTTGGTCGAGGAATGGATCGGCGCGGTGCTGCTGGGCTTTTTCGCGCTGCCGATGGGGCTGATGATTGGCGCCTTTGTCTGGCAGACGCTCCCCGCCCCCGTCGCGCTCCGCTACAACGGCTTTCCGAAATTCGTGCTGATGGGTCTGTCCATCCTGATCACCGCCTGGCTGGCCATGCAGCTTGGCCCGCTGCTGGAGCGCGCGCTGTTCGCGGGCGATTTCAAGCAATGGACCACCGGGCGCACGGGCACGGGCACGCCTTTCATGTTCCTGATCCTGCTGCCGCTGAGCTATCTGCTGGTCGCCTGGAGTTTCCGCAAGCAGTTCGGCCATCACTACCGCGACCTGATCGGCGGTATGGAGCGGTCGCGCGCGGGCGCGGTTGATGCCGGGCGCTGGCTTGTGCTTCTGGTCCTGGCGATGATCCTCTCCTATCTCGCCGCCTCGGCGCTGACGGCAGTGGGCTATGACCCGCGCGGCAGCTTCATCGACAGCTATCAGCAAAGGAACGCGCTGGTGGTGGGCTTCATCATGGCCTTTGCCGTGATCCCCAACATCTACACCCTGGCCGAGGACGCGCTCAACGCGGTGCCGGCCCATCTGCGCGCCGCTTCGCTGGCCTGCGGCGCCACGCCCTGGCAGACGGCGCGCTGGGTGGTGCTGCCCACGGCGGCCTCGGGCGTGTTCTCGGCGGTGATGATGGGCATGGGGCGCGCGGTGGGTGAAACCATGATCGTGGTCATGGCGGCGGGCAACACGCCGATCATGGAATGGAACATCTTTTCCGGGCTGCGCACGCTTTCGGCCAATATCGCCATCGAACTGCCCGAGGCGGTGCGCGACGGCACCAACTATCGCGTGCTGTTCCTGGCCGCCCTGACGCTTTTCGTCATGACCTTCATCATCAACACCGGGGCGGAGCTGATCCGCCAGCGCTTCCGCAAGCGCGCCTTCAACCTGTGATCGCGGGGATACGGGAATGACCATCATCAATGACCAACGCCCCCCTGCCTCGGGTGCTGCCGGGCTGGCCGGCGTGGCCGCGCGCGACACGGTGGCGCCGCGCAGCCGCCGCCGGTATTCCGCCGACCTGTCGGCACTAGGCGAACCCGCGCTCTGGGGCTTCGGTGGTGCGCTGGCACTGGGCATCATCATGATCGCCGTCTTCCTGATGGCGGTGCTCTACAATGGCGCCACCACCTTCTGGCCCAAACCCATCGAACGGGTCGAACTGACCGACGGCACGGTGATCGCCGGTGTGGAGCGGCGCGGCACCATCTATCGCCCGGATATGGCCACACTCCCCGAGGAGGTGCGCGCGCAAGTCGCGGCCGATGACGGTTTCGCCTATCGCACGCTCTATCAGACCGCGAACTTCGACCTTTACGGCGATGACTTCCGCTGGGTTGCGGATTTCGAAGTCGCCGACGCGGCGAACCCCGCCGATTTCTACTACTTCGAGCGCCAGACCTGGGGCGTGTTCGTGGGCCGGATTGCGGGCATGACCATCGACGGGCAGGAAATGGCATACGACCCTGCGGTGCTGCAGCGCGAACAGCGCGCGGCGCGCGAGCGTTTCCGCGAAATCCGCAATATCGAGCGGCGCGAGATCGGCGGCATCAACCACCTGATCGAACGCGAGCGCCTGAACCAGCGCCGCGCCGTGCTGCGTCAGGGCGAGGAAGCCGCCGCACCGGTGGTGGCGGCCTCGCAGGAACGCATCGCCGAATTGCAGGCCGAGTTTCAGGAGTTGCAGGCGCGGGCAAATGAGGTCCGCGCCGTAGACCGGCGCTACACGGTGACGCTGGAAGAGGTCGGCGGGCGCCAGATCACGCCGGAAATCAGCCAGATCGTGCGCTACTACCCGGCCAACACCATCGGGCTGCTGGACAAGGTCGGCATCTACTTCGCGCGCTGGTGGGAGTTCGTCTCGGCCGAACCACGCGAGGCGAACACCCAGGGCGGCGTGCTGCCCGCCATCTTCGGCACCGTGGCGATGACGCTTCTGATGGTGGTCTTTGTGGCGCCCTTCGGAGTGATCACCGCGCTCTACCTGCGCGAATACGCCAGGCAGGGGCGCGTCACCTCGATTGTTCGCATATCGGTCAACAATCTGGCTGGGGTGCCGAGTATTGTTTACGGGGTGTTCGGGCTGGGCTTCTTTGCCTATGCCATGGGCGGGACCATCGACCAGTTGTTCTATCCCGAGGCCCTGCCCAACCCGACCTTCGGCAAGGGCGGTATCCTGTGGGCCTCGCTCACGCTGGCGCTGCTGACCGTGCCGGTGGTGATTGTCGCGACCGAGGAAGCACTGTCCGCCGTGCCGCGCTCCATGCGCGAGGGGTCGCTGGCCTGCGGCGCATCGAAATGGCAGACGATCCGCTACGTGGTGCTGCCCAAGGCGCTGCCGGGCATCATGACCGGCATGATCCTGGCCATGGCGCGCGGCGCGGGCGAGGTGGCGCCGCTGATGCTGGTCGGCGTGGTGAAGCTGGCCCCGGCGCTGCCCATCGACGGGTTCTATCCCTTCATCCATCTGGACCGCAGCTTCATGCATCTGGGCTTCCACATCTTCGATGTGGGCTTCCAGTCGCGCAACTCGGAAGCGGGAAAGCCGATGGTGTTTGTCACCACGCTTCTGCTGCTGGCGCTGATCGTTGCCATGAACGCCACCGCCATCATCATCCGCAACCGCCTGAAGCGCAAATACGCCACCGGCCAGTTCTGAGGCAGACCCCATGAGCGACATTCTCGAATTCGAGCCCACCGCCTATCACGTCCGGAAATCCAATGAAGGCCCGGCGCTGGATATCCGAAACTTCAACCTGTGGTATGGCGAGAAACAGGCGCTGTTCGACAACACGCTTGAAATCCAGAAGGGGCAGGTGACGGCGCTGATCGGCCCTTCTGGCTGCGGCAAGTCCACGCTCCTGCGCTGTCTGAACCGGATGAATGATCTGGTGGACGGGCTGCGCATCGAAGGGCAGATAACCGTGGACGGGTTCGACATCTACGGCAAGGGCGTCGATGTGATCGCACTGCGCAAACGCATGGGCATGGTGTTCCAGAAGCCCAACCCCTTCGCCATGACCATATATGACAACATCACCTATCCGCTGCGGGTGGACGGGGTGACGAAGAAGGCGATTCTGGATGAAACCGTGGAGCGCGCACTGCGGCAGGCCGCGCTCTGGGACGAGGCCAAGGACCGGCTGAACGACTCCGCGCTGGGGCTTTCCGGTGGCCAGCAGCAGCGGCTGTGCATTGCGCGCGCCGTCGCTTCGGACCCCGAGGTGCTCCTGATGGACGAACCCTGCTCGGCGCTCGACCCCATCGCCACCGCGCGGATCGAGGAACTGATTGACGAGTTGAAGGGCACCTATTCGATCGTCATGGTCACGCATTCCATGGCGCAGGCCGCGCGGGTGTCGGACAACACCGCCTTCATGTATCTGGGGCGCCTGATCGAATACGGCGACACCGATACGATCTTCACCAACCCGAAGAAGTCGCGCACGAATGACTATGTCACCGGGCGTTTCGGCTGAGGAGGGTCAGACACCCCGGCGCAGTGACCTGCCGCAAGGAAGCCGGGCCATTCGAGGGGAGCGTTTGTGCCCGCCGTGGCCGTCCGCGCATCACCGCCGCCTTGAGGCTGGCCGCTCCTTTTTTGCTCAGACCGACCGGGCGCGGGGCCACCACCGTGACCCCGTCGCGGGGCTGGTCGTTGTAGCGCGGAGGTGACAGTGTCGCGCCGGGCGGCTGTGGGTTAGGGTATGCCCCCAGCAAGCCCGGAGACAGGCAAGATGCAGCTGCGCCAGCGCCTCGCCACCATGGTCAGATATCTCGGTGTCGTTGTGCTCGGCACGGCCGCGCTCGGCTTTGCGGCCTATTCGCTGCGCTTCGGCCTGCGCGGGCTCGGCATCGATCTGTCCGAAGTGACCTATATCTACACGCCCGGTGGCACCTTCGCGAACCTCGCCATCTTCGGGCACATGATCCTTGGTGCCGCGGCGATGGTTCTCGTGCCGTTTCAACTGATCGCCCGGATACGCCAGCGGCACCCCTGGCTGCACCGGATGATTGGCCGCGTGATCGTGCTCGCATCGATCACGGTCGCGGTCGGGGGACTGATCTACATCGCCCTTCGCGGCACCATCGCAGGCCCGTTGATGGACTTCGGGTTCGCGCTCTATGGCGCCCTGATGCTCGGCTGTGCGGTTCAGGCGTTGCGCCTTGCGCGAGCCGGCGATTTCGATCGGCACAGTGCATGGGCGCTGCGGCTGTTTGTCCTTGTGATGGGGTCGCTGATCTTCCGGCTGCATTACGCCCTCTGGTTCAGCCTGACCGATGGCCTCGGGAGCAACGCGCAACTCACCGGTCCATTCGACCAGGTGCAGTATTTCGCGTTCTACATCCCCTATCTCGCGGCGCTCGAACTCTGGCTGCGGCGGCGCAACAGCGACGGGCGTCGCGCGTCGTTGCCCTGAAGGCTGCGGCCGACCTGCGCCCCTGACGCCGGACCCGGCGCTCTGGCACGCCGCGCCGATCCCTGCCGACGAGAGCGACGGACGCACCACCCGGGGCGGCACTGGCTTCAGGCTGCGCTTTTCCGTCGCCCCGTTCACGGCTGCGCGCCCAATGTGACGGCTTGCCCGGTCAGGGCCGAGCGCTGGGCGGCCAGCCCCATCTCCACCGCCCGGATTCCGTCGGTGACGTCCACCTCGACCCGGCCTTGCCCGCGCACCGCCGCAGCGAAACGGGCATGCTGGTAATAGGTCGACCCGTTGTGATCGCCCGCCGCCAGCAACAGGGGGTCGACCGGAACCGCGATCTGTCGCGGCCCCCTGGGGTCGCGCGGGCTGACGATCACCTGCGGCACCGGCGGCGCGCCCAGATGCGCGGGCCAGAACCGCCCCGGCCCGGGCACAAGGCATTCGATCTTGCCCGCCGGACCGACGGCGCTGATCTCTTCCTGATACCGCGACCCTTCGGCAAACATGCACAGTTCCAGCATCGCGCGGGCACCACGGGCGAAATCGACGATGACATAGGCATGATCCCAGATATCGGGCACCGCGCCATTGTAGCGCTCATCAAGATGGTTCACCGCCTGCCCGCCGGACGCCATGATCCGCACCGGATCATCGCGCAGGATCAGGCGCATCAGGTCAAAGAAATGACAGCATTTTTCGACCAGCGTGCCGCCGGAATTGGCGTTGAAGCGGTTCCAGTCGCCGACCTTGGGCAGGAAGGGAAAGCGATGCTCGCGGATGGTCAGCATCCGGATCCCGCCGGTCACGGCCTCGGCCTGTTCGATCAGCGCGGCCACGGGGGGCATGTAGCGGTATTCCATCGCCACCCATAGCGGAGCCGGATAGTCGAGCGCGGCCAGCCAGTCGCGGTCGGCAGGGTCGGTGAACAGCGGCTTTTCCACAAGCAGGGGCAGAGGCCGGGTGGCGGCGATCCGGCGCAGTTGCGGTACATGCAGATGGTTCGGGCTGGCGATCAGCAGCGCGTCCAGCCCCGGCGCGGCCAGCAGCGCGTCCAGACTGTCCACCATATCAGCGCCCGGGGCCAGCGCCGCAGCATCGGCGCGCATGCCCGCATCGGGCTCGAAGATGGCGGCGACTTCGGCGCCCGTCACCAGCGCAAGGTTGCGCAGATGCTCCTGCCCCATCATGCCGCAGCCGATGATGCCGTATCTGATCCTGTCCAAGCGGGTATTCCTATCTGAGCCTGACGGTGTAGCGCACATGCTGCGGATCGAACCATGTCCAGGACGCTTCGACCGCCGCGCCGTCATGGCTGTGGCTGACGCGGGTGATCATCGGCAGCGCGGTGCCGGGCGGATAGGGGAAGGCCGAAGGCGCCCAGTCCGGCAGCGGCCCCTGCCCTACCCGATCCTCGGCCCGTGCGATGCGCAGGCCCAGCCGCGTGCTGTAGAAGTGATAGAGCGACTCCGACAGGTCCGAGGCCTTGAGGACCGGGGTCTGCGCCCCGTCCAGCCAGATCTCCTCGACCGCGGCAACGGTCCCGGACAGGAAGCGCAGACGGCGGATGCGGTGGCCCTGCGGATCGGACCCGAACTCTGGCAGCGCGGGATCCTTGGGCAGACGGTCCACCGACAGCACCCGCGCGGTGGGCAGGCCGCCCCCTTCGGCCAGTTCCAGCCGCAGGAAGGCATAGACCGCCCCCGAACCGCGCCCCGGATCGGGTCCGCTGCGGATGTAGTTGCCCGAGCCCTGCACCCGCTCCAGCATCCCCTGCGCCTGCAGCGCGGCCAGGGCCTTGCGCAGCGTGCCGATCGAGATACCATGCCGGGCCGCCATCTCGCGCTCGGGCGGCAGGCGTTCGCCATCGACCAGCCGACCGGCTGCGATGTCCCGGATCAGCAGTTCCGAGATCTGCATGTGCAGCGGCAGCGCGCCGGTTTCGGCCATGAGACGTCCTCCTGCCCGGCAAATTGATACTCTATTGATTTACGATATCCGACCTGATACGCAAGCGAAAACATGCAGCGGGGATGGAGCGTTTCATGAGCGTGGTGCCGGTCACATCGGCGGATCTGGACGGGGCCGAGGTCAGCTGGTTCGCCGCGCTCTGCTCGGATGATTACGAATTCCTGGGCGTCCCGGACGGGCGGCTGCGGTCAAGCTGGGCGCATTGCTCCAGCCTTGTGCAGACGGCCGAAGCCAACGGCTTTCGCAACATCCTGTGCCCGTCCAGCTATCAGGTCGGTCAGGACACGCTGAGCTTCGTTGCCGGCTGCGCGCCGATCACCAGCAAGATCAACTTCCTGGCCGCGATCCGCTGCGGCGAGATGCAGCCGGTCATGCTGGCGCGGACCGTCGCCACGCTGGATCACATGCTGGAGGGACGGCTGACACTGAACGTGATCAGCAGCGACTTTCCCGGCGAGGTGGCCGAAAGCGCCTATCGCTACAAGCGCAGCCACGAGGTGGTGGAAATCCTGCGCCGCGCCTGGACGCGCGATGACATCGAATACGACGGCGAGATCTATCAGATCGCCAGGCTGACCGCCGATCCCGCCCGCCCCTATCAGCAGAACGGCGGGCCGCTTCTGTATTTCGGCGGCTACTCGCCCGATGCGCTGGAACTCTGCGGCGCGCAATGCGATGTCTACCTGATGTGGCCCGAACCGCGCGAGGTGCTGGCCCAGCGGATGCGCGACGTCCATGCCCGCGCTGCCGCCCATGGCCGCACGCTGGATTACGGGTTGCGCGTCCACATGATCGTGCGCGACACCGAGGCCGAGGCCCGCGAATATGCCGAACACCTCGTCAGCAAGCTTGATGACGAATACGGCAAGCTGATCCGGGACCGCGCGCATGACAGCATCAGCCTGGGCGTGGCCCATCAGGCCCGCGCGCGCGAACTGGCCGACAGGTTCGGCTATGTCGAACCCGGGCTCTGGACCGGAATCGGGCGGGCGCGTTCAGGCTGCGGGGCGGCACTGGTCGGCTCGGTCGATCAGGTGCTTTCGAAGCTTGCGGACTATCGCAGCATGGGTATCCGCGCCTTCATCCTGTCAGGCTATCCCCACCATGCCGAGGCCGAAATCTTCGGCGCCAAGGTGATGCCCGAACTCAGGACCGTCTCGCTGCCCCATGCCTATGGCCGCGTCCCCGCCGGAACCCCCGCCACCCCCCTTGGAAACGGACCTCGCCACTGATGGAACGCGTCACGCTCCTGCCCGAACTGTCGATCTCGCGCCTTGTCTACGGGATGTGGCGCCTGGGCGATGACCCGGACACCAGCCCCGCCCATGTTCAGGCCAAGGTCGAGGGCTGCCTGGCGCAGGGCATCACCACGATGGATCAGGCCGATATCTATGGCGGCTACACGGCCGAGGCACTGCTGGGTGCTGCGCTGAAATCCGCGCCGGGGCTGCGTGACCGGATCGAGCTGGTGACGAAATGCGACATCGTCGCCCCCGCTGGCCGCCATTCCGGCGCGCGGGTGAAGCATTATGACACCTCGGCCGCGCATATCACCGCCTCGGTCGAGGCCAGCTTGCGCGACATGGCGACCGACCGGATCGACCTGCTGCTGATCCACCGCCCCGACCCGCTGATCGACCCTGACGAGACTGGCCCGGCGCTGGACGCGCTGGTCGCCTCGGGCAAGGTCCGCGCGGTGGGCGTGTCGAACTTCCGGCCCTGGGACACCGAGTTGCTGCAATCGCGGATGACCAACCGGCTGGTGGTGAACCAGATCGAACTCAGCCTGACCGCGCATGCGGGATTCGTGAACGGCGATATCGCCTGGCTGCACCGCCACCGGGTCACGCCGATGGCCTGGTCGCCGCTGGCCGGCGGGGCTCTGGCGGACGCGCCGGGCCTGCGCGCCCGGCTCGATGCGCTGGGCGCCGAAGCCGGCACCGACTGGAGCGCCGTGGCCGTCGCCTGGCTCTTGCGCCACCCGGCAGGGATCGTGCCGGTGATGGGCACCAACCGGCTGGACCGGATCGCCCGGATTTCCGAAGCGCTGGCGGTGCCGATGGAGCGCCAGACATGGTTCGAACTCTACACCCTTGCACTGGGCCGCGAGGTGGCTTGATGCCCGATGGCAGCCCCGCCGCGCCTGCGGATTTCGTGCCCGGGCCGGACACGGCGCGCGCCTTCCGCGATGCGCTGGGCAGCTTCGCCACAGGTGTCACGCTGGTGACCATCGACACACCGGATGGCGGCCCGATGGGCTTTGCGGCCAACAGCTTTGCCGCGCTTTCCCTGGACCCGCCGCTGGTGCTCTGGGCTCCGGCCCGGTCCGCACGCCGCTTCCCCGCCTATCTTGCCGCGCAGCACTACGCGATCCATGTGCTGCCGCAATCAGCCCGCGGCCTGCTGGAGCGGTTCGCGCGCGGGGGGCCGGGCTTCGACGGGCTGGATTTCGGGCGCAACGCGCAAGGCGCCCCGGTGCTGGATCAGGTTCTGGCCCGTTTCGACTGCCGTCAGACGGCGGTGCATGACGGCGGTGATCACGCAATCATCGTCGGGCAGGTGCTGCGGGTCAGCCACCGCGACGGCGCGGCGCTGGTGTTCCATCAGGGCCGCTACGGAGGCTTCACGCCCGAGGCGTGAGCCCCGCTCAGCCCTCCTCCCCGACCGCCAGCTCGCCCAGCCTGAGCCGCGGCAGCGCCGCCCCGTCCCTGCGGAACACATGCGCAAATTCCGGCCGGATCGCCAGATGCGCGCGCCCGCCGCGGCTGAGCCCCGTCTGACCCGACAGATGCGCAGTCAGCGCGATCCCGCCCTCGGTGCGCACATAGAGATAACTCTCGCCGCCCAGTTGCTCGACATTCTCCACCTCGACCGGATAGCCGCCGGGATCGGGGTGCATGTGCTCGGGCCGGATGCCAAGTTCCACCGTCTCGCCCTCGGCCAGCGTGCGCCCGTCCACCGCCGCGCGAAGCGCGCGGCCCTGCGCATCCTGAAGCGTGATTCCCTCGGCATCGCGCGCGGTGACCGTGCAGGGCAGGAAATTCATGCGCGGGCTGCCGATGAAGCCCGCCACAAAGGTGTTGGCCGGCCGGTTGTACAGTTCGATCGGCGCGCCTGCCTGCTCGATCCGCCCGTCACGCATCACCACGATCTTGTCGGCCATGGTCATCGCCTCGACCTGGTCATGGGTGACATAGATCATCGTGTTGCCGATCCGCCGGTGGAGCGTCGCGATCTCGCCGCGCATGCTGACGCGCAACTCGGCATCCAGGTTGGACAACGGCTCGTCGAAGAGGAACACCCGCGGCTCGCGCACCACGGCGCGACCGATGGCCACCCGCTGGCGCTGCCCCCCCGACAGCGCCTTCGGGCGGCGGTCCAGATAGGGCTCGAGCTTCAGCATCCGCGCCGCCTCGGCCACCCGCCGGGCGATCTGGTCCTTCGGCATCCGGATGTTTTCCAGCCCGAAGGCCAGGTTCTGCCGCACCGTCATGTGCGGATAAAGCGCATAGGTCTGGAACACCATGGCCAGCCCCCGCTCGGCCGCGCGCAACGCGTTGACCCGGTCCCCACCGATCAGCAGATCGCCGCCCGAGATCTCTTCCAGCCCCGCGATCATCCGCAGAAGCGTCGACTTCCCGCACCCCGAGGGGCCGACGAATACGCAGAACTCCCCCTCGGCGATGTCCAGATCGATCCCGTGGATCACCCGGACGGCGCCGTATTCCTTGACGATCCCCCTCAGTTCGACCCGCGCCATCCCGGCCCCCTTCTTCATCTTGCCTCAAATACTCCGGGGTGCGCCCGGCCCTGCGCGCGCCGGGCGCAGGG